>JADMJS010000178.1 GCA_018780435.1 Myxococcales bacterium
CGACTTGAGACGCGCCGCCTGACGCGGCACAGGGAGGCGCGCACTGCGTGCGTCAATGCGGCCGAGTTGGGCCGGCGGGGGCGGTGTGTGTTCCGAACGAAATCACGCTAAACTATACAACTACTGTTTCAAACGCTCAGTTCCGCCGAACTAGCGGCGCCGCTCCGGTACCATCGCCGCGTCTTGCGCGGAGGGCTCCCGGGTGCAACTGTCACTGCGATCCTTTCTCGCAGCACAGCTGTTCAAGCGGTGGTTGCCATTCATTCAAGCGTTCCTTCTTCTTTCGACCTGTTTTCGCGCGCGGCATGAGCCCCTCCGTGGTTAGGCCGCATGTCCGCCTTGCCTGGCGATCACGTCAAGAAAACGGGCAGTTGACCGAAGTGGGCCCAACGAATCGCCCCCGAGTGGGGACACGACCAGCTATTCAGCTTGCCGACAAATGCACTCCGATCTATCGATAGTATGATGTCCATTGCGGCTCAGACTTCTAAGTTTCGTTCCTGCACAAGTCTGACGTGCTGCAGGCAGACCAACATATTTCCGCTTCAATGACACAGAACTCGCTCCAGGAATATAGACATCCGCGTCTCTTCTGGTACACACATGACGTTATGACGTCGATGTCACAGTATCCTCTGTTAGGATCGGCCACGCAGCAGTCCGATTCGCTCGGAGCTGGTTCGGAGAATACGAATTCTTCGCACATGTTCCGCTTTTGAACATCACTCGCATCCGGTGTCCGGTAAGAATCGTCATCAGCTTTGCACGAAATCACCGAGGTAACTATGGTAGCAAAAGGCGCAACGGCGAGACTATAGGTTGATGCTGCCTGCACTATGTCTAGCCATCTAGTCACGGTTCACCCCCTGATAGCGGACGCTGAAATCAATGTGGCTCGCTTCAATTGAGTAACCACTTGAATCCTAGCGTCGAGAGGCATCGCTATACAATTGAGCCTCTTACGTCCACTTCGCATTGACGCGATAGTTCGCCACCCAATTCCCGGTGGGAGCGACGACCCGCGTGCGAATGATTCGGCCGAGCACCTTCACCGACGCGTCGTAAGGCACCTCCGCCATGATGACCTGGGCCTGCGTGTAGGCCTGGGTGTAGGCGGCGACGGTGCGAAAGGGGCCGTCTTCGCCGAAGGCCGACTCGATGATGAGCGTGCAGCCCGAGAGCATCGTGATCTCGGGTTCGAGCACGAGGTACTCAAGCTCGTCGGTGCCGAGCTGCTCTGGGGCAGACTGAACACCCAGGACAGCGGAGTCACCAGTCTCGCTGGTGGCCACGCTGCCGCGGTACGCGGTCCAGGGCGTCAGGTACTCACCGGAGTGGGCGTAGTCCGAGTTGTTGCGCGGGAGGGCGCCCGAGCCGACCGGGACGTAGGCCGAGAGGCGATACGTCGCCTGCCAGGGGACCGCGCCCTCGATGACGTAGCGGAGGAAGCGGGCGAGCGCGTAAGGCGCGTTCGGATCCGAGGTGAGGCGGAGGTTGACGAGGGTGGCGGCGTCGTAGCTCGCGAGGCGGTTCCACGGCCCCTCCTCCGAGAACGCCGTCTCGAGGTGGAAGGTGACCCCGGCCACGGTCGCGAGGCTCAGCGGCGACCCGAGAGAGAGAATCTCGACGAGGACATCGAGCTCGGCGCGCTCGTCGAGCTGCAACCAGTCGAACGCCTCTTGAACGAAGGTGTAGTCGGTCGTGGTGACGCCCGCGCGCGTGACCCAGTCCTGCCAGATCACCTCTTCCAGCTTTGCGCCGATACGCCGTCCGTAGGACTCGGCGCTCTCACGGAGCGCGCGTGGGTCGACGGGACGGCCCGGCATGATGGTGTTGGGGTCGACTCGGCCGCTGTGGCCGAGTTGGTTCGAGACGGCGGCGCGAATGACGTGGCGGCGGCGGTCGTTCATGGCTTGGTCACCATCTGAGCCTCGAAGCATACGGATTGATTGGTGAAGTCGCTACTGCCCAGTGAGGGCGCCCAGCGCCAGCGCACGTAGTCCCAGAGGTGGTCGTTGCCGTCGGAGAGCGGGTAGCTCGCCGAGAGCCCGACCCCCACGAACTTGCCGTCCGCGTTCCAGGTAGCCCCGGAGATGCGCCGAATCTCGGTCCAGGCGTCGAGGTTGTTCGAGCCTTCAATGATGAGGTCGCTGCCAGCGCTCAGGTGGTAGAGCTGGAGGAGCAGCATCCCGACCGAATGGCTCTGGGGGATGGGCTTCCAGTTCTGCTGAGGCTGGATGACTTGGCTGCGATGCGTCGTGATCCCGGTGGCGAGCCAAATGACGCGTTGAAAGATGACGTTCATGGTGCTCCTAACGCCAGCCGCCCGGTGTGGTCGTGACTGGCACAGTCGAAGAGGGAGATGCGGAGCCCGGCGCCGCGCCCGCACCCGCCCCGCTGCGACGGGTGAGCGAGGCGATCATGGCCAGCACCGCGCTGGTGTCGTGAAAGAGGAGCGGAGGCCGCAAGGCCAGCTCGGGCTCGCGCTGGGCGCCCCGTCTCACCGCGGTCGCGTACCGTGACGCGGCGGCGAGCAGCGCGAGGTGAAGAACGTCGACGTGCGTGGGGTCGACGCGCTGCGCCTGGGCCAGGAAGTGGCCGAAGCGGGCCGTGTCTTTGGCGCCGAGCGCGGCCAAGGCGGCGAGCACGGCCGCCTCACGGCGGAGCGCGGGTGAGCTGTCCGGGTGGGCGAGGAGGGCGTCGCCCGCCTCCACCGTCTTGCCCCATTCGCCGAGCGAGAGTGCCGCCCGCGCGATGCAGTGGAGGGCGTGGGGGTGGCGCTCCATCCGTTCGGCGAGCCGGAGGTTGCGGGCCTCCTTGCGCCGAAGCGCGGACGGGTCCGCGTAGCCGTGGTGGAGGAGCGTGAGGTTCGAGAGGGCGGCCGGGGCGTCGCTCACGTCGAGCTGTTCGTGGACCGCGTGCAGGTAGCGCGGCTTGGCGCTCATCTTGAGGAGGCGCGGCGCCAGGATGAGCGCCTCGTCCGGCTCGCCGGTGGGCCCCTTGCCGGGATAACGCAGGCGCTCGCGCACGAGGAGGATGTCGGGCAGCGCGTCGGGCGTGGCGAGGCGCTCGCGGGTCTCGGCGACGTCGGTGTCGACCAGCTCCTCGTCGGCGTCGATGACGAGCGCCCACGGCGTGGTGACAAGCGCGAGCGCGACGTTGCGCGCGTGGGCGAAGTCGTCGCGCCACGCCTCGTGGTGGACCGTGGCCCCCGCCGCCGTCGCGATGGCGACCGTGTCGTCGGTCGAGCCCGTGTCGACGACCACCACCCGGTCCACGAGGTCCGCGACGCTGGCGAGGCAGCGCGCGAGCCGGGCAGACTCGTCTTTGACGATGAGGGTGGCGGTGAGAAGGACCATGAAGGGAGTCTGGCGCGCAGCCCAAGCAAAATCAAGCCGATTTAATCGCCGATGACGCGTTTAACTACACTTCGATGAGGTGTAGTTGGATGAAGTGTAGTTTTGGGAGTGGGTAGTCGCGTGCGCGGCGAGGGTCAGTGGCTCGCCATCACGCGAAGGAGCTGCGGATCGTCGGTCTCGTAGAGCCGAACGCGGCCGAAGGCCTGGGTGAGCAACGCGGCCATCGGCGGCCAGGTGCGGCCGGCGGGCGGATCCAAGTGGAGCTCCATCACGAGGTGGCGCACCCGCCGAATGGAGCCCGATGCGGCCAGCGTCTCGAGGATGGGCCACTCGGCGCCTTCGCAGTCGAGCTTCATCAGGTCGACGTCGCCGGGTGGGAGGTCGGCGAAGATGGTCTCGATGCCGACGCAGCGAACCACGTCGCAGCCGGCGAGGTCGGACTCGGGCGTGACCGGCGCCGACACGGCGTGGCCGCCCGTGTTGGGTCCGGTCACGCGGTGGAGCCGTACCCATCCGTCGCGGTCGCCCACCGCACACGGTGAGGACGGCGTTGGGCATGGCGGCCGGAAGGCGAGCCTGAATCTCGCCACAAAGAATCCTCATTGGCTGTCCCTCGCGCCACCGTTCTCGTCCGGGGAGGATGACTCTGCAGGACTCGTCTCCGAAGAGGCTCCCTCAGCGTCATCCGCATCACGCGAGGAGTCGCTGCTGGGTGGATTCAGGTCCACCGCGGAGATGTCCGCACAGCATCGAAACGCAACGTGATCGCCTATCTTCAGCTCGTGACTTAGAGGCTTGCCGGTCCGTTCACGGTACCTAAGATAGAGGGCAGACTCCGCAGAGCGGGCCACTTCGGTCGGGTAGGAGAGACCGTTCGTGTCGCATTCACATTCCTCCCACTCGAGATCCTGACATGTCACATAGCCCTCATAGTAACTACCGAAGGCCTCGCCGGCCCCAATCGCCGGAATGACACCGAAGGGGCTACGCGGTGGCCCCGTTTCAGAGCTGAGTTCCGGCGAGACGAGCGAGCACACTTCTCTTGGTGCGTCACCTCCGAGGAAGATGAAGTTTTCGTTCCCTCGCATTGCTCGCTCCCACTCGAGTTCAGCGCAAGACCTCGCATCAACGGAGCTGCAATACTCCGCCACTCCGCCAATAGTAATACCAATTTTCATTCCAGCGCTACCATCTTTCAGTGTCGAAACGAGCGAGTTAGGCCATTCGCTCCACCAATCTGTATTCTTCGTTGCGGCTTCGTTGTATTTGTCTGCGGTGACCGGTCGTTCCATGATCAGGTATGGTCTCTGGGGAGGATTTAGGCACCACCTCGGATCATAGCCGAGAACGCGGTCGTCGTAGGAACACTCGAGAGCGAACTCGGTCGAGTAGCCCGATGGAACACCTGGGCAGCCGACGGGCACATTGGGATCCGGCCGAATGACCAAGAACCCCGGACGTGCACGACTCTCCTCTCGACGAACGGTCGCGCTGCAGCGAAGAGGCAAGTCTGGCGCAACCTCTTCGCCACAATTTGCAAGTGAAATCACGACGAGAAGGGTCAACCGAAGTCGGGCTATATGTCTGATCCATCCACTCATTGTAGCCCAACGCAAGTCGAACCGGCGTATGAAGTCGAGATCGCTCCAACGACCGAGCGCCTGTCCTGTCGAACAACGTGCCAGCACACTACGGCGTCAGCTGCCTGCGTCTTGGTGTCGTGATGGCGGAGTGGAGTCACGCCCGATATCGTGCCAGCCCTAACCGCGGGGAGCAAGGCGGGCGACTTACGCCAAGCGCATGTACGCCGAATGCCCCCGACCCCCACCGTGATCGGGCCACCACTCGCGACTCGGCTGTCGAACACGACCGGCTGGTCCAGTTCCTCGACACCTTCATGCCGGCCTGTAGACCGCTCCTCGCGCCCCTTGACGGCGCTCCCCCGATCTCCACCCGCGACGGCGTCGAGCACGACATCAGCCGGGCGCTCGAGCGGAAGGGGAGGCCAAAGTCCGGCGGGTCCATCGTCATCGACCAGACCGAAGCGCTCCCGACCGGGCGATAGCTGCATCGGCGTCAACACGGGCCGCTACGTCGGCAACCCGAACTTCGAGGACACGGTCCTCAAGATCAACCTTGAGGCCGTGCGCGAGATCATTTGCCAGCTCCGCCTGCGCAACATCGGCAACATCATCGTCATCGACTTCATCGACATGGCCCACGAGAAGAGCCAGAAGGTGGTTCACGAGGCGCTCGTCACGGCGCTCGAGGGCGACAAGGTGCGCACCCGCATCCTGCCGATGAGCGCCCTCGGCCTCGTCGAGATGACCCGAAAGCGCGTCCGCGAGTCCTTGCCCCGCTCCCTCGCCGAGCCCTGCCGCCGCTGCGACGGCCGCGGCTGGACCCTCACGGCCCACGAGATCGCGAGACAGGTCGTCGCCCGCATCCGGGACACGCTCTCCACCAAGCGTGACCTCCTGAAGCGCGTCGACATCGAAGCCCAAACCCCTGTTGGTGCCCCCTACGCCCCCGGGGCGCCGAGACCGTCTGGAGCGAGTACCGCGAGGTTCTCGAAGGCCTCGAGCGCCGCTTCGGCGTGGAGATCGGCGTCCACGCCCGCTAGAGCCTGGACATCGAGCGCTTCGAGGTGAAGTCCCAATGAGCAGCGACGCCGACCGCCGTCAGGGACTCCGGGTCCAAGTCAACGACGAGTTCGCCTTCGTCGACGGCATCATGACCGAATACGTCCAGAACCTCTCCCGCGGCGGCCTCTTCCTCCGCTGCGACGAGACCCTCCCCATCGGCACCGAAGTCGCGCTCCGCTTCACGATCCTCCTCGACGACCTCGAGACCATCGAAGGCAAGGGCGTCGTCACCCACCACGCGGTGCGCCCCGTGCGCGGCCTCGGCATCCGCTTCTCGGAGCTCACGCCGGCGAGTCGGGCGCTCGTCGAGCGGGTTTGTCCGGGGTGACACCGAATCTCGGGCTTACGCCACCTCCCTGAGAAGGCGAAGGAGCGTCTCCGGCTCTCGCTCGATGGCACGCAGGAGCGAGAGTGCTGCGCCTTCAGGCTCGCATCGTCGCTGCTCCCAGTCGCGGAGCGTCCCGATGGGGATTCCGAAGGCCTTGGAGAAGTCGATTTGTGTAAGGCCGAGGCGTCGCCGAAGGACCTTCACCCGCGAGATCCGTCGCATCCTCTCGCCTTCCTCTGGCGTGATCGGTTGTGCGTCGGGGTCGGCGAGCGCGGCGGCCATCACCTCGCCGTCGGACATCGCTCTCACACGGGCCCAATCACTCTCGTCGGGAAGTCGGGACGCCTCAGCGCTGGTGATGGTAAAGAGCTTCTTCATAAAGGGTCGCCCTCCTCGCGGAGATGATTCGGATCCGGTCGTGGTCGAGTAGGACGTTCACGACCAGCAGCACACCGCCGGCAGACATTCCAATCGTTCTGAAGCGTTCCTCGCCATAGTCGAGGCCGTCGTCCGGTTCCTCGATGCATCGAGGATCCTAGAGTGCTCGGATTGCCGCAATGAAGTGGATGCCATGTTTTCGGACGTTGGAGCGTGCCTTGGCTGGGTCCCACTCGTAGAACACCACGTCAGTGTACGGTTCGACCGTACTTCTGCAAGCTGGAGAGGCGACGCCGACGCGTGGCACCCTGGCAACGTGGGCTCTTCCGCGCGCTCTGGGACGACATCCTCGCCCGGGGCGCCAAGAGCAAAGCGCCGGCCCTCCTGCACAAGGACCTCGACATCACACTGATGGCGACGCGCGACGTGCTGCCCATCGTCATCGACCTCGGCGACCCCTCACAACTCTGAAGGGCAAACCCAAGGCCGCCTTCCGGTAGACCGGCCTCATGGACGAGTGCCGTCCGTTCGGGATTCACGCTGCGGCCCCGGTCGCGGCGCAACATGGGAGGTCGAGCAGATGAAGGTGAGTCGAAGTGGTGCGCGGGGCGTCCTCGGGGCCCTCGCGATGTTGCCCCTCGTGGGAGCGATCACGTCGCGGGACGCCCGCGCGCAGTCGTGCGACCCGTGTCAGGCGGGGACCATCGGCGGTCGGCTCTTTGCCGACCTCAACAGCAACGGGGTCTTTGACGGTCCCGATACGGCGCTCGGCGGCGTCGTCCACGTCCTGACGCCGGAGGGAGCGCCCTTCGCCTCGGTGCCCGTGAGCTCGATGAACGGGCTCTGGTCCGCCGGACCCCTCACGTGCGGCAACTGGATCGTGCTCGCGGAGGCGGCGCCAGGCTGGACACTGACGTCGCCGTCACTCGTATCGGGCCAACACATCGCGTCGCTCCTGACGCCGGGGGCATCCCTCACTCAGGTCGACTTCGGGTTTCAGCAGCTCAGTTGCGGGGCTGCGAACTTCGACGACCACTTCAACTCGGCGTGGAACGAGACCAGCGGGACCGTGAACGCCAGCGGCGTCCAGGACGACGACTGGACGCTGACCGCGCTCTGGCCGATCGCGCCATGTACGACGTCGACCGGCGCGGTGGTGACGCAATCGTATCCGGAGATGTTCCCGCCGACGCACCCCGTCACTTACAACTACAGCTCCTCCGCCTGGCACGCGCCGCTACCGAACAGCGAGTGGGTGAGCGTGTGGCCGTTCACAAACACGCCGAACGGCGAACACTACTACCAGCACTGCTTCTGCCTCGCGCCCGGGTTTCAGAACCCTAGCTTCGACTTCGATATCTTCGCGGACGACGAAGCGTCCGTTTACTTGAATGGCGTACATCTCTACTCGACACCGGCGAACGGCTTCGATCCGCTCCTGGGCCCCTACCCGCTCCCGGGCGACGTGGTCACCGACCCCACGCCGCACTTCCGAGTCGGCGCGAACTGCCTCACGGTCCGTGTCGAGAACAGTCAAGCCGTGGTCACCGGCTTCGACATCGCAGGCCATCTCACGGCCAAGAACGGCCAGTGTTGTGCCTCGCCGGTCCCGCCGGCGAACATCAAGGGCCTCAAGTGGTTCGACAGCGATGCGGACGGCAATCAGGATCCCGGAGAGCCGCTCATCGCAGGCTGGCCCATCGTGCTCTATGACCACAACCACAATGTCGTTCCGCCCGGAATCGCGACTGACGCCAGCGGCAACTTCGCCATCGGGCCACTGAACCCCGGCAACTACAGCGTCGGCGAAGGACCGATGCCAGGTCCCGGCTGGACCCAGACCTTCCCGGCGACGGGCGAACACGCGCTCACACTCACGGCAGGCAGCGTGGCCAGCGGCGTCGCCTTCGGCAACCATGGGCCCATCTGCGACCTGATTGTCGATCAAACGACGCTAGCGCAATCCGAAGGGCCGACCGTCTGCTGCTGGGACGTCCGCGCGAACAGTCAGCTCGTGGGTGGGCTGACGGGTGCGCAGGTCTCCGTCTCGCCGAATGTGTCCCTCTTCGGTGCGGCCTCGAACGCCGGGTGGACTCACGTGACCACCCCCGTACAGATCGACTGGCACCGAAATCCCGGTCCCTTCGCCCCACCGGGCCTCCTTCAGCCCGGGGAGTTCTGCGCCCAAGTGAACCCGAGCTCGGGCCCCTCGACCATCGAGGTGTCCTGGCTCGACGCCAGCGGAGCACCGATCTGCCCCCGGCAGCTCTCCTGTGGACTCTCGATCTCGGGCATGAAGTTCGACGATGCCAACGGCAACGGCGTCCGAGATCCCGGTGAGGTCGGGCTTGCCGGCTGGACCATTACGCTCGTCGGGCCGAACGGCGCCGTCGTGACGACCACGACAGCGACAGACGGCAGCTACCTCTTCGCGGGCCTCTTGCCCGGCACCTACACGGTCTCCGAAGTGAATCAGCCGGGGTGGACGCAGACCTACCCGGCCGCACCGGGGACCTGGACCCTGGACCCGTCGGTCGATCCGTCGTCGCGCATCGACTTCGGCAATCACCAGAGCGGCCCGGCGGGCGGTGGGTGTGTGATCATCGATGGAGAGCAGCTCGGCTGTGGGACGGACGCCCCGTACACCTACACCATCGACTTCGTCAGTCAGGCGGCCTTCGATCTCAGCTCCGTGACCGTCCTCGGGATTACGCCTGTCGGCGTCACTTTTAACGTGAACCCCTTCGTGTTCGCCTCGCCGGTCGGGCTCGGCGCCTCGGGGTCGGCCTTCTTCGATGTTGGTGGCCCGGGTGCGGTTCCAGGCGCGGTGGTCTGCTTCTCCCTGTCGTTCCACGACGCGCTCGGCGCCAACTGCTGCGGCACCGAGGTGCGCTGCTTCACGCTGCCCGACTGCGGCTGCACGAACGCGATTCAAGGCGTGAAGTACTACGACCAGAACAGCAACGGCGTCCGCGATCCTGGCGAGATCACGCTCCCGGGCTTCACCATCGAGCTGACGGACGCCTTCGGGAGCGTCTCCACCGTGGTCACCGACGCGTTCGGCGAATACGCCTTCACCGGATTGGCTCATGGCACCTGGACGGTGACGGAGATTCAACAGCCGGGCTGGCAACAGACGCAGCCCGCGGGCGGTGCCCCGTATGTGTTCAACTTCGCTCAGGGTACAGGCGCGTTCATTCTCCACGCTGACTTCGGCAACAAGAAGACGGGGACGGGCCCAATCGACCCGGCCGATCCCGCGAAACCGTCCGCATCACCGGCGCCGGCGAGCGCGGCCATCGAAGTCACGAGGGGGTCGGTGAAGGTGCCGATGCTCCCGATCCGGACGACCGCACCCACTGACGAGTCGGTCTCGGTCAGCGCATTGACCATCGCGGCGGCCGGTACGGGAAACGACGCGGTCGACATCGAACGCGTGCGCCTCTTCGAGGACGTGAACGCCAATGGCATCGTCGATGACGGAGAACCCGAGCTCGCCGCCGACGACTTCACGGTCGATGACGGTGTCGTCACCTTGGCCTTGCCCGTGCCGCTCGTAGCGCAGGCGGGTTCGCACCGCGACTTGCTCGTCGCAGTCGACTTCGCGGGCGCTGCGACGGCCTTGCCCGTGCTCACGTCGCGGTCATCGGCCGCCGGTACGCCCGAGGGCCATGGTCCAGCGCTCGTCGGCCTGTCGCTTCTGGCGTTGGCCGCGTTCGGCCTCAGCCGATACCGCCCCCGTACCCGCGTCGCGCTCGGGGTTGCCAGCGTCGCCGCGCTCGCGGTGGCCTGCAGCACAGCGGAGACGGACGTTCCGCCGCCGACCTATCGGCTCTATCTGGTCCACGTCGACGCCCAGCTCGAGACCAGCGGCCGCGACGTCCGAATCGCGGACGACGCGGGGATCTCGGGACCTATCGTGTCCGTCGTCGACTA
>JADMJS010000570.1 GCA_018780435.1 Myxococcales bacterium
TGATGAGATAGCGCCCGTCGCGTTCGATGACGGCGGCGACGACGCGGATGTGTGGCGTGGGGCGGCTTTCTGGCACGGGCGCTTTCTATCAGAGTTGCGCCTTCTGCAGCAAGGTGACCACTTCGAAGTGGGGCGTGTGAGGGAAGAGATCCACCCCTTCGACTCGAACCGCCGCGTACCCGTGTGACGCGAGTCGGTCGACGTCGCGGACGAAGGCATCGGGTGAACACGAGACCAGGACGACCCGCGGTGGGCTCAAGGCGGCGACGGCGTCGGCGGTGGGCCCGAGGCCGCCTCGGGGGGGATCGAGGAGGATCAGGTCCGGCGCCGAGGGCGTGTCGTCGTGCGCCAGCGCCCTCAAGGCCGCGTCGGCGTCGCCTTGGACCACTCGGGCCGTGGGGAAGCGGGCCACTGCCGCCCGAGCGCCGCCGTCGCTGCGTTCGATGAGCGTGGCGTGTTCATATCGGTCCGCGAGGGTTCGCGCGAAGAGGCCCGTGCCCGAATACACCTCAAGGAAACGCGGAAACGCGGGTGGGCACGCGTCACGTACCGCCTCCGCGAGGAGCGTCGCCCCGACAGCGCTGGTCTGAAAGAACGAGGCCGTGTCGACGTCGATGTCGACGCCCAGGATGCGTTCGGTGAGCAATACACGTCCGGCGAGGGGCGTCGTGATCGGCCCCAGAACCACGTTCTGTCGCGCCGCATTGAGGTTCTGCCCGACGCTCACGAGACCCGGGATCTCAGCGATGAGCTCCTGGCCGAGGGCGACCCAGTCGCGGCGGCTGGCGTCTCCGACCACGAGGACGAGCGCGACGTGCTCCTCGTACTCCGAGACCCGGAGGAGGAGGGTACGGAGCTCGCCCGTGCCGTCTTCGTCGTGCCAAGGGGCGACTCGGTGCTGGTTCAGGTGATTTAGGACCGCGCGCCGAACGCGTTCGCCGAGGGGGTGCTGAACCACACAGTCGTCGACCACGACGAGCGACTTCGAGTGCGGGCCGTAGAAGCCGGCGGTGAGGGCCCCGGGGGCGCCGCCGATCGGCATCTGGAGCTTCGTTCGGAAGCCCAGGATACGCGGCGACGAGCGGAAGGGCTGGTCCGCGAGCATGCGTAAGTTCGGGCTGCCGTCCATGAGGGCTCGGAGTCGGGCGGCCTTCGCGCGGAGCTGGGCCGGACGAGAGACCGCTTGCCACGGGCAGCCGCCACAGGTGCGTGCGTGAGGGCAGGGTGCGGGGACCCGATCCGGGCTCGTACCGAGGACGTGCAGGAGGTCGGTCCACGTCGCGTTGCGCCCGCGGGAGAGGACGGTGACGACGGCGTGGTCACCCGGGACGCCTCCGTAGACTCGAATGGGGGCGCTTCCCGGCTCGCTCTCGAGGGGAACGGCGAGCGCGGCGGCGTCACCGTCGAGGCCGGTCACCCGGACGGTCAGAGTGGGCGCGTTGAGCGGTGGGCTCAGACCCACACGGTCCTCGCGGCCGCACGCAGCAGATCGGGGCGCAACGTCACCGGGCGAGGGCCGAGCGCGTGCCAGTGACCGGCGATGACCCGAGCGTCGGCACCGAAGGCGAGCGCCGCGTCGAGCGACGGCAGTGGGACGCCAGCGAGGGAAGGTGAGTCGAGGTCGATGAGGAGAAAGTCCGCGAGATCACCCGGGTTCTGACGAACGGTGGTCGCGGTGAGGAGCTCGCCCGGACCGAGGTGGCACCGGCGACCGCTTCGAAGGCGCTCGTGGTACTCGAGCGATCGCAGCTCAAGGAAGGGATCGATGTGGGCCTGACTGTCGCTCCCGATGGCGAGCCCTGCACCGGCGGAGAGCAGCTCCGGCAACCTCGGGATTCCGTCAGCGAGGTTCGCTTCCGTTGACGGGCAGATGACGGCGACCGTGCCACTCTGGCCGATGAGGGTGACGTCGGCGTCATTCAGGTGAGTGAGGTGGACGGCGTGGGTACGGGGCCCGAGGGCGCCGGCTTCGGCGAGGAGCGCGACCGGGGTGCGGCCGTGGCGGTCCATACACCAAGCGACCTCCTTGGGCTGTTCCGCGACGTGGGCGTGGAGCTCCGCCCCTCGGAGTCGAGCCCACTCGGCGCAGCGTCGAAAGCCGTCCGGTGAGACGGCGCGGACGCTGTGCGGCGCAATGCCCACGGGGATGCCGGCGGTCCGGTGGAGCTCGTCCGTGAGGGTGATGGCCTCGTCGATACTGGCGTCCTGGAAACGACGTTGGCTCGGCTCGGTGGCGTCGAGATAGACCACCCGCATGAGTTCGAGGGCGATCCCAGCGGTGCGGGCCGCGGCGATGAGGCGGCGCGTTAGCTCGTGGGGGTCCGCGTAGCGGCGGCCGACGGGCAGGTGGTGGAGATAATGGAACTCTTTGACCCGCGTGTAGCCGGCCTGGCGCATCTCGAGGTAGGTCGCGGTCGCGATGTCTTCGAGCAGCTCCGGGGTCATCCGGTCTACGAGCGCGTACATCGCGGTGCGCCACGACCAGAAGTCCTCAGCGCGGCCCGTCGGGCGCTCGGCGACGCCGCGGAGGAGTCGCTGAAAGACGTGACTGTGTGCGTTGATGAAGCCGGGGAGCAGCGCCATGTTGCGGAGCTGAACCCGGGCCGCGCCGGGGAGCGGCGCCGCGTCGACGCTGACGATGCGCCCGTGACCGTCGAGGTGGACCACCCCGGGACCGAAGCGACCGTCGTGGAAGACGAAATTCGGCTGTAGTGCCGTGAGCGCGGGCATCATGCGGGGCGCCCAGGGCGCCAGGCCTCAACTCAGGTGGCCAAGTTGGGAGCGGGGATGTTGTTGCCGTTCAGGACGGGGCCGACCGGCACGACAGGGGGCGCGAAGGTCGGAATGGGGCCCATGCCTTGTACCAACATGACCTGCTGCGCCGGGAGCCATGCCATGAACGCCGCATTGACGGCCGTGGCGATCGACATTGCGGCGGCCTCGAACTGCTTGTCCGGATCGTCGAGCGAGAAGTTGCCGCAGATGGCCTGCTTCAGCATAGGCGTGGCCATCTTGGCCATGCCCGGAGACGGGCAGCTGATGAGCGGCATCGGGATGTTCGGCATGGGCGCGCCCATCGGCCCTGGGAACGCGGCGAAGGCCGGATACCACGGGAGCGACGGGACCGTGACCTGGTCCTGCCAATCTTTCCACGAGGACGACAGCCCTTTGGCGACGGCGTCGCGCCAATGCGCGAGGTTGCCCGTCGCGGCGGGCAAGCTGAGGTTCTTGATGAACGGTTCGAGGGCCGGACCCTTCAAGCAGCCGGGCATGCCGAGAGCGATTGGACCGATGATCTTGAGGTTCTGAAACATCGCCTGAAGGCGCCACATGTCGACGGCGCTCTTGAAGCCGTCGAGCATCTTGTGACAGAAGTCCTTGAACTTCGTCCCGATCTCCTTGGACGAGTCCACGTGGTACTTGTTGGTCGACTGCGACCAGAAGTAACAAGCGGGCTCGGGCACGGCCATGTGTTCGGCAAGCGGGAAGGCGTCGCGATAGTGCGGCCCTTCCGGGTCGCCCTGCGGCTGCTTCCAGTCGACGGGGAGCTTCTTCATCTGGCCGACAAAGGTCTGGTCGCAGATCGGCTTCATCGGAACGCTGAGTGGTGGCATCGCCTCACCTCCCCTTCGGACCCGGAGGTCCGTCTGCGGGCGTTGCGTCGGGACTGTCGTCGTCCCCGTCGTCGCCCTCCTCTTGGCCCTCGCCCTTCGGCTTTTCGTCCTTCTTCTTCTTCTTCTTGGCCTCGGCTTCTGCTTCGAGGCGCCGCTTCTCGTCGAGCGCCTCGAGCTTGGCTTTGAGAGCCGCCTTCTTGGCCGCGACGGCTTTGACTTCGTCGCGGGCGAGCTCGGCGGCACGCCGTTCCTCGTCGGTCAAGGCACCATCGATGGTCGCCTGTACCCAAGAGTCATCGTGCAGGAGAATATCGTCCCCATCGCGCAAGTCCAGCAGAGCGCCATCGGACTGACGCGTCTCCTGGTCACGGGCGGGTTTGTCCTCCTTGATCCCGTGAAGTCCAATGCCGGCCTGTTCGATGCGATCGTCGAAGAGCGCGGCGTCTTCGTCCGAGATCTCGTCGACACCGAGCTTTAGCGCTTCGCCGCGGTCCTTGCGGCGGCCGAGCGCGAGGCTCTCCTCTCGGTCACGCCACTCGACGACGGAGAAGTCCTGAACGTCGATGTCGACGCGAGACCAGTGCTCCATCTCCGCCGAACCGGTGAAGGGCAGGGTGCCGCGCCAGACCAGATGGACCCGCTCTTTCTCCCGGTCGATGACCAGAGTGTCGAGGACGACCTCGACCTTCTCCCAGCCCTTGCCGCGGTCAAAGCGCACGAGCGGCGTCCGTCCCGGGAGCTTGAAGAAGGTATTGCCTGCTTTGTCGAGGTTTTCGAGGAAGACGTCTTCGTCACCCCAGAGCTCAGGAATCTGAAAGGCGGCACCGTTGTGAACGCGGGGGTCGAGGCGCTGCGGCTGACGTTCGATGCACGCCCGAATGACTTGCTCGTCATCGGGGTCGTTCGGATCGAGATCGGCGATCTGCTTGTCCATCTCGTGCTGCATGCGCCCGAGATCCCGGGGGAAAAAGCCCGCCAGGCCGGCCCGGGGCTGATACGCGCGGTGGACGACGCCGAGCCCCCCCGGGCGCGGGACGAGGCCCAGATGAAGTGTCGTCGGGTCGACCGGGAGCAGCTCCGGAGTCAGCGGCGCGTCCGGGTCTTCGATGAGCGGGAGCGCGAGGCCGTCGAGGCTCTCCTTCGAGTTTCCGAGGGCGAAGCCTTTGCCGACGAAGTTCGTGGGACACGGGATACGCGGGAAGTCGCCTTCGACCCACTCGACCTCCCCCTCGGGATCGAGTCCGAGTGAGGCGTAGAACTCGTCGCGGCGGCGTTTCTCGACCTCGACCCAGTCCTCGTCGTCGTCCTCGGGGCTGTCGAGCTCTTCACCGAGCTCCGAGAGGTCGATGGTGCGCGTTCCCTCGGAGTCAAGCGCGCGGGCGGCCTTGGCCCTCGCGCTCCGCTCCGCGTCGCCCGCGGCGGTGTCGGCGAGCGCCTGAGCGGCGAGGGTGGCTGCGTCGGCCGCGATATCTTTCTGGTCGCGCCGTCGCCGCTTTTCGTCGGCGGCCTTCTGGTCGTCGCGGTTCGTCTCTTCGAGGGCGTCGCGGGCTTCGGCTTCGGCGAGCTCGGCGAGGTCGAGGACCACGGTGCCTTCGGCCGACTTGAAGCGCTTCGAGCCCTGCTCGACTTCGAGCTCGACGTCGGGGGCGTCTTCGATGCGCTTCACACCGGACGAGAAGACGGACTCGGTCTCCTGCTTCTTCTTGGCCTTCTGGGCGGCCGCCTTTTGCTCGACGGCTTTTGCGGCCTCCTCGTCGGCTTTCTTGGTCTCGGCCGCTTTCTTCTCGGCGGCCTTCTTCTCTTCCTTCTTGCGCTGTTTGCGGATGGCTTTGCGAAACGCCGCCGGATCCGGTGGGTAGAAGGTGGCGAAGCCGCCGTACGCGTTCTCGTGCGTCAGCGAGACCTCTGCGATGGGCTCCGGCTCCGAGATGACGGGCGGCTGGGGCTCCGGCGGGGTGTTCTTCTTCTTGGGATCGCGGGGTGGGACCCACGTCGCCTTTCGGGGCCCGAAGAGGCGGACGCGCTTCGCGAAGCGGCCGACGCGCAGAGTGGCGTCGAAGGTCGGGACCTTCTTGCCTTGGGGGGCGTGGGCTTTGCCGACGAAGACGACGTCGCGAGCGAGCTTCCAGGGGGCGAGGTCCGACTCGATGGCGACCGACGACTTGAAGGGATCTTCGTCGCCGACGTATTCGTCCGCGAGGAGGATGGGTTCCACCTTGTCCAAGGGCTCGCACTTCGCTTCGACGGCGTCGAGCTTGAAAGTGCGTTTGACGACGATGAGGAGACGGTCGTTCCCCTGGGGGTCGACGGACGGATAATAACCGGCGGCGTAGCCTGAGCGTTCGAACACGCGCGTAGCTTAGCTGAAACGGCGCGCGAGGGAACCCCGCTCAGGAAGGGGGCGTCAGGGGGACCCACTCGACGACGTCGAGGCCGAAGCCTCGGCCGGCGATGAGGGGGAAGGGGTGGTTGGCGATGATGCGGAGCTTGCCGAGGCCGAGCTGCCAGAGGATCTGAGCGCCGATGCCGAACTCTCGGAAGTTCATGGCGGGGGGACCGGCGAGGCGAGGTGTACCCGTCGAGCGCAGGGAGGCCGAGACCGTGCGGAGGGTCTGCCTCGCGGCTTCACCGTCGTTCTGCGTCCCGAGATAGAGGAGGACCCCCTTTCCTTCCGCGGCGATGCGGCGCAGCGAGAGATCGAGGCGGCTGCCCGCGGCGACGGTGGGGAGCGGCGCGCCGGGGGTCGTGGGCAGACGCAGGGCGCCGTCGAGGCCGAAGACGTCGGTGAGGAGGTCGGCGCGGTGGACTCGCACGAGGGTGGGTTCGTCGCGCGTGGGCGAGCCCATGACGAGCGCGGCGTGGACGGCGGTGTCCGCGGCGTTCTCGAACACGATGCAGCGAAAGTCGCCGTAGTCCGTCGGCAGCGAGACTTCGGCCACCGGGCGGACCAGCGGCTCGTGGTCGAGCCTATAGGCGATAAGGTCGGCGACGGTGACGACCGGCATCGCGTGGCGCCGACCGAATTCGAGCAGGGCATCGAGGCGCATCATGGTCCCGTCGGGATTCATGATCTCGCAGATCACGGCGCCGGGCTGGAGTCCCGCGAGGCGAGAGAGGTCGACGCCGCCTTCGGTCTGGCCGGCGCGCACCAGGACGCCGCCCGGCCGAGCGCGGAGGGGGTACATGTGACCGGGCACGCGAAAGTCGGCACGCGTGCTGTCGGGCCTCACCATCTCTTGGACGGTGAGGGCGCGGTCGGCGGCCGAGACGCCGCTCCCGATACACAGGGCGGCGTCGACCGAGACCGTGAACGCCGTGCCGAGCGGGGCCTCGTTGCGCGCGGCCATGGGGCCGATGCCGAGCGCGTCGATTCGGTCCGAGGGGAGGGCGACGCAGATGAGCCCGCGCGCTTCCTTGGCCATGAAGTTGATGTTCTCGGCCGTCGCGAACTGAGCCGCGACGACGATGTCCCCTTCATTCTCGCGATCTTCGTCGTCGACGAGGATGACCATGCGGCCAGCCGCAATCGCGGCGATGGCGTCTTCGATCGGCGCGACACGACGTGTGGAGGCGCCGGGAGACGGCGAAGGGCCGACGGAAGGATGAGAGGACACGTTCGACTCCGTGACCGAGGCGCAGGGGCCAGGGTGCGCGGCGGGTTCTATTCCGAAAGTGGGGATGCGCCAACTGGGGAATTCGCGTCGAGGAGGCTGAAGACGACGTGCGCGTCGAGGTCGCCTACGTCCTGCGCCACCCGATTGGGTGGCAGCTCCATACTCCCACGGCGCGTCGGCGACCCACTTCGACGCCATAAGGATCGAAGTCGATGTGAGTCTCAAGGCAAATCGGGCTCCGTTCCGTGAGACTTCAGGAGGACTTGCGTGGACCCCTGACGATGGACAAGTCGAACACGCCACTATTTCCTGACGATATTGAATGTGGTCAACGCTTTATGCGCGACCGCCGCAGCGACGTCCCCGGCCCACTCGGGCAGGGCTGTGCTCAGGTCCCACAGGGACCATGTGGAGGGGACTTCCTGCGGGTCGTCGAAGCGGAGTACCTGCGCACGAGGGCCATCGCTGACGTCGAAGCGTTCGAGACCATAGGAGATTCCGTCGCCGAGGGCCTTGATGACGGCCTCCTTTCGCGTCCACGTTCGGTAGAAGACGTCGTGCGGCTCGGTGGCGCGTGCCAAGGCAGCGCGTTCGCCGGGTGAGAAGCAGACCTGGGCGAGGTCTTCGAGGTGGGAGCGCGACAGGAGGGTGCCCTGCCGGCTGCGGCGCGACTCCACGTCGACCCCCACTCGGCCCCGATGGGTACGACCGTCGAGGATCGCGAGAAGCGCAATTCCACCTGTGTGGCTCAAGTTGAAGTCGACGTCAGGCGTCCCGCGCAGGGTAGGGCGACCCTGCGGGCCATAGTCGAAGACCATCGCGTCGGGGGGCGCCCCGACATAGGCGCCGAGCTCGCGCCTCAGCCCAATTCGACCGGCGGCGTAGCGGTCGCGGTCGCGCTCGAAGACGAAGCGCCCCTGACGTTCGCGTTCGTCCGGCGAGAGCAGCGCCAGGTCCGCTGGGGAGCAGGGGCCGTCATCGAGCGACCAGAGTACGAGCGACAGCGCCGCGTGGGGCGAAGGCAGGGCGTAGCGGGGCGACACCTCGCCACCATCGCAGTGAGACGCGTCTGCGTCCAGCAAGACTCAGTGTTGGCGGCGCGGGGGGCGGAGCGAGGTGCGCCTATGCGGAACCGTCGGCCGCTCGGCGGGGATGATCAGGGTTGAACGGATCGCGTGAGCGAGCGATGCTGCGCCGCTGATGAGCGCTCGCGTCCCCCTCGGTCCCAAGCGGGGACCCCGAAGCCCGGAACCACGGCGGACGAGCCACGCAGTTGAGGCGCGTACGGCGGCCGTTCCGAGGGCATCCTCGCCGCCGTCGCCCCTCCTCGACGATTGGTCTTTCCTCAACCTCTCCTTTGCGTCGCCCCCGGCCGAGAACCGGCGGTCGCCGAGTCCAGAACCGGCGTACCCATCGCTCGCGCCGTCCGACGTCGACCTGAACGGGACCGCGCCCGACGTGGCCGCCGGGGAAGACGCGAGCGACAAGGACGGGGTCACCCTCAACGCCGCGCTGGACACGCCGTACTCACCGATGGCGCCCGCCGAGTCCGGCACTGGCGCTCAGGACCCGACCTTCGATCGAGATCAGGAGGAGACCGCGGCCCTGGGCGCGGCCGCTGTGTCGAAACTGGATGACGCGCCGGCAGTAGTCGACGTCGTGGCCCTGAGGCTTCCGACGCCGGACGCCGACGAGGTGCCATTCCATCCGCCTAGCTTGCACGTGGTCAGTGACCCAGCGCCTCCATCGTTCGACGACGCGCGTGACGCGCACGTGTCCGTGGTGGCGTGGCCGGATGAGGCGGACTCGTCGAAGACGGACCGTCATGAGCCAGCGGCGCTTCTCTCGGTCGTCGCGGCACCCGGCGTTAGCGGCACCGAGGCATCGTCCTTTCCGCGTGTCGCCGTCGCGGGAGGCCCCGCCGAGGCGGCGCCGACCGACCCACCGCCCGCTGACTTGCGAGTGGCTCTTGGCGCGGTAGCGACATCACCCCTCGACGTCCTCCCCGCGGCGATCTCACTCGAGGTGAGAACACCCGAGGGGGCGATGGATGTCGGTCCGGACGTCGCTGGCGACGTGAGGCCGGCGGTCCGAGTGACGCGCTCCGACGTCGCGCCTGCGTGGCAAGACACCAGTGACATCCCTGACGTCGTCATCCTAGAGGGAGCGGCAGAGTCAACGTCGGGAGCCAGCGAGAGGCTCTCGGTGGCGATGGTCGCGGGTGCGCCGGACCTCGCCACAGGCCCGGATGGTCCGCTACACGTTACGGCCCTGTCCGAGGTGATCGAACACCGCAGCGCGGGCACAGCAGCCGTGCAGGTGGTTCCGGGGCCGCTCGCCGAAGGCGACGGGGGTGAGAGCCTCGTAGCCGAGCGTCGACCCTCTGCGCCCGCCGTAACCGGGGACCACCTGGGCGCTATTGCGGTGGTCGCACGCCCCGTGGCGGCGGGACCCGTAGCGACCCCAGAGGGCGGCCCAGAGACCATCGCAGTCACCACGCGCGTCGCCGAGGGAGACGTCGACGCGCTGACCGCAGCGCGAGCGAGCATTCACGTGGCCCCGCTCGCGCTGCCGACGTCCACGGCGCCGGGATATGAAGAGACGTCGAGCGGTCTTGAACTCGAGGTCGTCCCGACGATTGCGGCATCCGTGGTCACGGAATCGACGACGCTGACGCTTGCCGTTGTCGAGGCGGAGCGAGGCGCCGAGTCGCCGTCTGTAGCGCTGGCGGCGCACGCGTACACGGGCCTCGTGCCCGACGACGTACCGCTGGACACCACTGCCCCGCCTGCCGAGTTCGAAGTTGCCGATGCAGACGTCGTCGATGATGCCGAAGAGGGGCACGAGGTCTCGAACGACCTGGTCGAGTCGGTCGCGGGCGATGACTGGGCTGAGGTCGACGCACAGGACGTCGTCTTCGGCGACAAAATGGCGCCGGATGGCGCCTCCCCGGTCGACGCTGCTGGCGAGGACGACGCGCCACCCCCGTTTGGACGGTGGGGCTCACCGGCGGATGACCCGAACGTCGCCACAGGGGACGAGCCGCCGCTGTTCCCCGACGAGCCTCCCGAAGCCTCGTTCGCCGACGAGCCGACCTGGCCGCCCGGTACGGCCGATGTCGACATCGATTATCTCGTGGGCGCGATGGAGCTCGCGAGTCGTGAGCTCACGAGCGCGATCTCGACGGTGCTCGACGACGCCTGGGACGGCCTCGAAGACGACGTCGAGCTACGCCACGAAGGGCCCGACGACGGCGAGGCCGATTCAGGACTCGCTGCGATGGACGAGTCCCGGGACGCTGCCGAAGCGCACGCCCGTGCGGCGGTGGAAGCCGAAGCGCAAGCCCGTGCGGCCGAGGAAGCGCAGGCCCGCGCCGCCGAGGACGCCGACGCCGAGGCGCAGGCC
>JADMJS010000711.1 GCA_018780435.1 Myxococcales bacterium
CCGTGCAAGGACCTCGTCCCGCACCCGACGGAGCTGAAGAAGATCGGCGACATGCGCTACAACTACATCTACTGGGTCGGCGAGAATCAGGCAGCCTCACCGCTCGGCTACGGCCCGTCGGCTGGCGATCCCGAGACCGGGCAGCTCGTTTGGGGTACGGCGTACATCTACGGCGCCCCGACGCTCACCTACGGCCAAGCCTCGATGGACCTCGTCGACCTCGTCAACGGGAACATCGACCCCAAGGACGTCGTCTCTGGCGAGTACATCCGCAAGTGGATCCTGGAGAAGGGCGACGTTCTCCCCTCGGACAACTCGGCGACGCTCTTCGAGGGTGGGCTCCGCACCGAGAAGTCGGACAACGTCGCGCTGACGCGCATCAACCACGCGCAGTTCGACGACGCTGGGATCGTGCAGCCCGCCACCGATCCCTTCCTGAACCCGGACATCATGAAGTTCCTGAACGACAAGCAGATGCAGCGCGAGCTCTACTCGACCATCCCGACGGTCGAACACAGCCATACGCAGCACCGCGCGGACGCCATCCGAGGCACGACGCTCGAGGACATGATGATCACCGAGGAAGTGCGCGTCGGCCTCACGGGCAAACTGGACGCCGCCAACCTCTCTTCGGACATGCGCGAGAAGCTCAGCCCGGCCTCGTGGGCCACGGGCGGTCACGCCAGCGAGATCCTGAACGCGGGGCGCAACAAGGCGCTCTCGCAGGTCCCCTGCAGCTTCGAGCGTCACTTCATGGACGATTCGATCTACGGGATCGCCAAGGAGTTCTTCTGCAGCGACGCCGAGAAGGCCGCCTACCTGGCTGACAAGGACGGCGCTCCCAAGAAGTGCCTCACCGGCGACGACCTCCGCTGGGAGATCACGACCCGCATCCTGTCGGGTCTGACCGAGCACGAAGTCGGTCACACAGTGGGCCTCCGCCACAACTTCTCGGGTTCAGTGGACCTCTTCAACTTCCACGACGAGTACTTCGACATCAAGAAGCCCGAGCAGATCTATTGCAAGGCCGACGGGCACTGCGACGACGACCTCGGCGAGAGCTGTACCTACACAGCGTGTAACGCCACCACGTCCTGCCCGGATGGTCTGACCTGCGACGGCGGCAAGTGCATGGACGGCAGCGACACCGAGACGGGCCTCTGCGCCGTCGGTGGCACCCCCGTGGAGCGCCTCGCCCCGCGTCCGAAGTGGACCGAGGAAGAGCGCCTCAACAAGATCTACGAGTACCAGTACAGCACGGTCATGGACTACGGCGGTATCTTCAACAGCGACATCCACGGCCTCGGCAAGTACGACTACGCCGCGATGAAGTTCGGCTATTTCAAGATGGTCGACACCTATGCTGACGTCTCGAAGATCCGCAGCCGCATCGACACGATGGCCGCTCGCTTCGGCGACCCGTCGCAGTTCAGCTACTACCTCGACACCTCGGGCTGGCGCTACGCGGGCGTGCTCTTCTCGCCCTTCTACTACCTTGAGGCCTACATCGGCGTAGAGCAGAACAAGAAGCGCCGCTCGGCGTCGTACGAGCAGGTGAAGCTCGAGCACGAGATGCAGACGAACTACGACTACGGCGAGCTCTACTGGACGCACATCGAAGTGCCCTACCGCTTCTGCTCGGACGAGTTCAACGGCAACCTCGGCTGCTACGTCTACGACATGGGCGTCGACGTCGGTGAGACCGTGAACAACGCCATCGCGAAGCTCGATGAGCACTACATCATCGACGCCTTCAAGCGCGACAGCCTCTTCAAGGGCAACTTCATCCAGACCTACTACAACCGCATCCTCAGCCGCTACATGAACATCCTGGGCGACACGGGTCGCTACCTCGCCATCTACGACAACATCTTCCGTCGTTACTCGTGGTACCAGGACTTCTCGCAGAACATCTACTCGCTCGGCACCCTCGCCAAGGCGACGCGCGCGGCGTTCAATCACCTCGCACAGCTCGTCGCGGCGCCGGCCCCGGGTTCGTTCGTTCAGGACGCGGACGGCATCTACCGCAACGTCAGCTACGACGAAGTGGCGGGCGCTGACCTGGTCGTGCCGCTCGGCACGGGCAAGTACCCCTACTCGCAGTTCCTCAGCGGCGACCAGTACGGGTTCGAGAACCACGTCGTCTGGGTCGGCAGCTTCTGGACGAAGCTGGCGGCGCTCGTGACCCTGACGGACAGCACCTTCTACTCGTCTTCGGACTGGGTCGGTGAGCAGCTCCCGACGGGCCGTAGCACGTCGGTCGGCTTCAACACCCTCTACGCTCGCGAGCTGACCAACCTCATCGGTGGCATCATCTCCGAGTCGCTCGATGCCTATTCGGGCGTCGTGGAGAAGGATCCGGCCGGCAAGCCGCTCGTTCGCCCGCGCGACCTCTTCAACCCGGCCGCCAACGCTGGCACGGCCATCATCGAGCCGGGCCTCAACAACCTGACGATGAAGCTGTACGCCGCGTTCAACGGCCTCGTGAACCTTGGCGCGGGCTTCGACCCGAGCTTCGGCGACTCGATGGCCGTGTTCCTCGACGGCAACGGCGCTGAGTTCGACCTCAACGCCGGCGGCAACGGGGTTGAGGTGGCTCGTTTCGCCGATCCCTTCGGCGGCAAGACCTACATCGCCTACACGCCGAACTACGACGCGGGCCGCATCGCGCCGGCCTACGCCATCGTGAAGCGTGCACAGGAGAACCGGGACGCGTGGGACAACGCCGCGGGTAACGTGAAGATGGAGCTTGAGCGCCAGCTTCGGAAGGACATCGAGACTCTCGACGTGCTCCGCTCCTTCCACGACATCTACGGCAGCCTGACGTACTGATCGCAACGCCAACGAGAAGCTAAGGGAAATTCACATGAAGACCATGATCAAGCGATTCTCGTGGCTCATCATCGGGGCAGCCCCCGCGATGATGGCGACGAGCTGTGCTCAGGAGATGGGTGAGATCACCCGTGTCCAAAACAACCTCACGAAAAAGGTCGACCTCCGGGGCGAGTGGTACTACCGCACCACGGTCGTCGACGCGCCCTACACCTCGCTCGAGTTCTTCCCGGGGAACCAGAGCATGCTTCAGCGCGGTGTGTTCGAGATCCAGGAGAAGACCCTGTACTTCTACCGGACCTACGAGCTGATGATCGGCGGCGAGATCCAAGGGGCCGCGTCCGACATCGACACCCCGCTCTACGAAGTCGATGACAGCGGCAACGTGGTCATGGGTGCGGACGGGAAGCCGAAGCAGCAGACCTACACCCGTCGTGTGGGTAATGAGCTCGTCACCTTCCAGAAGTTCGTCTATCGCGGCGTCCCTCTGGCGGCCTTCGCGATCGACAGTCACTTCGACGTGCAGCGTGGCTACAACGCGCTCACGGGCGAAGAGACCAACGTCGTGGACGAGGACACCTCGACCCGCAACTGGTACGAGCGCGAGTACATGCGCGTGCAGTGGGGCTCGAACAACTTTACTCCGGTGGACTTCCCTGGCGCTGCCGGCGTCAGCTCGAGCGGCACGATTCCATCCGAGCTCCTCGACAGTGAATTCGACCGGGAGGAAGCGCCCGTCTACGTCCGCGACGGCGAAGGTGCCCTCGAGTACTTCGACTACCAGTGGAAGGCGACCTACGGTGCGGCGCTCGGTTACCAGGAGGGTTACGGGACGTTCCCGGCCTGCTTGTACTATCCGTGGTTCCTCGGTCAGATTACGGAGTGTATCTCGGAGCGTGTGACGCACCGTGATGCCTTCATGCGCGCCGCCCCGAGCGACTATGTCGCGAAGGACTACGACGAGAAGGACCTCAAGAAGTTCGGTTACTTCCGCAACGAGCGTTCGCAGTACGACGCAGTCTACGGCAACACGTACTCGGGCGCGTCCCGCCGTATTCAGCGGCACCGCATCTTCGAAGACTACGTGGTCGCCAAAGGCGCGGCGTGTGAAGTCTCGGGTCAGAGCGCGCAGAGCACCTGCGGCACCGGCGAAATCTGCGATCTTCTGGACGCCGATGGCAAGGGCTTCTGCGTTGCAGCGGATCCGGACGATCGTCTCGATTACGCCAAGATGACCGGCAAGCCGGTCGTCTACTACCTCAGCCAGGCCTTCCCGCGCGACCTGGTCCCGTCCAGCCTTCGCTTGGCGGACAACTGGAGCAAGCCGCTCGACGACGTCATCGCCGTCCGCGGCGCGCAGAAGCCGGCGGCGGCGATGTTCACCCTCTGTGAGAACAACCTCGCTGAAGCGACCGCGGCCATGGCGGCCATGGGCAAGGACATCAA
The DNA here is from genome assembly GCA_018780435.1 of Myxococcales bacterium. Classification (GTDB taxonomy): domain Bacteria; phylum Myxococcota_A; class UBA9042; genus SXOO01. The sequence goes on from JADMJS010000711.1 coordinate 4,279, forward strand.
CAACGCGGCGGACGTCACGGCGGCTCAGGGTGCGAAGCTCCTCGCTTCCATCGATCCTGCCGTGTGCCAGAGCATGGACTCGGCGAAGCGCTTCGGCGACCTCCGCTACTCCCTGATCGCGTCGATCAACAAGCCCATCAGCTACGGCCTCTACGGCTACGGCCCGTCGAGCGCGGACCCGCTCTCCGGCGAGAACATCTCGGCCAACGCCTATATGTACACGCCGGCGATGAAGCAGGGCGCGAACATGGCCATGCTCGCCATCGAGCTTCAGACGGGTATCCGCAGCTTCTGGGAGACCGTCTACGCGAACCAGGTTCGTGAGCGTTCGGAGAAGACCCGCCTCGGCGCTGCGCAGGGTGGGCTTCCGAAGTACACCCTCGCGAGCGCCAAGCAGGTGGCTCGCGGCATGCTCTCGCCGGAAGTGGCCGCGCGCCTCCAGACCTACGGGGTGGAGCGTTCGGACCAGCGTTATGCCGAGAACCGCATGTCGATCCTCGCCAAAAAGGCGCCGGGCATCGCCGCGCAGTTTGCGACCGACGACGTCAAGATGATGCTGAAGGACCCCTCGCTCGCCGACCCGAGCAAGGACACGCTTGAGTCGCTGGCGAAGCGCCTCGGGCCACAGGCCTGGGGCCACCACAACGCCAACCTCGGTAAGAAGCTTGAGAAGGAGCGCGTGAAATCCACCCACGCTTGCCGCTTCGAAGACCACTTCGCCGACAACGCCATCCTCGGCCTCGCTCGCGAGTACGGCGGCGCGATGAACCAGGCGGTGTGTGACGCGGTGAAGGCGAACGGCAACGAGCTCTTCGACTTCCAGGCCTTCGAGGAGCTGTCGGGCACCTGTAACGCAGCGGGCGCCGAAAGCGCCGATGGCCTCCTCCGTTGTGAAGAGGTCACCATCGACGACAAGGGCACCAAGGGTCTCTACTGGGCCAACCCGTGTACGGTCGGCAAGCTCAAGGCGCAGCTCGCGAACGCGATCGTCGACCTGGAGCAGACCAACCCGTACAACCTCGACCTCGACTATTACCCGCCGGATCCGGTCTACACCGACACGAAGCACGACATCGTGAACTCGGCGCAGCGCCTCATCGCGGACGCCATCGAGGCCAAGCGCAACGAGATCATCCAAGTCCTCTACGAGCGCATCTACCAGGGCGTCGCGGAGCACGAGGTCGGTCACACGCTCGGTCTGCGCCACAACTTCGAGGCGTCCACGGACGCCATCAACTTCGGTGAGAAGTACTGGAACCTCAAGGGCGAGTTCGGCACTGACGGCCACTTCCACGCGTACGACATGTTCGCGGGGGAGACGCTCCAACAGGCGGCGTCGAACCTGCGCCAGATGCAGACTGCGTCGGTGATGGACTACAGCGCCAAGTTCAATGACCGCTTCGAAGGCGTCGGCTACTACGACCGTGCGGCCATCCGCTACGGCTACGGCGGCCTCGTCGAGGTCTTCAACAAGGCACCGGAATCCGCGCAGTTCGACCAGTACATGGCGGATCCATCGGCCAAGGACCCCTCGAACACGCCGCTGGTCCCGGACTTCGCGTCCACCCATCTTGAGAAGGTCTTCAAGCGCGTCCACTACACGCGTATCCCGGACCTCTTCATGGCGGAGGGCGACAAGGCCAAGGCGCTCGCGGCGCTTCACGACCGCTCGTACGTGCCAGTGTCGCAGCTCGCGGCGTCCGGCAAGACCGAAGTCCCGTACCGCTTCTGCTCGGATGAGCTCTCGTACCGCATCCCGACCTGCGCCACGCGCGACTCGGGTGTGGATTCCTTCGAGATCGTGCGCAACGCGCTCGCGGACTACGAGCAGTACTGGCCGATCTGGGGCTACTGGCACAACAGCGTGCTCTTCCAGCCCGACGCCTACTACAACCGCATCGCGTCGCAGTTTGCGGCCATCAAGATGCAGCTCCAGTGGTGGGGCCTTGAGTACCAGCGCTTCAACCGCGATGGGTGGTGGGAGGCTCGCTTCAACCAGCCCTGGCACGAGGACGAGAACGGCGGCCTCAACGGTGCGCTCGCGGTCGTCGACAGCCTGAACACCCTCGCGGCGGCGTTCGGCCGTCCCGAGCCCGGTAACCACGGCTACACCTCGGCGAAGGACACCTTCGAGCCGCTGCCGTCCTTCGACAGCGCGCTGTACTCGAACTTCAAGGTCATCACGCCCCTCAACTGCGAGGCGCGCCAGATGTATCCCGAGTACGACTACGACGCGTATCTGCCGGTGCCGACCCGCGCGGGTGCCATCTACGACCGCCTCGTGGCTTACGAAGTGCTCGCCGATCCGACGGGCATGTTCATCGCCAACGACACGACGCCGGACGTTCAGAAGTACATGCTGAGCTACTTCACGCTCTACCCGACCGAACTCATGAACCTGTACGCGGGTATGATCGCGAACAAGACCGACCTCTGGGGCTGGTATATGGTCACCGACGACTCGGGCACGCCGGACCACTGCGTGCGTCGCAACCTCGTTGGGCCGAACGCCAAGAACATCGACGAGCTTCGTGGATCGCTCGGCGCAGGTGAGAAGGCGTGGGCCTTCAACCCGGAGCCGCAGTACACCTTCCCGACGACCCGCTTCCGCGTTCCGATGCTCGCGGCCCTCTACGGTCTGTCGCTGTTCAACGACAACTTCAACAACAGCTTCGTCGACGTGACGCGCGTGTTCGTGGACGGCCACAAGGACGGCATTACGCCGACGGTCGACGCCGAAGTCACGAGCTTCACCGATCCGCTGAGCGGCAAGACCTACACGGCCACCGCGTCGAAGTTCAACGACAAGGTGTTCCACCCGGCGCCGTTCATGATCGAGCAGATGAAGTCCGAGCTCGCGAAGTACGCCACCCTGGATGACCTTCAGAAGGTCTACAACTACTCCGAGTACCAGTTCACGCTCGACAAGCTCGAGCTGCTTCGCGGCATGAACACTGTGTACGACAGCGCCGAGAACTGATGACGCGGCCGGGCCCTACGGGGCCTGGCTGCGACTCCTGCTCTCTGGGCACCCGGAGGGGCTCTCCCCTCCGGCGCTCTACGGCCGCTCACGCGGCCGGGGCCAGCCCGAGATCTTCGACTCCTCCCGAGCTCGCTAAATTCGTCTGATGCCTGAGCCGGACATCCGCGTCGCCACGAGGCGTCAGTCGGGCTCGGACACATCCCCCCCTAGGCCACAGTCGTCGCATTCGTACTGGACGCAGGCGCCCTTGGCGCACAAGTAGCAGCGGCACATCAGCATGCCGAGGTCGCACACGGAGCGATTGTCGTTGATGGCGACGCAGCTCTCCTCGGCGACGTCGTCACATTGGTAGTCGAGGTCGGGGTTGGCCTCGCCGGGGCGGCCGCAGTCGGTGGAATCCACGTCTTCGAGACTCGGCACGTCAGGGATGACGGTCGTGTCGTCGAGAACCGTCGTGGTCACGTCGTCTGCGTCACCCGAGTCGGTCGACGCCGTCGCATCTTGGCCGATCGACGGCACCACGTCCGTCGTCGTCGCGGCGCTGGGCTCGTTGCACCCCGTGTTGCCGTAGAGAGTGACGCTCAGGAGCCAAAGGGGCGAACGACTCGATCGTAGGCGCATGGGGGACCTCGCGGTGGTCTGCTGGAGGGGGCCTCCGGGAAGGCGCTGCAGGACATGGGCCAGGACGGCACGTGGGCGCTCAGCGGCTTACGGACGAGGTCAAATCGGCCTCGTGCCGGCCTATGAGCGACGCACTATCATGACGCTGCTGTGGCGTTTCTCTACAGTGTGTGGAGGAACTTCCCACACGCAGTGAGCCTACCGAGGTCGACGTAGAACCGCGATCCCGAGCAAGAGCCACCCCGCGATGAACGCGACGCCGCCGAAGGGCGTGATGGGCCCGAAGAAGTGCAAGCCGGTGAAGGCTAGCCCGTAGAGGCTCCCGGAGAAGAGCACGATCCCGAGGAGGAAGAGCCAGCCGCTCCGTCGCGCGGCCTGGGCGTGGGCCGGCGCGGCGTGGGCGAGGACGGCCATGAGGACGGCGGCGACGGCGTGCAGCGTGTGGTAGCGGACGCCGGTCTCGAAGGTGACTAAGGCGCTGGGTTCGAGGCGCGACTTGAGCGCGTGCGCGGCGAGCGCCCCGAGGGCGACGCCGAGCCCAGCCAGGATCGCCGAGGCGGCCAGCAAGCGGTCCGCGGGGACCGACGTGGACGGAGGCGTGTCGCTCAATTCGAGAGCGCCGCGATCGTCCCGATAACGCCCGCGATGGACAGGACGAAGAGCGTGATCTTCACCCACGAGAAGGGCGCCTGACCGCTGACGCGCCCGGTCTCGCCGTTGACGAGGTACATGTAGCTCTTGCCCTGGTAGCGATAGGACGCGATCCAGATCGGGAGCAGCGTGAGCTTGTAGAGCCGGTTCAGGTAGCTGGTTTGGACCGCGAGGTTGCGGTTCGTATCGCCAGGGATCTTGTGGCGGCAGGCTTCGTGGATGGTGTGGTCGATGCGGCTCTGGGCGGTCGTCCAGGCGGTGGGCATGTCGATGCGGTAGTCCTCCGCGACCATGCCGGCCAAGAACTCCGGCTTGTAGGGCACCAGCCCCTTGGTGTCGAAGGGTTCGATCGCCTGGGCTAGGCTCTGCGGCACGGACTCGGAGCCGCGCGCCAGGACGTCGTCGAAGTACTCGGAGTGCTGCCCCGAGGCCCACTCCCAGCGTGTCCTTTGGACGCGTTCGCCCTTGTCGTTGGTCTCGTAGTAGTGGTAGCCGGCCTCGGCTTGCCAGAAGCTGTGCGTCATCGTGTCGTAGGCCCAGAACGGGGTGTAGACGCCGTTCACGCCTTCGGGCCTCGCCTCGTGCTTCAGCGCGTCCGGCCGGAACCACAGCCCTTTGACCCACTTCTTGAAGAGGTCGACGACCTGCTCCTTGTTGACCTTGAAGGGGAGGAGCGACTCGGGCTTGTGGAGTGCCGTGGTCTCGGCGAGCGGCTGGATCTGGTTCGAACCACAGAACACACATGTCGACGCGGTCACGTGCGGTTCGCGCTCGGTGCGGGCGCCACATTGCCCGCACTCCCAGGCCTTCATCGCCGTGTCCCAGCCTGTCGAGTCGGGCTTGTAGTCCTCGAACGCATGTTCGACGACCTCCGCCTTGGTCTTCGGGACGGCCTCCGTGTACCCGCAATAACCGCAGGTCAGCGACTCGGCGCCGGGCGTCCAGGCCAGCTTGGCGCCGCAGTTCTTGCAGGGGAAACGGAGCTCTTCATTGGCGGCAACGTCGGCCATGGGGTTCCTCAGCACACAGGTCCGCGGGTCAGATGCCGGTCACGCGGGCGCGTGCGTTAGATCTCAGCGAGGATGGCGTCGCGCTTGGCGGCGAAGGTCGCGTCGTCGATGAGGCCCTGGCCGTGGAGGTCCTTGAGCTTCTTCAACCGGTCGCCGACCGACGGCTGGGCGGCGGCGGCCGGGGCCGGGGCCGCTTGCGGCGGTTGTTGCCCCCACGCCTGCTGCGGCGGCTGCATGAAGCCGCCCATCATCGAGCCCATCATGTGGCCGATGCCGAGACCCGCCCCGGCGCCCGCCGCGACGCCGGCCATGCCGCCGGGGTTGTTCGCGGCCTCGCGCATGGCGTGAGCCGCCTGGTACTGGCCGAAGGTCTGCATGTTGCCGATGGCGCCCATGCTCGACCGCGTGTCGATGGCCTTCTCGACCTCGGGAGGGAGGGAGATGTTCTCGATCAGGAACTTGCGGAGGAGGAGCCCGTAGTCCGAGAACTGGGGCGCCATGTCCGACGAGCACTTCTTCGCGATCTCGTCGTAGTTCCCGGCGAGATCGAGCGCCGGGATCTTCGCTTTGCCCAGCGTGTTCGTGAACGCGGAGACGAGCATGCGGCGCAGGTGCCCTTCGATCTCTTGCGTGTTGAACTCGCCGTCGGTGCCGACGACCTCAGTGAGGAAGGACTTTACCTTCGCCGGGTCCACTTGAATCGCGTAGATGCCGAAAGCACGCACGCGGACGATGCCGAAGTCGGCATCACGGAGCATGATCGGGTTGAGCGTGCCCCACTTCATGTCGAGGTACTGCCGGGTGTTCACGAAGTAGACTTCGGCCTTGTAAGGCGACTCGAAGCCGTACTTCCAGCCCTTCAGCGTACTGAGGATGGGCAGGTTCTCGGTGGTGAGCGTGTAGGTGCCCGGGCCGAACTGGTCGGCGAACTTGCCCTGGTCGACGAAGATGGCGACCTGGCCTTCGCGGACGATGAGCTTGGCGCCGTTCTTGATCTCGTTGTTATGACGGGGGAATCGCCACACGAGGGTGTTGTTCGAGTCGTCGAGCCACTCGATGATGTCGATGAACTGCCCGCGCATCCAGCT
>JADMJS010000357.1:0-176 GCA_018780435.1 Myxococcales bacterium
CGTTGGCGCGATGCCGACGTGAGGACGGCCGTGGTGGATGAATGGATGAACGTGGGCTCAGCTCCCACGGTAGGAGAAGCGACATGAAGACGTGGGCAAGCAAGATCATGATGGCGATGGCGGCGATGACCTTCGTGGCGACCGGCTGCGAGAGCGACAAGAAGTCCTCGTCGGAC
>JADMJS010000357.1:186-10609 GCA_018780435.1 Myxococcales bacterium
GCCGCCGATGCCACCGATGCCGCGGACGCGACTGACGCGGCCGACGCCACGGACGGCGCGGATGCGACTGACGCGGCCGACGCGACGGACGCGGCGGACGCCACGGACGCCACGGACGGAGCCGACGCGACGGACGCGGCGGATGCCACCGACGCCGCCGATGGTTCGGACGGTTCGGACATGACCGACATGTCCGACGGCTCGGACGGCACGGACATGTCCGACATGTCCGACGGCTCGGACGGCACGGACATGACCGACATGACCGACGGCTCGGACGGCACGGACATGACCGACATGACCGACGGCACGGACGGCGCTGATGGCACCGAGGGCAAGTGCCTCTCCGATGCCGACCAGACCATCCTCCAGGATCCCGAGACCTTCGACAAGGCCGGCGCCTGCGGCACGGGTTGCCTCGGCCAGGGCGACCAGTGCGCCAAGGATTGCGTCGTCAAGGAGACGGGCCTCAGCGACGGTTGTTCGACCTGCATGGCGGACACCATCAACTGTGCGATCGAGCACTGCGTCGCGCAGTGTATCGCGGACCCGGGCGCCCAGGCGTGCACGGACTGCCGTAACGAGCACTGCACCCCGGCGTACGAAGCGTGCGCGGGCTACTCCACCAGCGAGTGATCCAGTCGCGCCGTGCGGGGCTCGCCCCGTACGGCGCGTCTTCGTGAGATCCGACCTCCTGCCGGCCCCGGCGCCTTCCTCTTCCTTCACAATCGTGTTTCCATGGCGTCCTCAATACCGGAGGGGCCATGAACGCTCGCACCTTTGCGCTGCTCGGCGCGATTCTGTTCACCACAGCGGCGTCAGCCGTGACGCCCCCGCCAATGCCAAAGCACCGGGTGGACTACTCGAACTTCTTTGTCGTGCGCGTCAATCCGCTCGGGCTCCAGAACGTCTTTGACATTGGGTACCGCTACCGCCTCTACGAGTCCGACGAGCCTCTTTGGCGAACGGGCCAGGTCGGCACCTCGTTCACGCTCACGCCCACCCCCGGGGTCATCAAGCTCGGCCCTCAGGTCGAGCTCGAGCCCATCGGCGTCTTCCGTTTCACGGCGCGTTGGGAGTGGGTGCAATGGTTCGGCATCCTCGACCACATGCAGTCCTATGCCAACGCCGACACGGCCGCGTACGGCGACTCCGGCGTCAAAGCGGGCGGTGACGCCGAGACAAACTACGCCGGCAGCGGCTGGCAGGCGACCCTCGTCGGCGAGTTCAAGGCACGAATCAAGGACGTCGTTGTTCGAAACCGGACCACGGCCATCTACAGTGACATGGACCTGCGTGCCGGAGATCGCGTCTGGTACGACGCGACCTTCGACCTGCTCACACCCGCCTCCGGCTGGACGCTCCTGAACGAAGCCGATCTCCTCTACTTCCTACTCGAGGACCGGCTGATCGTCGGCGCGCGGCACACGCTCATGACGCCGTTCTTGGACGACGATGCGCTGTCGACCGGCAGCTCGGACGATCTCAAGGACTACCCGATTCAGCGCGTCGGTCCGCTCGTCGCTTGGCACGTCTACGACGATCCCGGGCAGAAGCTGTCCCGCGTCACGCTGATCCTGCTGGTGCAGTGGCACCTCGTACACCCCTTCCGAACGGGCCAGGACACCCACCAGGGCATCCCGTACGTCGGGCTCGGGTGCAACCTCACCGGAGACCTCTGGCGGGTTCCATAGCCAATAGCGGTCGGCGGTCAGCGGTCGGCGGTCAGCCCGGCCGGCCGCTCCCGCACGAGCGCTGCTGGATTGCGCTGGGCGTTGCAGGACTGACCGCAGTTGGCTCGACTCGGCACCATGGCTATCGCCAGCGGTGCCGGCGAGTCGCTCTGGGCTGTTCGGTCGCGTTCAGCTTTCAACCGTCGGCTTTCAGCTCCGGCCGGCCGAGCGGTTCGTGTGGCGCGGCGATTCCGTCTCCTCGCCGGGCTGAACGCTGGAGGCTGGGCGATGATCTCTCAGCATCAGCTGTACGTGTTAGTGCTACCGCGGTCGAGGTCGCCGCGACAACGAGAGGCGGCGACCCGGGCGCTCGGACTCAGGGCGACGGGAGGGGGACGGCCGCCGGTGAGCCCGGCCGCGTGCCCCCGAGGTCGCCAACGGCGAGCGCCGAGCTCTTCACGCGGCGCTCGCGACGGTGCGCCGAAGGGGGCGCTGACGGGCGACGCGGGTCAGGAGCTCCCGACGGGACGGGGGCGCCGCTGGGCGTTCGTCGAACGCGTTCTCAAGGGTCTCGATGAGCAGAGCTGTCGCTTCTTGATCGTTCCGGGTGAGGCGTCCGGCGAGGGCATACGCCTCTCGCAGCGAGGCTTCCCAGTCGGCGATGAGGGCTTCGGGCTGCAGGTCGGTCTTCCTCATGGCGGGCTCCAAGCGTAGTGGACGCGATAAGGCGTCGATGTCGAGCGTGGGTGGCGTCTCCAGCCGGGTCGGCGTGGGAAGCTGCGGTCGAGCCTAGCAACGACCGTGCCAGGGCGTTCCGGAGTTCGATGGTGAGTAAATACGGGCACGTGCGAGCCAGTGGGCCGTTGCCACGCACTCCGGCACCGCCGAGGTGTCCACCGCGTCACCGCGCCCGCGTGTCATTTTGTCCACGGGCCTAATTGGAAGTGTGTCGGCGAGTCTCAGCCGGCGCCCTGCCTGGGTGGGGTCACGGCCAGCACGGTCGACGTCGAGCGCGAGGGAGGCAGGAGCTAGCTCGCGGGCGGGTGACCGAGCCGGACGACCCGGCCGGGCCGGGCGCCGGTGAGCTGCCCGTCTCGCACCGTCTCGACGCCCGCGACGAAGGTCGCGCGATAGCCGACCGCGTCTTGGAGGAAGCGCTTGCCGCCGGCGGGGAGGTCCGCGACGAGGCGCGGCTTTCGGAGCTGTAACGTCGCGTGATCGATGAGGTTCACGTCAGCGCGCTGGCCCGGGACCAGGCGGCCCCGATCGCCGAGCCCGAGGTGATCGGCGCCGTCTGCCGTCAGCATTTGAATGGCGCGTTCGATGGACAGGGGGTTCTTCTGTCGGTCGCGCGTCCAGTAGCTCAGGAGGAAGGTGGGCATGCTGGCGTCGCAGATGGTGCCGACGTGCGCGCCACCGTCGGTAAGGCCGGGCAAGGCGAGCGGGTGGTGCAACATCTCGCCGACGACGTCGAGGTTCCCGGCGAGGTAGTTGAAGATCGGGAAGTAGAGGAGCGCCCGGCCGTCTTCTTCGAGGAGCGCGTCGTAGAGGCACTCGAGGGTAGTTTGGCCACGACCCATGGCGCGTGCGAGGAGCGACTCCGAGAGCTTCGGCTCGTAGTCGAAGCCGTCGGTCAGGGGCCAGAGGCGCATCGCTACGAAGTCGAGGTTGCCGAGGAGCTGGTCGGCGAGCGGCGGGACCGAGCTACCGTCGCCCGAGAGCTTGTCCGGTGTCTCGCCCAGGATCTGTGCTTTGACCGCCGGCTCGCGGAGACGGGCCACGCGCTCCGAGAGGGGCAGGTGGGCGAGGGCTTTGTAGGTCGGGAAGCCCAAGAAGGGGTGAAAGGTCGCGTCGAGGCCCAAGATGACGCCAATGCCCCGCGACGCGACTTGGGCGCGCATCGGGACGCCGCGGGCGCTGGCCGCTTCGGCGCGCCGCAGGATGCGACGCCATTCTTCGGTGTCCTTGATGCGCTGAATCAGCGACACGCTGAAGGGGCGGCCGCCGGAGGCCTCGGCCATCGCTTCGAGGACGTCGAACTCCCGTTCGAAGCAGTCTTTTCCCTGATTCAGGTCGAAATCCGACACCGCGGACAAGACGCCGTGGTCGAGGCCGCGGAAGGCCTGGGCGATGCCAGCGAGCTCGGACGCCGCGGCGATGGCGGCGGGCGTGTCGCGCCCGTGTACGTCCTTGTGGTTGTCGCTGCGTCCCGTGGAGAAGCCGCTGGCGCCGGCCAGCAGCGCTTCTCGGAGGAGTCGGCGCATCTCCGCGACGTCGGCCTCCGTCGCGGCTTCGCCGGCGAGCGCGCGTTCACCCATCACGTAGACACGGAGGGGATCGTGGGGCACCTGGGCGAGCACGTCGAGCGTACGCGGGACGCGGTCGATGGCGTCCAAGTAGTCGGGAAAGGACTCCCAGTCCCAGGTGAGCCCTTCGTGGAGGGCCGAGCCGGGGATGTCTTCGACGCCTTGCATCAGGTCGATGAGGCGCTGGTGGTCGGCCGGCCTCGCGGGGGCGAAGCCGACGCCGCAGTTGCCGATGACGGCGGTCGTGACACCGTGAAACACGGAGGGCGCCATCTCGCCGTCCCAGGAGACCTGGCCGTCGTAGTGCGTGTGGACGTCGACGAAGCCCGGGGTCACGAGCAGGCCTGTGGCGTCGATGACGCGTGCGGCTTCGACGTCGAGACGCGGCGCATCGGCGGTGCCGACGGCAGCGATTCGGCCGCCGACGAGAGCCACGTCTGCGACGCGAGCTGGCGTGCCCGTCCCGTCGACGACGGTGCCGCCTTGGATGAGGACGTCGACCTTCATGTGGGCTCCGTGGAGTGGCGCTCATAGAGCTCGACCTCGGCGCTATTGCCGATGCAGAGCGGGACGCGCTGGTGAATGTGGGTCGGGACCATGTCGAGGATGCGTTCGCGGCCGGTCGAGGCGGTCCCACCGGCCGCTTCGACGACGTACGCGAGCGGGATGGCCTCGTAGAGGAGGCGGAGCTTGCCGCCTTTCGACTTTCGGTCTTCGGGGTATACGAAGATGCCGCCGTAGAGGAGGTTTCGGTGGACGTCTGCGACGAGCGATCCCACGTAGCGGGCGGTGGAGCCCTGGTAGCGTGGGCTCGTGGACTTCACCGCGGCGAGCAGCGCGGTCGGACCCGGGCCCCAGTCCTCCGAGTTGCGCTCGTTCATCGAGTAACACTTGCACTGGTCGGGGGTCTCGATGTTCGGGTGGCTGAGGATGAACTCGCCGTACTCGGGATCGAGCGTAAAGCCGGAGACGACGCCGCCGGCGGCGTAGACGAACATCGTCGACGACCCGTAGATGGCATAACCCGACGCGACGAGGGCGCTGCCGGGCTGCATGAAGTCCGCGGCGGTGACCGGCCCGTCGTGCGCTGGCGTCGTGCGTTGGTAGATGCCCCAAATGGTCCCGATGGGGATGTTGGCGTCGATGTTCGAGCTTCCGTCGAGCGGGTCGTAGAAGACCACGTACTTTCCGCTGGCGGGGCCACTCGGCAGGACGACGATGTCGTCATCTTCTTCGGTCGCGATCCCGGCGACGAGGCCGTTGTAGCGGAGACATGCCTTTAGCGTCTCGTTAGCGAGGTCGTCGAGCTTCATCACGCGTTCGCCCTGCACGTTGACGTCTCCCGTGCCGCCGAGCACATTCAACAGTCCGGCCTTGTTGACGTTTCGGCTGATGATCTTCGCCGCCAACGCGATCGACCCGAGGAGGCTCGAGAGCTCTCCGGACGCTTCGGGGTGCGCGGCTTGGGCCTCGATGAGGTGGCGATGGATGGTGACGAGCTCGCTCATGGCGCGAGAATGGTGCGAAGCTCGCGGGCTGTCCAGCCACCTGCGCTGCGAGACCCCCGCGAAAGCGGCGATGGCGAGTGGGGAGAAATTGCACAGTGGGGAGAATCTCTACAGCCACGGAGCCTGGAGATCGCCTCACGTCGTGCGAATAGCCTCTGGCACGGCGTATGCTCAGGGGGACCGCATGATCGCCTATCGCCGCCGTCGTCGCCCTCTCGTCCTGCATCGTCGTCCATGGTCGGCCATAGCCGCGCTCGCGCTGCTGTCGCCCGTCGCCATGTCATCGTGTAGCGCGGATGGCGGTGGAGAGGCCCCGCAGGTTCCCACGCCGAGCGAGCTTACGTCCGCGCTCGGTGAGGGCGAGTGGGCTTTTCATTACCAGACGGCGGCGATGGGCGGCTCTTGGTCGCGGTGGTGGGCCTTCAGACCCGATGGGACGACGACCCGCACGACGGAAGCGTGGGTCCACGACTCTCGAACGGGGACGAGCAGCTATCCCGTGCGGGTCGACGCCGGCACGTGGACGGTCCTCGGGGGACGGCGTGTGGAGGCGGTGGCGCGGGGGCCCGCGGAGCCTACGCTGCCCAATGACGTCGCGCCGGGGGCGACGCGCACGTGGCGCTTTGCAGCGGCGGTCTACGAGGCGGCCCCGCGGCTGGTGACGCACCCGACCCCGGCGATGTCCGGCACGGAGCGCGCTCTCGCCACGCGCGCCTTTGTGAAGGGGGCATCCGGCGAGTGGGTCGATGAACACAGCGTTACGGTCGATGGCTACCCTGAGCTGGACACCCACACCCGCGTCACGGTCTCCATCACGCCCGAACTCTCGCCCGAAAGCGCCGACGAGCCTTGTGAGCTCGACCTGACGATCGACGTCACGGTCGGAGCGGAGTCCGCAACCGCGGCGCTGTCCTTGCCGTGCACCCGCGTCTCGGACCCGGTCTCGGGGTGGTATGCGGCGGGGAGCGTGGCGGACTACATCTACCGCTTCAATGTCATCGACGACTCTGGCGCTTTGGACGGTCGTTCGCAGCCGGTCCGGGACGCGCTCTACGACGCCACGGTGCTCGTCCTCGCCATGCACACAGGTCAGCCCGACGTGGCGGTGCACCCGAAGATCGACGATGAGGCGCTCGGCTGGTACGGGCTCGCGACGGAGCCGGCGCCGACGCCCCAGAGGTGACGTTCCCGCCGGTTCATCTAAACTACGCGTCGATCGAACGCCGAAGGGCAAGAGAGGCGCAATGGACCACTCAATGGACGAGAGCACGGGCGCCGTACGGCCTCGGACGGCTCTGGAGCACCTCGCGGACGTCGGCGGCCCGCTGGCCGCAGCGACCTACGCGCTGCTCCGCGACGACGGCCACCCGCGTTTTGTAGAGGCGGCCACGGACGGGATCGTCCTGGTACGGTCGGCGGTCGACCGGCGCGCCGTCATCCTGGTGGACGCCGACCGGCTCGTCCTGCAGGCGGTCCTCCCGCAGTGGGTCGCGCAGGCGGCCGGGACCGGTGTCGAGGTGGTCTTTCTCGGCGATCGGCCCGTCGACCCGGGCCTGGCGCGCGGCCTGAGCAAGCACTGGCCAACGCCGCCGGTCGTGGTCTATCGCGTGGACTCTCACGGTGAACGGCACGGCATCGAGCGCATGTCGAAGACCCCGTCCCCGGTCGCGCGTGTCCTCACCGCGCCGTCGCCGACGCCGACCTCCGAGGACTGGGAACGCGTCGCGCACGACCGGCGGGACCTCGCGCGCGCCGCGATGGCGGAGATGGAGCGCCTTCAGGCCTTCGCGCAGTCATTGCGGGCACGAAAGCCGATCGCGACCTGGACGCTGGCTATCGTCATCATCGCGGTCTTCGTCCTCACGCTACTCGTCGGCGGCGGCACTCCGCTCTGGGCGCTGAACCGCCTCGGCGCTCTCGACGCGGCGAGCATTCTGGCCGGCGACTACTTCCGCCTCGTATCCTGCACCTTCTTGCACGGTGACGTCGTGCACCTGGGCTTCAACACGTTCGTGCTCGTGGCCCTCGGGACCAGCCTCGAGCGCATCGTCGGTCCCTGGCGTTTCCTCGCGATCTATGGCGTCTCGGGGCTCGTGGGCAGCGTCGTCAGCGCTTGGCGCCTCTCGGACGGCGGCATCTCGGTAGGGGCGTCGGGGGCCATCTGGGGCCTCATGGCGGCCGAGGTCTTGCTCGTTCTGAGCCCGATGAGCCCACTCCCGCTTGCGCTACGAGAACGCGCTAGAAATGGCGCGCTCGCCAACTTGGCGCTCAACGTCGTCAACTCCTTCCGGCCCCACGTCGACTTCGCGGCCCACTTTGGCGGAGGCGTCGCTGGGCTGGTGGTGGCCATGCTGGTATTCCGAGGCGCCGTCGGCACTGGAGGTGCGATGTCGGCCAAGGCGTCGTCCACTCTTCGAGCGTTCGCCGTGGCGCTCGTGGCCGTCTACCTCGGCGGTCTCGGGCTCGCCATGGCCAGGGCCGAACCCTGGCGCTTCTTCGGTGATGGCGGCAGTGTCGCCGTCACTGTAGCGCCACTGAAGGTGCGGGCGGCCATCCCCGCGGTCATCGCAAACGAACTCCGTGATGTGAGCACGGACGCGGGCCCCGAGGTCACCTTCGGCGCGGTCGAGACGTCCCCCGTCGTCGTCGGCCTCAAGGTGGGCCACTTCGATGCGCCGCTCGCCCCCGAGACCCTGGACGCTGAAGCCGCCGCGGCGGTCGAGGCCATCAAGAACGAGCCGTCCGACGGCCCTGCGCTCGACGTGACGTCAGAGCGAACCCAGGACATCGTCACGATCGCGGCCGTCGCCGAGCTCCCGAACGGCCTCTTCTACGAGAAGTGCTACCGCTTCGACACCGTGGACTACGTCGCTACCGAGAGCCTCTTCTGGCCCCAGGCCAAGTCGACCTGGCGCGGCGTCGCGCGGCGGGTGGCAGAGTCGGTGGAGTTTGGAGTCAGCCCGTGAGGTGAATCGCGCGCCGAGAGAGCCACGGGGGACCCTCTCCTCGCCCTCGTCGCCTTGAGCTGGGCGAGGGCGACGTCAGAGCGTCGTCATTGGATTTCAATGACAGTGTCGGTCAGCACCGAGTCCCGCTGGAGCGTCGTCCAAGAGCAGCGACTGGCGCAGGAACACCTGCGCCATCATCTCGACGAGGCGCGGCACCATGGGGTGTAACGTCTCGTAGTCGACGCGGACGCCATCCCTCGAGATCGAGGTCTCCCCCCGCCGGAGCTTCGTCCGGATCTCGGACGCGACGTCGGCGAGCGTTCGGGAGCCGTCGAGAAGCACCAGGACCTCGCGCTCGATCTCCGATAGCACGAACTGCTGGTGTCGATAGTTTGGGACGTCGGGGCCGATGGCGGCCATGTAGCGCGCGATCGCGCTCGCTCGCGGGCGTTCGGCCACGTCGACGGCGACGGCCAAGGGCGTGAGGTGAAGCTCGACGGCGCCCTCGGCCGCGAGTCTCAGGACCAGCCGGCCGACCTGAGGCCGCTCAGGGCCCAGGTGCTCGGCGACGGCCGATGACACGCGGCGGGCAGCGCGCCTGCGAAGTGTCGGCGTCTCGATAGCCCTCGGAAAGACGTCCCCGAGCTCCCACAGGATGGCCTTCTCCAAGGGGTCGTTCGTCCGAAGCTCCTGACCCCGCGCGCTCACGAACACCATCGTCGCTGGGGTCCCGATGTCGCGTTCGCCCCCCTGCGCGGCCTGAACGTCCGCGCTGACGTAGAGCGACTCGATCGCGTCGAGCGACGGTTCGGCGTTGGGGCTACGCGCGCCTTGGGCGACGATGCTACGGCGAAAGGTCTGATTTCGATAGAAGTCCAGGTATTGTTCGAGCCGCAGGCGGTCCGGGGCGAGCTCCCGGAGCTTCCGCGCCGCCTCATCCGTTACGTCCGGTAGGAGAATGTTCCCAAAATGGCTGTCGGCGACGTAGGTGAGCTCGTTGCCCACGAGGTGGCTCCAGAACTCGTGAAACCACAGCGGACGATTGTAGGGTTCGAGGTACTCATGGAATACGTAGGAATCGGTGCTGCTAGTCACCGTGTCCACGATGGATCGGAGCGACTGACCTGACGCGGAGCCGATCGGCATCGTGCCGCCGACGAAGCTCAGCACGTCTTTGGCCGTCTTCAGACGTTCGCGGGGATCGGTACTGCCCTGCGCCGCAAAGAGCATCAGCTCTCGTGCCGCGAGTCGTTGATACGAGCCCGGATGAACGTTGTAGCTGACGTAAGCGACGCCATCGGGCGCGAGGTGGCGACGAACGATCTCCATGATCTTCGATCGGACGACGTCAGGCACCCAGCTATAGACGCCGTGGCACAGGATATAGTCGTAGACCCCGACGTCGTCCGTCATGTCGAGGATGTCGACCCGCTCGAGCCGGATATTGCCGAGCCCGAGCGCGGCGATATGCCGCCGTCCGTCCTCCACCTGCCGAGCCGAGAGGTCTGCCCCGACGAAGGTCGCATGAGGGAACTGAGCCGCCATCGGGATGAGGTTCTCGCCGCTCGCACATCCGAGCTCGAGGACGCGGGCGGTCTCGACGGGCGGCGCCGCGAGGCCAAAGAGCCGCGCCACGACGGCGAGCCGTGCCGGGTGGGTGTGCTCGAAGCAACCGCCGTCATACGGCAGCGCGTCATAGTCCCTCTCGAGCGGGTCCGACTCCGAATGACCGCTGTGTCGCAGCTCATCCGAATGGGGAGGAGGCGAGTCGGTCGACATCACCTCGCTCCCCGGCTCCACGCCAATGGCCGGCGCCGAAGGGTCGATCTCACTGAAGTTCGGGCTGTTCTGCAATCTCATAATGGGCTAGCGCGACTCCCCTGGGAGGCTGCTGCTTTTCTCCCGTCGCCGGCCTTCGCGCTGCCGCACGGGAGCGGCGTCAGATGTCTGCGATACGTCCTCACGTACCTTCTGGTACGCTCCGGGCG
>JADMJS010000173.1 GCA_018780435.1 Myxococcales bacterium
CCGTCTGCGACCCGCCGTGCGCGAACGGCACCTGCACCGCGCCCGACACCTGCGAGTGCGGCACGACGGGCTTCTCGGGTCCGACGTGCGAAACGCCCGTCTGCGACCCGCCGTGCGCGAACGGCACCTGCACCGCGCCCGACACCTGCGAGTGCGGCACGACGGGCTTCTCGGGTCCGACGTGCGAAACGCCCGTCTGCGACCCGCCGTGCGCGAACGGCACCTGCACCGCGCCCGACACCTGCGACTGTGCTGGTTCGGGCTACGAAGGCGTGACCTGCGACGAGCCGATCTGCACCACCCCCTGCGCCAACGGCGGCGCCTGCACTGCCCCGGACACCTGCAACTGCGCCGGCACAGGCTACACAGGTCCGGACTGCTCACTGCCCGCCTGCGATCCCCCGTGCGACAACGGCGGCGTCTGTATCTCCACGAACGTCTGCAGCTGCGCTGGCACCGGCTACGATCTGCCGACGTGTTCAACGTCGACTTGCACAGGCCAGCTAGACGGGACCGCGTGCGACACCTTGAACGGATGCGACGCGGCCGACACTTGCGAGGGCGGGCGCTGCGTGACCTCGCCGGAACCAGGCGTGTGGGTCCCCGGCCGCGCATTGCCAGCCCCACGCGCCAATCACGCCGCCGCCCTGGTCACGGGCTCCCGCGTCGTCGTCGCCGGCGGCCGCAACGCCACCGGACCACTCTCCTCGACGCTGCTCTATACGCATACGACGTCGTCGTGGCAGACGCTTGGCGCCCTCTCCGCCGCCCGCGATCACGCCGCCAGCGCCGTCCTGGACGACGAACGACTCCTCGTCGTGGGAGGGCGCACCTCGGGCATCACGGCATCGTCGGCGGTCGACCTATTCGACCCTGCTACGGACCTGTGGGTGTCCTCAGGCTCACTCTCGACGCCTCGTTACCATCACGCCCTCGTCCCCCTAGCCAATGGCGCCGTGCTCGCTATCGGCGGCTTCACGGGCGTCACCGCGACCGCGAGCGTCGAACGTTACGAGCCCGTCGGGGGCTCATGGGCCCCAGCCGCCTCCATGTTCGAGCCACGTTCGAGCGCAGGCGCGTCTCTGCTCCCCGACGGCCGCGTCTTGGTGGTCGGCGGCGACCTCGGCCCCGAGTCGGGCCAGGCGCTTGCCTCCGCTGAGGTCTACGATCCCGCTACGGGCACGTGGGAGCCACTACCGCCGCTGCCGCTCAGCATCAAGTCGCCGTCGCTCCTCGCGTCGAACGGGGCCATCTACCTCGTCGGCGGCTCGACGACGACCCCCAACGTCGAGACCCTGAGCCAGACGTGGCTCTTCGACGCCCTCGCCGAGCCCGAGTGGCAGATCCTCGCGTCGTTATCCGAGTCGCGCGAGGCCCCGGCGGTCTTCTTGGGCGACGGCGATCTCTTTGTCGCCGGCGGCGCTTGGATCGACGCTGCCACCTGGCGGCATCGCGCCTCAGCCGAGCGCCTCGACACCGTCGGCGACCGCTGGGGCAACACGGCTCCCCTCGCCAGCGCGGTCTCCGGCCACACCCTCACGGCCCTCCCGGACGGCGTCGTCCTGCGCGTCGGTGGCTACAGCGGCCCGTCCGCCGCCGCCGCTACCGCCACCACCGACGTCGCGCTCTACTACGCTGGCTGTGGCGCCTCCGCCTGCGACGCCACGCCGCCGGACGAAGTCTGCGCGCCACCCGTCCTCGAGCCGACCTGCGATCCTGCCTGCGCCCACGGCGGTACCTGTGTCGCCCCGAACCTCTGCGATTGCGCCGGCACCGGCTTCGTAGGGGCCACATGCGCCGACTTCCCCAAGATTTCGTGGACTCGGACCTTCGGGACCGCCTCCGAGGACTCCGGCGGCCAAAGCGGGATGTTGACGCGCTCCCATGACGGCC
Organism: Myxococcales bacterium; assembly: GCA_018780435.1. Classification (GTDB taxonomy): domain Bacteria; phylum Myxococcota_A; class UBA9042; genus SXOO01. The sequence goes on from JADMJS010000173.1 coordinate 1,894, forward strand.
ACTTCATCGCGGTCGGCGGGACCACGTCCACCGACAGCGATGGGGACGGCTACCTCGTCAAGGTCGATGACACGGGTGCCCTCCTCGACTCGCGCACCTACGGCGGCACCGCCTCCGATGGTTTCTTGGCTATCACGCGCGTGGGTACAGGCTACGCGGCGTGCGGCAGCTCCCGGTCCTCGGGCGGGAGCCGAAATCGGGGATGGTGCGTGACGCTGGGCTCGGGCCTCGCATCGACCTCCTCGACCGCTTACGGCGGGACCGACCTCACGAACCTCTTCGACGTCACGGCAACCTCCGACGGCCACTTCGTGAGCACCGGCAACACCACCGACAGCGACGCGTGGCTGGACATGGTCGTCCGCAAACACGACGCCAACGGGGTCGAGGTCTGGAAGAAGTACTTCGCCCGCTCGCAAGACGACACCGCCTTCAACGTGCTCGCGTTCTCGAGTGGCGGCTACCTCATCACCGGCTTCACTGGCGGCTGGTCGAGCTGTCAGCAGTACTACGCGGTCCGCATCGACAACAGCGGCACCAAGACCTGGGACCGCACCTATGGTAGCTGCTCCAGCGGCAGCCAGGGCGGCTGGCACCAGCTTCGACAGGTGGTCGAGACGGCCGATGGCGGCTTCGTCGGGACCGGTTCCACCGTCATCGGCGGTGTCCGTAGCCTCTTCCTCCAGAAGTTCGCCGCCAACGGGACGTCCGAGTGGCAGCGCACCTTCGGCGGCGCCAACAACGAATACGGGGCGGGCCTCGTGGCCACCAGCGACGGCGGCTACGCGATCGTTGGCTGGACCAACTCCTTCGGCGCCGGTGGCGATGACATCTATCTCATCCGAACCACCAGCGACGGTACGCTCCTTTGGCAGCGCACCTTCGGCGGATCGGCCGACGAGCAGGGCTACTCCATCCTCGCGATGCCTGACGGCGGCTTCATGCTCGCTGGCACCACCCGCTCATGGGGTGCCGGGGGCGCCGACCTCGTCATCATCCGTACCGACGTGGATGGCAACGCTCCTGTGCCCATCAAGTGCACGCCCGCCTGTCAGAATGGCGGCACTTGCGTGGCCACGAACCAATGCGACTGCGCGGGGACCGGCTACTTCGGCGCGTCCTGCCAGTACGGCGAGTCCGAGTATGTGAACGCGTGGACCAAAGACACCGAGCCACGCGTCACCGGCCTGAACGCCCAAGCTACGGTCGGCACCCTCTCGTGGCACCGTCTCGTCGGCGCCGTGTCCTACAAGGTGTGGCGCTATTCGGGCGCGAACTACGCGCGACAGCTCGAAGCCACCGTCACGACGCGCACGTACGACGCGTCCGCGAGCTACGCCTACCGCATCGAAGCCATCGGCGCCGGCGACGTCATCCTCGACTTCGTCAACGTCGGGATCTCCACCATCGTCGCCAGCAACTGGACCACGGGCACGTTCACCGACGACTTCACCGACGGCGTTCTGGCACCCAACTACTTGAACTTGAAGCCACAGCAGATCTCGGAATCCGGCGGCTACCTCCAGATTACGCAGACCGTCACCGATGACTACCCGGCCTTCTACCTGCCATACGACACGCAGGGGAAGCGCTACTTCAAGGTCACGGCGCGCCTCTACCAGTACCGCTCCAACAGCCAGTACACCGGCGGCATCTTCTACCTCCCGGCCGAAAACAATTGGAAAAACAGCTACTTCGGGAGCCCGTGGGAGGACTACCGCTCGTGGCGCGGGGGCCAGTTCCGGCATACGCGCTATCGCGGCAATCCACCGACCGACGATATCAGCCCGATCATCGCGCTCGACTCCGTGAGCCGCTTTGGGTCCTGGTTCGACTACCAAGTGACCTTCGACACCGAGACCGGCATCGTGACCGGGAGCCTCGGCGGAGAGACCTTCCCCGCCCACTTCCCCGTGCAGACGCAGTTCCTGGCGACCGGCAAGATCCTCATCTACTTCAGCTGTTACGGCTGGTTTACCGGACACTATCTCCGTGTCGACGACCTGCGCGTGGAGTCCTATGACTGACCTTCGCCCGGACCGGCCCTGATTCACTTTCGGGAACATCGCTTTGCCCCGAATCGTTCGGGTGGTCTCGGCGCAGTCGCCGGGTTGCCATCGCTCGCGGGGTCTCTCGCTTGCACGACGATGACGTTCCACCCGACGTCAAGAAGCACCCAAGCCAGGAATCGCTTGCGGTCTCGGGCGGACTGGGGCATTAATACAACCACATGGTTGTACGATACGACGACATGCAACTCAGCCAGATCTTCCGCGCCCTGGCGGACGCCACCCGGCGTGACATCTTGCGTCGAACGTTGGTCGGCGCCGTGTCCGTGAGCGGCCTTGCGGTCGATTACGCGATGTCCTTCGCGGCCGTACAGAAGCACGTCGCCGTGCTCGAGGAGGCCGGTCTCGTGATCAAGGAGACTGCCGGGCGAGAGCGGTTGGTCCGCGCCGTTCCGACCCAGATCGCTCGTGCTCGCGCGTGCCTCGACCAGCTCGAGCTCATTTGGCGTCATCGACTGAATGCGTTGGATGCCGTCCTCGCTGAATCCAAGGAATAGGAGAAGAGCGTCATGCCCGTAACGTCCGTCACCTCTGACCCGTCCTCCCTCACGCTCACCGCGATCGGAGACTACCCCGTTCCCATCGAGCGCCTATGGGCCGCGTGGGCCGATCCTCGACAGCTCGAGCGCTTCTGGGGACCGCCGGAGTGGCCCGCGACCTTCACTCGCCACGACATGGTCGAGGGTGGGCGTTCCGAGTACGCGATGACTGGGCCAAGCGGCGGATGTGCGCGTGGTTACTGGCGCTTTGTACGCGTCGAAGCGCCACGCATCATTGAGGTTCTGGACGGCTTTGCCAACGAGGATGGTAGCCCGAACGAGGGTCTGCCGGAGTCGAAGATGGTCATCCGCTTCGAGAGCACGCCCACGGGTTCGCGCTTCGTGAACGTCGCGACCTTCGCGAGCGTCGAGGCCATGGAACAGCTCCTAGCGATGGGCATGCAGGAGGGCCTCACCGCTGCGATGGCGCAGCTCGACCTGGTGCTGGCCGACCTGCGGGAGAGCACCCGCGATCACCCCGGCAGCGCGGGCGCGCGCACCACGCTTGAGGTGCTCGACGACACGACCGTGGTGGTCCGCCGCGAGGTCCGCGGCTCAGCCTCGCAGATCTGGCGCTGTCACCACGAGGCGGCGCTCGTCCAGCGCTGGATGCTCGGACCGGACGGCTGGACCATGCCGGTCTGCGAGGTGGCCACACGCGTGGGCGACGTCTACCGCTACGAGTGGGAGAACTCCAGTGATGGCGCGCGCTTCGGTTTCACCGGCGAGCTGCTCGAGAGCGAGGCCCCACGTCGCGCCGTCACGACCGAACGCATGATCGGGATGGACGGCCCCGGCACCGTGAACGAGCTCCTCCTGACGCCTCTTGAGGGGGACCGGACGCGCATCGAGATTCGAATTCAGTACCCGTCGAAGGAGCTGCGCGACTTCGTCCTGGGCACCGGCATGGTGGATGGCATGGAGACATCCTACGCCCGGCTCGAGAAGACCATCGAGAGCCGGACCTGACACCCGCGCGTCGACCCCGCCGACGTCGCCGCATTCACGCAAGCGTGGTCGCGACCCCTGTGGTGTACTACGAGTGCGCCACTGGGGCGCCGGCGATCAGGGTGGACCGAGCCCTAAAGACAGACGATCCCAATCCCGGCGCTCCCACAGACATCGGCCCCGATCACCTTGTAGATGCAACAGCCCGAAGCGCACTGGTCGGACCGGGCGCACGTGGTGTCGGCTGCGTAGTCCGGTAAGCAGACGTTGCTTTGACACCACTTGTCGGCGCTGCAATGTCCGTCGTTTAAGCACTCCACGCATTGATTCTGGCCGGCGACGACGATCTTGCAGACGGGCGTCGCGCCACTGCAGTCCGCGTGGTTCGCGCACTCCGAACAGACCCCGAGGTCACAAATGCCCGAACCGCACCACTCATTCGTGTTGCAGCCCAGCCCATTGGCCCGGTCCCCCTTGCAGGTGAAGCTGGCGCCCACCACGTTGTCGCAGTACTGCCACGCGGCGCAGTCGTCGTGCTTCGCGCATGCGACACAGGTCCCGACATTGCAGATGCCGCTGAGGCACTGGGCCTCGTCCGTACACAGGAGGCCATTGGTCTTCTTCGGCTGACAGATGCCAATCAGGAGATTGCACCATTGGTCGCCGCCGCAGTCACCCGGAATTGCGCACGGCGTCTCGCACGTCCCTCCGACGCACGCGCCGGATAGGCACTGGTCGGCGAACGAACAAGCCCCGCCAAGATCGCTCTTCGCGTGACAGGACTGCCACTCGCAGTATTCCGCATCGAAATTGCAGCCGATCTTCGGAATATTTGTACACTCGATGCATTCTCCAAGCTCACACACCCCGCTGAGGCACTGATCGGCAAAGGCGCAACCGTCCCCGACGCTCCCCTTGGCGAAGCAGGCGCCGCCGTCACAGTATTCCTGGGAGAAGTCACACCCTTGCATCGGCACATTCGTGCACTCGAGACACGTGAACGCCGAACAGATGTCGCTCTGACACCACTCTCGCGTGTTGCAGCTCAGTCCGCTTGCCTTGTCGGGTTTGCACGTGAAGCTGCCCCCGACCACGTTGTCGCAATACTCCGCGGCTGGGCAATGCGAATGAGTGGTGCACTCTCCACACTGGAACACCGTACATGCGGCACCCAGGCACTCTACTTTGGTCGCGCAAGCCTCTCCATTCGCCTTCTTGGCCTTGCAGACGGAGGCAGCGGTCAGGCTGAGCGTGCAGAACTCCGTCGCCGCGCAGTCGCCGTGGGCGTCGCAGTTGCTGCACTGGCCCGCGTAGCACGCCCCGGTCTGGCACGCGGTTGGTGAGGTGCAGGCACCGCCGAAGGCCACTTTGTTCAAACAGACGTTCACTGCGTTGCAGTAGCGCCCGGAGCCGCAGTCGGAGTCCTCGTCGCATTCACCGCACACCACTCCTGTGCAGGCGCCACTGATGCATTCGCTCGGGTTGAAGCAGACCGCCCCATTCTGCTTGTCCGGCTTGCACGTGGCCTTGCCGCCGGCGGCGAGGGTGCAGTAGGACGTCGGCGGGCAGTCGTCGTGCTCGTTGCATTGGGCACAGACGCCGAGGTAGCACTGGCCGGAGCTGCAGACGGCGTCGATGAGACAAGCCGTCTCGAGGGGCACCTTGGGCTTGCACTCGTAGGCGACCGGATCGCAATACTGGTCGAGATCGCAGTCGCTGTGCGCAGCGCATTCGCCGCACACGCCCAGGACGGGGATACAGCCTCCTTCGAGGCACTCCACGGTGGACAGGCAAGGTTCTCCCTGCGCGACTTTGGCCTTGCAGACGCTATCCACCCCAGGCAACACGGGGAGGTTGCAGTATTGTGCCGGCGTACAGTCTCCGTGGCTATCGCACTCGGAACACCGACCGAAGTGGCAGGCCGAAGACACGCACTGGCCCGGTGTTCCGCACGACTCTCCGAGCGCCTTCTTCGGCGTGCATGTGGTGTTCTGCGCCGCCAGCAGATCCGTCATGCACCACTCGCTCGCCGCGCAGTCGGCGTCCTGGGCGCATTCCGTGCAGCGCCCGAGGAAACACGCATTCGACTCGCACTGGTATGCCGCGGTGCACAGCAGCCCGTTGGGCTTCAGCGGTTCGCACTGCTTGGGCGAGAGTACTCCGCTCGTGCACCATTGATTCACCGGGCAGTCGCTCTGATCCACGCATTCGGCGCACGCACCGCCCCAGCAGATGCCGCTGGTGCACTCGACTGAGGTGACGCAGAGATGTCCTGTAGCCCACCTGGGCTTACAGGCGCCACTCACGTCGCACCACTCGTCGGATTCGCAGTCCTCATGCGTCCCACAGCCGATGCAGATGAGGTTGCAGGAACCTGACGCGCACTGACTATCGCTGGTGCACAGGGCGCCATCGTGAAGATCGCTCAGACACTGGCCCCACACGGCGTTGCACCACTGGTCAGGGGAACAATGTTCATCCTGGACGCAGGTGATACAGATGCCGATGGCACCACAGACCCCGCCCGTGCAGTCGCCGTCCGTATCGCACAAGTCGAGACCGTTCTCGTTCCATCCAAGGAGACACTGGTTGGCGTAGGGTACGGTTTCGGCGGCGTTGCCGAAGTTCAGTGGGCCGGGTCCAGAGTTGTAGAAGTCGAAGAACATCACGTTGACTTTGTGCGCGGCCGAGCAAGATCCCGAGTGAGAGTTGACCGACGTAGCCGTATTGGCGCAGGTGGCGGCGGACCACGACGAACCCTCCTCCGCGTCAACGTGAAGCAAAGCGTAGATCTGCTGAGGGTTAGGGAGCTCCCCGAGGTGGTTCGTACACGACCACGCCGACGATGTTGACCACAGGCCAACCAATCCCAGTTCGTCGTTCTCCACTGCTTCCGATAGCCGGCCGGACTGACTTCGGAAGACTTGCCAGGGCTCGAGGTAGCCCTCTGAGAAGATGACCAGTCGTTGATTCTTCGCCAGCATGGTCTCTTCCGGCATCGGCCACGTCTCATAGGTCCCGACGGTGGACGTGCGGAGATAGAGATAGCTGTCGAGTCCGGCAGCCGTGACGGCGGCTCGCAAGTCGGCCGCAGCCGCGTGGCTGTCGATCATGAGCGTCAGGATGACCGTAGAGTGGTCGTCCATGAAGGCCTTCACCTCGTCGAGGACCTCGTGCAACGGGAGCATACCGCCCACGCAGTCGTTCTTGGCCGCGCAGAGGCACAGCATGCCGCTGTCGGCACCCGGTTGGCAGTAATCCACGAGGAGGTGTAGCCATCGGACCCCGTCGAGGAGCTGCCGAGTCACCGTCTCGGTCTGTTGGGCGATGAGGGATGAGAACCCGTACGCGGTGCTCAGATGAGACATGCGGGTCCCCGTCTCTCCCATCTCGAAGTAGTTGTAACATCCGTCTGCAAAGAGACCAGAGACGCTGCAGTCGTAGCTGCTGACGCAGTCGCTCTCGCAGCGTGGGTTTCGCTCGTGCCATTCGCACCATCCGTCGCCACACGTGCCGTTCGAGCACACACGGAGGCCCTCGAGACACTGCGCGTTGGGCAGCTCGCATGCGGGGTCGTGAGACTCGACCACGCACCCGACTTCCGGGTCGCACTTCGACGTGCCGCATCGACTGCTGATGAGGACCGGGCAATCGCCGTCACCGATGACTTCACACGTCCCCGCCTGGCACTGCCCGGCCCCACACGGGTGGTCGCAGGCTGCGCCGTCGGCCGCCGGCGCGTGGATACATCCCCCCTTGCCATCGCAAACGTCGGCGGTGCACGGATCGTCGTCAGCCTTGCAGGCGACGCCCGCAGCGGCCTGAGTTACGACACACTCGCCGAGAGCGAACAGGACGGTCTCACAGCTATCGAGGTCGAGCCCAACCGTGGTGCCCTTGCACGTCCCCGCCTGACATTGATCGTTCGTGGTGCATTCATTCTCGTCGTTACACGGCAGGGTGTTGGGATAGGCCACACATCCGCTGCCCGGGCTGCACTCGCCGGTGAGGCACTCGCCTTCGCACACGACGGCAACGCCGCCCTGGCACAGGCCGCCCTGGCAGGTCTCTTCGTTCAGGCAGGCGTTGCCGTTCGAACACGCGGCCCCATCGAGGGGTGCGGGTTCGTGGGTGCACTTCAGGCCAACGCAACCCTCCTGAGTGCAGGGGTTGAAGTCATCGCACTGACTGAGGTCGTCCGGGAAGCAGTCTGGCTCGACGAGATCGATGAACTGAATGGGGGGCTGTGCGTCGGCCTCGCCGTCGCTCACGTCGGTGGCGGGGGTGACGTCCTCGGGATTGGGGATGTCCTCGGGATCGGGGATGTCCTCGGTGTTGGATGCATCGTCGAGCGCTCCGATGTCCTCGGTGTTGGACGCATCGTCGAGCGTTGCGACGTCCTCGGTGTTGGGCGCATCGTCGGACGCCGGGATGTCCTCAGGGTGCGGGGCGTCAGGCGGCAGGACCACGCCGTCCTCGGCGGCGAAGATGTCCGCTTCTGCATCCGGGAGCGTCGCCCTCGTGTCCTCTGGGACGGTGGGGGCGTCCTCGCCCAGTGAGGCACCGATGTCCGTAGCGGCGTCGGCGTCGCCGTCAGAGACCGCGACGTCCCCGCCACCCGCACCGGGGACATCATCTGAGACGACGTTTTCGGCGGGTGTCGGGGTCTCACCAGCGCACGCAGCGAGTCCGCAGAAAAACACGAAGGTAGCGACTCTTCTCATCGAATCTCCTCTCTGCACTTCATTACAGCAAGCTGACACGAAGAGCCGAACAATTTCGCGGCCGACCACCCATCGACCAGTAGGATTGGGCCATTCAGACGTGCTGCCCGACGTGAGATGCAGCGTACTCCCCGTACAGCTAGGGCGTGGGGGGCTTCCCGAAGCGATGTCGAGCGAATAGATGTGTGTGATTAATGAAGTGGTTTAGGATCGGGTAAAGTGGTTCATGTCAAAGTAATATTGTGTCGGTCCAATGCCGTAGCGCGTGGACCGGCGACCGAAGGAGAACGGGATCCGCTTTGGCAATCGCTGACGGATTCCAAGCGTGATGGGTCGGAAGGGGAGCCTCGTGCCCACGATGGCGGCGCTGGACCCAGGAGGCCGCTGTTTGTGCGTCACGAGGGGATTTCAAGCCAGTGGAGGTAGGTTC
>JADMJS010000294.1 GCA_018780435.1 Myxococcales bacterium
CACGGGCGTAGCTCTGGCCTTCGACGATGAGCTCGTAGCCGACGGCCGTCGGGCACAGCGCCACGTCAAACACCTGTCCGTGCGCGACCGCGTCGATGACGTGGCCAAGCAGGCCATACTTCGGCTTGAGCAGCTTTCCAGTTCGACTGCGCGTGCCTTCGATGAAGAACTCGACCGAACGACCATCCTTCAGCAGCTTCTGGAGGTAGGCCTTGAGCGTGCGCGAGTAGATCTCGTCCTGCCGAAACGATCGCCGAATGAAGAAGGCCCCGGTGTGCCGGAAGACGTGGCCCACAGGCCAGAAGTTCAAGTTGGCGCCCGCCGCGATGTGGGGCGGCAAGATCCCGTAGATATAGAACAAATACGAGATGAGGAGGTAGTCGAGGTGGCTCTTGTGCGACGGCAGCACAATCAGCGGCATCCGCTTCGCGGTCTCTCGTACTGCGTGCAGATCGTCGACTTCGAGCCCGCCGTAGATGCGCCCGAAGACGAAGTTCAGCAGGTAACACATGAACTCGACCCAACCGGGGCGCATGTCGGCTGCGATCTCGGCGAGGCCGGTCTCGACCTGGGTCTTGACCTCTGGCGCCGGCTTGCCCGTGCTCTCCGCGAGGGAGCGGATCTCGGCCTGCATCGCATCGGTGCGCATGAGCTCCGATCGCACCTCCGCCGACGTCTTCGTGATCGGGCCCTTGATGACCCGCTCCTCCGCCCGGAAGGCCGACTCGAGCTCGTACCGAAGCCGCTCGGGCGGTACGCCGGGGTGGCCCGCGACACTGTCCACAGCGACGGCGATGGGGCCGATGGGGTGGCCGACGCGGACGAACGCGATTCGGTGTCCGCCAATGAAGTTCAAGAGCTTGCGTGCGCGGCCTGGCGTCTCATAGTCGCCAAAGACGGCGTCCAAGATCGACCGTTTGAGCCGGTTTTGACCGCGCTCCCACACGATCATCAGGGGCACGAAGGAGACCGTGGAGTCCGAGCTGGACGGACCGTCCCCATCTCCCGTCCCGGCTGCCCTGGCCGCGGCGAGCGTCGCCGCCGCTTCCGTCACCGCCGCGACGAGATCGACCGGCGTCCGGCGAACGAAGGGCAACACCGAACGTGCACGCTGCAAGAAGAGCAGGACCGGCTGCCCGGCCAGGAGGGCTCCCTTGACACTCTCCGCGTCCGATGGGGTCTTTTGGAAGAGCCGCCTCCACAGTCGGCCAGCCCCGCTGCGAAGCGCCCGCCACGGCCACATCGGCATGCCCTGTCCGAACGTCGCGAGCGGCAGACCCTTACGGAGGAACGCCCAGTTGAAGTACAGATAGTCGAGCAGGCTCTCGCTGCGGAGGACAAAGACGACCCGACCGGCGCGATGGGCGGTCTGTATCTTCTCCAGCTCTTCGTCCGGAAACTGGACCGGTCTGAAGAGCGACCCCAGGAGCCGAAACCAGAGCGCGGGGCGATCCACCATGGCCGTCGGGTGCCGAGGCGCTGGCTGCAGTGAGGTCGGCTGCTGTGGCGACGGCGCGAGCAGCCTGCCGTCGCTCGCTTCGGTTCGCCTTGCTTCGTCCGCCATCCCGAGCCACACCCCAACATCGACCACCGGAGGCCAGCCCTCGCGTGGGGCGCGACGCTACCACACGCCACGGGCACTCCAAACTCTGTGACTCGCGGGCCGGCCGCCACAAAACGCGACCCGCCTCGGGCGTTCTGGTACCCTCGCGCCGATGTTCACGCCGAGCCTCTCCCTTCTCGTACCCTCGTCGAGCGCACGAGCCCACTCGCGGCTCCTGATCGCCAGCCTGACAGCGTCGTTCCTGTTCGCGAGCTGCTCGAAGCCCAAGATCGAGTCCGAGCCGGGCGGGCCTCCACGCCCCGAGTCGTCACCCTCCGCGCAGTCACCCGCCGCGCAGTCACCCTCCGCGCAGTCACCCTCCGCGCAGTCACCCTCCGCGCAGTCGGCGGCGCCCTCGTCGGCCCCACCAGAAGGGACCGAGCCGTCAGCCGAGCCGGGCGGAGCGCCACCGGGAGAGGAGCCCGCCCTCCAGGGTGAACCGCCCGCCGAAGGAACTGAAGAAGACCCAGGCCAAGGCGGTGAACCCAGCGTCGAGGCCCCGGAGGCGACAGCGCCCGCCGCGCCGCTGAAGCTGCGCGTGTACGTCCCGCCGTCGCTCGGCAAGACCTTCCGAGAGCTCGCTCTGAAGTACGCCACCGTGAGCCCAGACGTCACGGTCGACGTGGTGGCGGACGACCTCTACGAGACGCTTCGCCGCATGGGAGACGAGGGCGGAGACGTCCTCGTGGCCGAGGGCTGGGGCGCCTACGAAGCGGCCCGCGCCGCGAGCGTCGTTCGAAGCGACGGCGTCACGGTCGTCGGTTTCCTGCCGATCGGCGTCAGCGTCTCGGGGGCCGTCCGAGGCGAGGTCTCCGCGGTCACGCAACTCTCGGGACGCCGCATCGGTTTGCCGGACGGACGCGTGTCGACGGCACCGGACGCCGCCCGCCGCTTGCTCGCGCGTGCGAAGCTCGAGAAGGTCCAGGAGGTCGTCATCCCGGGCAACCCGAGCTCCGCGCTCCGGGACGGCACCATCGACGCCTACGTCTCCTGGGGCACGCTGGCCGACGCCGGAGTCCCGCTCGACGTGCCCGTCGCTCTTGAGGAGCTCTTGCCCATTCCCGCGGGGCTCACCGCGTTCACGAAGAACGACGCCGCCGCGAACGCGTTCCTGACCTGGCTCACCACCGACGTCGCCCGGGAGACTTTCGGGTGCCAGAGCGCCATCGCTCTCCCCGCCGAGGGACGGCGCAAGTGCCCGACCGTCATCCCGATTCGCCTGCCCGAGCCACGTCGGCAGGCGGGCGTCGTGTCCCTGAACGGCCGCGTGGGGCTCTTCGGGGGCGACGCCGGCGGACGCCGTCTCGCCTCCATCGTCTGGGTCGACCTGACGGCGTTCGGCGTCTCCACGGCCCTCGCGACGCTCGACGCGCCCGCCGCCGGGGTGACCGCGGAGTGGGTCCCAAGCTCCAAGGCCGTCTACCTCTTCGGCGGAGAGACCGCGGAGGGGCTCTCGGACGCGGTGCAGCGCTATGAGCCGGCCACCGACACCCTTCAGGTCTTGCCGCTCCGTATGCCCGTGAAGCGCCACGCGATGACGGGCGCCGTCGCGCACGACAAAGTCTTCCTCTTCGGCGGGATCGACGAGTCCGGCGCGGCGTCGGCCGAGATCCACGTCTTCGATCCGGCCTCCGGCACGACGGCAACCCTGACGGCGACCCTCCCCGCCCCGCGGGCCCGGATGGCCCGAGCACCGGGGAACGATGGCACCTTGCTCCTCCTTGGCGGCGACGAGGGCAACACGGCCCTCCCGAGCGCCGACGTGGTCGAGTTCGACGCCAGCGCCCGGGCCGTGCGCCGGTCTACACTCCGCCTCGATGTCCCTCGTTCAGCGGCAGCGGTGGTCCCGTGGAAGGGCGGCTGGCTCGTGGCGGGCGGCTTCACGACCGGCGGCCTCTCCGATCAAGTCCTCGTCATGAGCGCCCAAGGCGAGCACCGATTCCTGGACGTGTCGCTCCCCGAAGGACTCGCCGAAGCCGCGGTCGCTGAGCTCGGGGCCACCGACTCGGGTGGTGCCGAGTCCGGTGGCGCGGTTCTGCTCCTCGGCGGCATCACCCGCGATCGGGTCGACGCCCGCCTCATCCGGCTCCCGGAGTAGCGTGGCGCGCCCCCTGCGAGCGCAGCTCCGTCGGGGCGTGTCGGACGCCTTACTCGGCGCCGTCGCGCTCGCCGTCGCCCTCTGCGGCGTCGCCTCGTCGGCACGGGCTTCGGTCTTTGACAGCTTCGGCCTCGGCTCGCGAGGCGTCGGCATGGCCGGCGCCCTCACGGCGGCATCGGTGGACTACGCCGCCACCTTCTACAACCCGGCCGATCTCCTCTCCCGGCGCCGCACGCACGGTGGCCTGGGTTTCGTCTGGCTCTCGCCCCACTTCACGATCGACCGCGACCTGCGGGACAGCCCACACGCGTCGGTCCTACCGGAACAGAACTTCGGCGTCGTGCTCGGCTTGTCCGCGCCGCTCGGAGGCATCTTCGACCGCAAGGTCGCGCTCGGTTTCGCGCTCTACCTTCCACTGCGGCGTTACACGAGAGCGCAGTTCGACGACTACCGAAGCCCGCAGCTCTATCTGCACGACAACCTCGCCGACAAGCTCCTCCTCACCTTTGGCGGCGCGGTGGAGATCGTGCCCTGGCTGCGCATCGGCGCCGGCTTCCAACTCCTCGCGAACCTCAACGGCACGGCGGACTTCCAAATGGATCTGGTCGACGGCCGCCTCGAGAACGAAGAACTCTCGATCGACCTCCACGCCGACCTCGCCGCCACCGCCGGCATTGCGGTCGAGCCGCTGCCCGGTTTCGAGCTCGCCGTCGCTTACCGTCAGGATCTCGAGTTTCAGTTCGCGTTGCCGGTGACCGCCGACATCGACGAGTTCGGCCGCCTCGAGTTCGTGCTCCGCGGGACGAGCCTCTACACACCTCACCAGATCGCCTTCGGCGCGAGCTACCGCGTCCCGATGCGCTACCCACTCACCATCGCGGCCGACCTCACCTGGGCGATGTGGTCTCTGGCCCCGAGCCCGAGCCCGGACGTTGCGTTTTCGATCGACGGCAAGGGTCTCCTCGGCGAAAACTCGGGCACAAAACCCCTCATCGGCGCCGTCGCGACGGCGGCCCCCACTCAGTCCAAGGACATCCTCGTCACGAGGCTCGGCCTCGAGCTCGAAGTGGACGACTGGCACGTGCGCGCGGGCTACGCTTACCGACCCACGCCGCTGCCGCGCCCCGTGGCCGACGCGAACTTCGTCGACAGCGACACCCACATGATCGCGCTCGGTGCACAGTGGACCTTCCGAAGTGAGGTCCTACGGCGCCGAAAGCTGCTGGGGATCGGGCTCGGGCTACAGGCCGCCATCCTCGAGCCTCGCCGCGTGGATAAGGTCGACCCCGCCGACGACACGGGCGGCTACCGGGCCTCGGGTGCCGTGCTCAACCTCACGCTCGACATCAGTCACGACTTCTGACGGGCGCGGACGGTCGGCTACTCGACCCGCAACGTCCCGACTCCATTCTCGTTTCCGTCGAAGCCATCCACCACGATGAAGAGCGTCTGACCCGCGAAGGCGTTCACCGTGAGCGACGTCTCGGGCGCGAAATAGTAGTCGTTGGCGGCGAGGCACTTGGTCGCGACGTCGGGGCACGCGTCCATGACGTAGAGCACCTTCGGCGAACAGGTCGAGTTCGGGGCTGCGGGGTTACACACCCCATCCGAGGTGTCGGACGGGAGCAGCGTGATGGAGATAGGCCCCGTCACCGCGGGCGTGTAGGTCCAGACGAGGTCGTGGCCGCCTTCGTACTGCTCGACGCAGCCGGTCGTCCCACCAACGGTGTAGTCATCGGCGGCCCCCGTCGTGTCGAGGCCCGTCTCGAAAGGCAAGGCGGAGATGACGTCGGCGGTCGTGCAGTCGTCGTTGTCGCTCGGCGCCACGTCCACGCACGCGGTCCCATCCGACGAACACGCTTTGCCACCGAAGCACGTGCCGCAGGAGCCGCCGCACCCGTCCGGCCCACACACACGCTCGCCGCAGTCGGAGTCGCAACAATCCACGGTCAGGTTGAAGGGCGAGACGTTCCCTTGGTAGCCGTCGACGACCACGTACACGCGCTCGCCGGCCTCGAGGTCCACCACGGCGCCCGAGAAGCCGAAGGTCACACAGTTCTCGGGTTTGCAGAGCCCCTCCTGGTCCGCGAGGATGAAGACGTCGAGGTCCTCGTTCTCGTCGAAGGGCGGCAGGTTGAAGCGGAAGGTCGCCGTGTTCGGAGCCACGAACGAGTAGACCTGCTCTGGCGCGCTGTAGTCCTGCTCGACGCAGCCCGAGGTGAAGAGCAGGTTCGATGAGCCGGGGCCGTCCGAGGCCACCCCGGAGAGGGTCTGCCCACACACGAGCTCCGCGGACGGCGTGCAGACCACGTCTTCACACTGGCCGGTGGTCTTGTTGCAGTAGATGGACTCGCCACACGCGCCACAGCTCCCCCCGCAGCCGTCGTCGCCGCACTCCCGGCCGCTGCAGTCCGGCACGCAGCACTCGACCGACAGGTCGAACTTCGACGTGTTTCCCTCGTACCCATCGACGACGATGAAGACGCGATCCCCCGGCGAGACTGGAGCGCTCGCCCCTTCGATCCCGGAGTCGACGCAGGTCGCCGGGTCGCAGCCGGCGCCCCCGTCCCGGAAGAGCGAGACATCGAGCTTCTCGGAGGCGTCCCACTGCGGCAGCCGAACGACGAGTGTGCCCTCGAAGGTCGATTCGAAGAGGTAGACCCGCTCGGGGCCGCTGTAGTCGTACCCCTTGCAGCTCGTCGCAGGGATGGTCGACGTGCTCCCCGGGCCGTCTGAGTCGACGTTCACGAGCGTCGCGCCGCAGTCCAGCGTCTCACCCGCGCTGCACGAGGCGACGGTACAGGTCCCGAGGTCGCACACCTCGCCGCCGCCGCAGGTCCCGCAGCTCCCGCCGCAACCATCGTCGCCGCAGCTCTTGCCCGCGCACGACGGCGTGCAGCACTCGGCCCTGAGTCGGAAGGCGCCGCTGTCGCCGTCGAGCCCGTCGACGAGGACGGTGCGACTCTCGCCGTCCGCCACCGCCAAGCTCGCCTCCCACGGGCGTCCCATGACGCAGGCCGCGTCGTCACAACCGTCCGCGAGGACGGCGAGCAGTAGCGCGGCGTCGCTCTCGACGCTGAACCGCACCAGGGTCGCCCGGTCGGCGGTGAAGCGGTACAGGCGCTCTGGCGACGCCCCGAGCGCTAGCCCCGCGGGGTCACACGACAGCGACGCGACCGAGCGGCTGCCGGCAGTGGTATCGCCGTCGATGACCTCACCGCACGCGATCGTGCGCTCGATGACGCAGGTTTCCGGGCCCTTCACCTCGTCGCCGCCAAGCTCGCTGCTGACAGAATCGGAGGACGTGTCGGGCGTCCCCGTCTCTGGGCCTAACGCGACCGTGTCGCTGGTCTTCGCGCAGCCCACGAGGCCGAGCCAACAGGTGACCGTGACGAGCCCGGCGACGGTGCGGGCTGGCCTCCTCCTCAAAAGGTGTCTCGCCCAGAGGTGAGGTAGCCGAGGAAGGCCGACAAGCTGTCCGCGACGCGCACGGCGTCGCGCACGGCCCGCCTGCCACGGGGCCGCCGCGCGATGCGAAGTCGGTACACCGCGCCGGCTTCGGCCCCCCATTCGCCCTTGCTGTCGATGACGAAGACGGTCCCGGCCGCGTCGTGCGCAAAGGGGACTGCGTCGAGTTCGTCGTGGACGCCCGCTTGTGCCCATGCGGCAAGCTGCTCGCTGCCAGCCATGTGTACTACGGCGTGTTGGCCATTGAAGGTGCCACCGTCGGCGACGCGGAGGAGGCTACGAAGGTCGTCCGGGATCGGGTGACCGAGGGCCTCCTCGACCCGCTCAAGCTCATCCTCTTCACAGCCATACTCGGAGAGGTCGAAGAGCTCCGGATGGGCTTCGAGGACGGCCTCGACCCCTTTGCGTCGAAAGCGCTTCTGGCCAGCGGGCCGCTTGCTGCTTGGCCGCGTGAGGCGGACCGGACTTCGGGCGTCGGCGTCGCCGGGGTCTCTCGGAACCGCCTCCGTGTCGAGAGCGTCCGCAGGTACCCCCGAGACTTTGGCCGAGTCGGACCCGCGCTCCGCGCCGCTGGCCCGCGGGGCTTCGTTCAGGGCTGGAAGTTGAACGGGTAACTTACGACGCACGCACCACCGCCCGCCGGGGGCTTGAACTTGAGGGCACGCATGGCCTTCACGACACACGCATGGACACTCTTGCTGGGCATGTTACCCGAGGAGGACGCCTCCGTCACGGCGCCGTTCGCCCCGATCTTGAGCCGGACTACGACACGACCGGTGAGATCGGTCTGAGCTTGGAGCTCGCGCTCGTAACAGAACTTGATGGAGCCGGTGCGCGCCTTGATGACCGACTCGATGTCCCCCTTCTCACAGAAGCCGAGCTTCTCTTCCGGCTCGGCCGGCGGTGGCTCCGGCTTCTTCACGGGATCTCCCTCCTTCTTCGGGGCGGGCAGCGTCGCCGGGAGCACCGGGAAGAGGGAACGACACGCGTCATTGGTGAGCGCCGGATCCTCGTCCTTGCAGGCGACCCCCGGGAAGACCTCGGAGAGCTTGGTCTGCGGCGTCCCCGGCGCGCCAGCAATGGCGGCGACGACCTCAAGGACGCGGCTCGCCGGGATCGCGTCGTCGGCGACGATCTCGACCACGTAACCGGCGCCCTCCGAGTGGCGAATCGAGCGGACCGTCTCGACGAGAGCCGCCACGTCGGGGCCAGCCACGACGACCTTCTGAAGCTTGTCGCCTTTCTTCGTGGGTGTCGCCGTCGCCGGCAGGGCGATTGGCGTAGGGTCCGCCGGGGCGAGCGGCTCCACCTTCGACTTCGGCGGCGTCACCTCGTAGCCAGCGGCCGTGATCTTCACGCGGAGCGCCGTCTCGTCGCGGCCTCGGCGCGCTTCGGGCACCGCGCTGACCACGAGCGGCACGGCGAGTGGCGTCTCGCTGCCGTCACCCCGCAAGAAGCGTACGTCGGTCAGGCCAGCCTCGACCAGGACGCCGAGTGACGCCATCAGGAGCTTTGCCGGCGTCTCACCGGACACCACGACACCGACCGACGCCGTGTTCGTGCTCGGAAGGAGCCCGGCGACGTCGCCGGCCGACGTTCGAGCGACGTCTGCCGCCGCCTTGATGGCCTTGGCGGTGGAAGCAGCCCCGTCCGTATCCTTGATCCCTTCGAGGATCGCGGCGGGGGCGAGCGGCGTGCCGGCGTCGGGGTTGCCCGTGACGGCGCCCGTCCCGAGGTCGAGGACCACACGCTCCGTGAGCGCGAGACCGCTGGGCCCGACCACGGCCACCGACACGGGGAGCGTCGATGCGACTTCGCCACTCGTGAACGCGACCACGGGCGCTTGCGACGACGACACGGGGAGGAGCAGCTTCCCCGTCGGCGCCTTGTCCCCGAGGAGACGCGCGAGCCGAGCGAAGCGGGCGACCGGGAGCGCCGAGTCGGGCAAACGTGTGAGCGCGGTCGCGTCCGCGACGCCGAACCACTCGGGTCCACACGCGGCCCGAACGTCGCCGTCACCCGCCGCGTCACAGCGCCAGGGGCTGCTGTCCGCGAGCGTTCGAAGCGCGCCGAGCTTGGCCGCCGTGCCGTCAGCCGCGAAGGCGCTCACGAGGCCCTCGGCTGCTTTTCCGAGCGCGAGTGTGGCCATCTGTGCGAGGTCTCGCCGATTCTGATCAGCCCCATCGGGCGCTTTGCTCATCGCGGCGAGCGCCTCGACCTGACCTACACCGAGCCCGCCCGCGAGGACCGTGACGAGCGCCTGCGTCCCGGCGGAGTCTCCGAGAGCGTCCGCGAGCGCTGGAATCAGCGTCTTGCCGTCGCTCGTGAGGAGCCCCTTCACCGCGGCCGCATCGGTGCCGTTCACCACGGCGCGTGTCCACGCCTCGAGGCCGGCCTTGACGAGGAGCGTCTTGGCCTCGCCCGCATCGGCCGCCGCCGCCGTCTTGAGGTAGTCTTTGAGCGAGGTCAGCGCCGCTGTCGCCTCGGGCGAGTCCGGGTTCTTGAGCGCCTCCGTCGCGGCCGCCACGGGTGACGGCGCCGCGCCGACGCCTGCTGCTGGTGCCGCCGCGTTCACCCCAGCGTCCACGTTCGATGGGTCGACGGCCGGCGCCGCAGTCGGGGCCGGCGCCGCAGTCGGGGCCGGCGCCGCAGTCGGGGCCGGCGCCGCAGTGGGGGCCGGCGCCGCAGTGGGGGCCGGCGCCGCAGTGGGAGCCGGTGACGATGGCGCGGGAGCGGGAGCCGATGGAGCGGCGTTCGCTCCGGCCGGGGAAGCCTCTTTGCCCCCTTTGCCACAAGCGCCAGTTGCGAGCAGGAAAGCGAGCGTGGCCGTTCGGATCGAGGTGCTGCGAGAGGAGTGAATGCGCACGTTGCCTCACTGACTGCGTGGTGGAGAGAGACGCGGCCCAACATCCGCTCGGACGGCCGACGCTGACTCGGCCGACCATCGGCCGAAGTGCAGGAGCACCCGGATCGAGTGCGGCGTTGATGGGGTGTCTACCCCACGGGGGCCGTCGATTCAACCCTTAGCCGAGCCAGTTCGGTTCACCCACTCGCGTACGTGGGATCCGGTCGTCGGGTCGAAACGCCCCAGGAGGCCGCTCGGATGAGCGTCCGGTCCGTCGTCGGATGCCTTCTCCGCCGGAGTGCCGCACACCCGGCGGCGCTGTCAGCGGCCGGCCGTCAGCGCTCAGCCGAACTCGGACCGGCCGGCCGGGGGCCCGGGCTGAAGGCTGAAGGCTGAGCGCTCGGTGAGTGCACTTCGGCCCTAACCGAGCGGCATTGGCCCTAGGAGGGCGCTGATTTTCTCCCGTCGCAGGCCTTCGCGCTGCCGCACGGGAGCGGCGTCAGATGTCTGC
>JADMJS010000615.1 GCA_018780435.1 Myxococcales bacterium
CTCGGCTGGGCCGCCATGGGGGCGGCGAGCCGCGCAAAATAGTCGTGGGCCCCCCTGATGGCAACGGCCGCGCGTCGATCGCGGCCGCATCTTCGCAGCGCGTTCCCTGCATAGCCCAATGATCCCAAGGTTCTATGGCTGGACCTCAACAGACCCTGATCGCGGACCCGTTGACACTTGGGACACCATGTGATTCCCTCCGCCCCGGCTGAGCTGGCCCAAGGCGTCTCCCGCGTGCCCGTCACGTTGGCGATCGCGTCACAGCAGCTCCGCGCAGGGACCATGGGCGGCGGCACCACAGGTGCTCCAGCCGTCTTGCCCGAGGAGGGCCATTTGTACCTGAGAGACCCCATCTACATCGGCGGCCGCTACGGACGCCGCCAGCGTCGCGCCAGCCCACTCCGTACGCTCGTGAACCTCGCGTTCGTGGCCTGCGCCGTCGGTGTGAACTACATCGTGTTCTTCCATGACACGACGGAACCCCTGGTCCCGTCGGTCGACAAGGCGCCACCGAGTTCGAGCGCGCCCGAGACCGACTCGACGAGGCCCGAGGCGGCACCCGAGGCCCGCCCAGCGGGCGCCACCGAGCCCGCTTCGCCCCCCGACGCGACGACGATCGTACGCGGCTTCGAAGGCAAGATTCAGTCGGGCGACACGGTCTCCCATGCGGTCGAAGGCCACGGTATCGACCCCGCCAAGATTTCACCCGTCCTCGCCACCATGCAGTCGGTCTTCGACTTCAAGAAGGCCAAGGCAGGCCATCGCTACTCCGGGGAGATCGACGGCAAGGGGCGCATCCTGCGCTTCACGTACTCGACGGGCCCGATGGAGGAGTACACGGTTCGCCTGGAGAACGACGAGTACGTCGCCGCCAAGAAAGAAGTCGCGGTCGACATCCGCACTGCTGAAGTCGGCTGCGCCATCGGCAGCTCCCTCTTCGCGAGTCTCACCCGCTGTGGCGAAGGGCCTGATCTGGCCCAACGCATCTCAGACCTCTTCGCGTTCGACGTAGACTTCTTTCAGGAGATCCGTCCGGGCGACATCGTGAAGATCGTGGTCGAGAAGGAGTTCGTGGACGGTCGATTCTCGAAGTACGGCCGCATCTTGGCCGCGAGCTACGAAGGGAAGTTCGGCGCCCACACGGCGTTCTTGTACAAGAACGTGCAGAGTCGCGAAGGTTACTATGCGGCCGACGGTCGTGCTCTTGAGAAGGAGTTCCTGAAGACGCCGCTGAAGTACACGCGCATCTCCTCAGGCTTCACCCATCATCGCTTCCACCCGACGCTCCACACGTGGAAGAAACACCTCGCCATCGACTACGCCGCGCCGGTCAACACCCCGGTGCAGGCCGTCGCTTCCGGCCGAGTCAGCTTCGTTGGAAAGCAGAGCGCGTCCGGCAACCTCGTCGTCATCGAACACGCGGGCGGCCACTCCAGCTACTACGCCCACCTGAACAAGTTCGGCGACGTGAAAGAAGGCGACGCCGTCACGCAGCGCAGCGTCATCGGCTACGTCGGCCAGACCGGCCGCGCCACCGGTCCCCATCTCCACTTCGCCATCAAGAAGGGCGAAAAGTGGCTGAATCCACTGGAGATCACCTCGCTCGCCTCGAATCCGCTCGAGGACGGCGAGAAGACCGAGTTCATGACGGCCGTCCAGCCGCTGATCGAGCAGCTCTCGGCCATGCGCGTGCAAGGCCTCGCCGAACGCCAGGGCTGATCGCAGCGGTCGCTCGCGCTCGGGAATGGTCTCCCAGAAGCCGAGGTTCCCACCTCAGCGGCAACGCCGTCTGACTCGCCTACACGCGCATTGCCTCGGGAGCATCCATGGTACGCCGACAGTTCCTCTTCCTGCTGCTCGCGTTGGTCCCGGCCGCGAGTGCGGTGGCAGCCGACGCCACCCCCACCGAGATCGCCAAGAAGATCGAGACCTTCTACAAAGAGCGGCCTTCGATCCGCGCCCAGTTCGTCCAGAAGGTCCAAAAACCCGGCCGCCGTCGGATCCTCGAGAAGACGGGCAACGTCTTCTTCGAGCGCCCCGGCAAGATGCGCTGGGAGTACAAGGCCCCCGAACAGGTCTTCTACGTCAGCGACGGCAACGTGCTGTGGAGCTACCAGGTCTCCGACAAGCTCGTGACGCGCCTCGACGTGCGCAGCTCCGAGCTCTACCACCAGAGCCGCTACCTCTTTGGCCAAGGTGACCTGTCGACCGACTTCAACCTCGCCGCGGGGACCACACCCGCCGCCGCCGGTCAGGCCGTCATCATCCTCACGCCAAAGACCTCGAGCCGCGACTTCAAGTCGCTGACGCTCACGGTCGACGCCGCGACGGGCGAGATCCGTGGCACCGTCCTCGTCGACCCCTACGACAACGTCAGCACCATCGACTTCCAGAAGGTCGACTTCCAGAAGGTCGACGCCAAGTTCTTCTCGTTCACGCCGCCGGCCGACGCGACCGTGCGCGACCTGTCGAAGGCGCCCGCGCCCGAGTAGCGGCCGAATAGCGCCCGCAGCCCCCCGCTTGACGGCGCCCCGAGTCCAGGGTTATCCGCAGCGTACCCGATGGCTCAGAACGACCGCCCCACCACCGAACCCGTGACTCTCGCCCGGGGTCAACGCACCCGGCTGTCTCAGCTCGGGATGGTCGACGCCGAGCTAGCGGCGGCGACGGTCGAGTTTCAGCTCGTCGCCACCTCCGGGCACCGAGCGCCGCTTGAGTGGTCTCTTGCGGGCGTCGACGAGGGCGGTGCCCTCCGTGGGAGCGACCATATCGTCAGCACCGGGATCGCCCGACCCACCGGCGCTTTCGCTGCCGCCAGCACGGCGGTTCGTGAGGGCAATGGCGCCCGCTTTCGCGTCACGATGGCGACGCTGCCAGAGACCGTTCAGCGGCTCGTCGTGGGCGTCGCGGCGCTCGGGCGGCCGGATCTCGGCGACCTCGCCGGCCTGCGGGCGCTCGTCATTATCCGCTCCACCGTCTCGGAGCTCCGCGCGTCGTTCACGGTCGGCGTCGATGCCCTCGCCGAGCTCGATGGGCGGCGCGCTGCGACCGTGGTCGAGCTCTACCGCAGCAAGGGGGAGTGGCGCATTGCCGCGCCCCTCGACGGCTTTCAAGGCGGGCGCGAGGCTCTCTTCGTGCACTACCGACTCGTTGGCCCAGCGCCTGCCTTGTTGCCGGACCGGCGCGCCGCCAAGCCGGCGGTGCTCGAGAGCACCCTCGCCGGTTCGCGCACGCTCGATGTCGGACAGCGGGTCGGGCTCCCGCTCATCCGTGCCGGATCGCCTCGCGGCATCGAGCGCCTCGTCATCACGCTCGAGCAGCGCGCGAAGCAGCGCCCTGCCCCAGCCGGACGCATCCCGTGGCCATTCGAGCGCGAGCCCCGCAGCGCGCCGACGGCCTCCGGAATCCGGCTCGGGGCGCTGGTCCTCTCGGGTGAACAACCGGCCGTCGTTCAAGCCCTCGGGAGTCGCTTTGGGGCCAAAGACGCCTCCCCTTTCGCGACTCTGGAGACGAGCGACGACGGCGGAGAGACGTTGATCCTGCACGCCCCGGAGAAGCTCGGCCTCGCCGCGATCACCCTGCACGCCGAGAGCGACGGCGTGGAGTTCGACGACGTCGACGTCACGGTCGTCGTCCGATTTGGCGGCGACGCCGACGTCCGCGACGGTGAGCTCCGGGTGCCCCTGCGCGAGCGCGATCCGGCCCTACCCTACTGCGTCGCGTTCACGCTCGACGCGCGCCCGGGTGGGGTCGACCTCAGCGCCGTCGAGCGCTACTTCCGAGGGCCCCGCGCCGCGGACGCCGAGTACGGCTTCGGGTTCCGGTGGACCACCTGACCGGGGCCGGCCCGACCGGCACGGAGCGCCCCCGCTCGCACACCCTCGCGGTCTTTCTCGTGGCCTGCTGTCTCTTCGGGAGCATCGCCTGGACGCGCTTCGAGCCCTACACGTTCCTCCACGGCGACGGCGCCTTCTACGCCAACATCGCAAAGACCCTCTGGCGCGACCACTCCCTCGACCAATCCCACGTTCACCCACGCTCGTGGCTCGTGGACGACCTCGGGTGGAACCACGATCTCGACCAAGGGTGGTCCAACGTCTCGCTCGGCAAGGACGGCCGCTGGCTGCCGAAGCACTCGTGGCTGCTCCCGCTGGTGTCGCTGCCGCTCTACGGCATCCTGGGCCTCATCGGCCTTCTGGTCATGCACGTCCTCATGCTCGCGGTCATCGTCGCTGCGACCTACGCGCTCACGGCCCGGCTCGCGCCACCCGCGGTCTCGGCCGCCACGACCTTCCTCGTGGCGGCGCAGCCGATCGTGTCGGGCGACGTCTATTCCTATAACAATGACGTCTTTTATACAGCTCTCCTCATGATGGGGACCGCTGCCTTCGCGCGGGCCATCGGGCTCGGGGATCCGGCCGCTCCGACGTGGCGGGTTCAGCGACGCGCACTCATCGTCGCCGGCCTCGGCTTCGGCTTCGGGGTCTTCGCGAAAGTCACCAACGTCGCGTACGTCCTGCCTTTTGCGCTCTGGCTCATCGCACGCTGGAACCCCGCCGCGATCATGACCGCACTCGGCGCCTTCACGGCCCCGCTGGCGCTCTTCTTCGCGTCGAACACGTGGCTCTTCGGGTCGCCGCTCACGTCGAGCTACTCGCGAATCCTCATCCGCCAGGACGGCCTGCTCACGACCGAGTCCGTCGCGGCCCGCTTCCACGAACCTCTGAAAGCGGGGCTCGATCGCGTGCTCTTCGACAAAGCCGAAGGCCTCCTCCTGAAGGCCCCGCTCGTGGCGCTGTCGGTGCTGGCGGCGCTCGTCTTGGGGGTGGCGTTTTGGCGCCGGAAGAAGCTCGCGCTCGGTGTAGACGCAGCCCCAGACGCAGACGCGCGCAGGCGCGCCGTGCTGGCGATGAGCTGGACCTTCCTGGGCGTCGCCGTCGCCTTCGTAGCGCTGCAGGCCAAGTACGGGTTCACGTACAGCCGCTTCTTCTTGCCGGTCGCCGCGCTCGGCGTCGCGCCGCTGGCCGTGTCCTTCGACGGCATCGCGCGCGGCCTCCGAGCGAGCCGCCGGGTCCTCGCGCCCCGTTACGAGGGGCAGTGGAACCCGGCCTTCGCCTGCGCCGTGCTGGCGGCGCTCGCGATCGCTCTCACGGTGAAAGCGCGCGTCTTTCCGAGCGCTTCCGTGCACTTCCACGCCGTGGACGAGCTCGAGTCCGGCCAGGTTACGACCGGCGGGCGCCCGTGCGACTACTTCAACAACCTGCACCAGAAGTTCGAGTGTCGCGGCGATCAGGGCCGCGACGCGATGTGGGGCCGCGCTCTCGGCACCCAGTGCACCTTCGAAGGCAAACCCCGACCACTGCTCTTCCTGCATCCGAAACGCGGCGAGCAGCGCCTGAGCTTCGACACGCCGCCACTGTCGGCGCTCCGCTTCACCTACGGACTCGCCGAGGCCAGCCGCCACGACGACGTCTCCTTCGAGGTGACGCTCGGCGGAATCCCGCTCCCGCTCCCGCTCGTCACCCGCCGTAACCAGCTCATCGTCCACGAGCTCGAGGGGCTAGCCGGGCTCCAGGGACCGCTGGCCATCACCCTGCGCGGCCCGAAGTCCGACTGGCGCCATTTCTGCTTCGATGTCGAAGAGATCGAGTAGTTCTCCCCTTCCGGGGCGCTGTCCGGTCATGTCAGACTGCGCGGGTGCGACATCGCCCCATCCTCATCGCCTGCGTCACCGGGCTCTTCGCGTGCGAAGCCGCTCCGGGGCGCGTCCCCACGTCGTCTCCGGCCACGGGCGACGCCGCTGCTGACAGTGACAGCGTCACAGTGCTGCCAGTCGACGCGGCCGCGCCTGATGCGTCCAGCGAACTCGCGCCGGACGACACCAACAGCGCTGATGCAGGCCCCGAGCCCGAAGACGTCGCGCGACCGCCGGAGGACGCGTCGCTCGCTCCCGACGACACGGCACTGCCCGACTCGATTGCGCCCTCGCCGGACACGGGCCCGACCATCGACCCCGAGTGCGCGGACCTTCAGCCCGGTGAAGCAGTCGCACGGCTCTTGACCCGGCTCGAGTACGATCTGGCGGCGGGCGACCTCCTCTTCACCACGACCACCATCGCCCGCGACACCTTCCCGCCCGAGAACCACGCGCTCGGCTTCGAGAACAACGCCGACGCGCACCTCCCGAGCCCGGCGCTCGTCGAGGCGCAGATGGAGGCTGCGCGGGTCCTCGCCGACGACACGGTCACGCACCGGCTGGCACAGGTCGCCCCGTGCGCCGTCCAGGGCGGCGACGCGGCGGCCTGCCGTGACGCCGTGACGGCGGAGCTCGGGCGGCGCGCGTTCCGGCGCCCTCTCGCCCCCATCGAACATGCGCTCCTGAAACTGGCCTGGGACGCGGGTGCAACGACCAGCGGCCTCGCGGGCGGCGTGGCGCTCACCATCCGCACGGCGCTGCTGTCGCCGCAGTTCCTCTATCGCGTCACCGAGGTCTTGGCGGGCGACGTGGAGGGCGCGGCCATCCCGCTCACGGGCTACGAGCTGGCCGAGCGCCTCTCCTTCTTCCTCTGGTCGTCGATGCCCGACGACGAGCTGCTCGCGGCCGCCGCCTCGGGGCTCTTGGACACCGCCGACGGGCTCGAGTCCGAAGCGCGGCGCCTGCTGACGCACCCGCGCGCACTCGACACCATCGACAGCTTCCACCGGCAGTGGCTCGAGCTCGACAAGCTCGCCCACATCGAGAAGACGCTCCCGGAAGGGCTCACGTCGGCCGGCATCACCATCGAAGCGCTCCGCGAGAGCTGGCGCGAGTCGATGGAGGCCTTCGTCCATTCGGCCGTGCTCCCGCCGGGCGACGGGCTGGCTGGCCTCCTCGGTTCATCGACGGTGTACGTCGACGACGTGCTGGCGGTGGTCCACGCCGGCGCGCCCAGCTCGGCCGAAGACTACCTCCCCTGGGCCGCACCCGAGGCCGAACGCGCCGGGCTCCTGACTCAGCCGGCGATCCTCGCCATCCTGGCCAACGGCAGTCAGTCCTCGCCGATCCGTCGCGGGCTCTTCGTGCGCGACCGGCTCCTCTGCCAGCCGATCCCGCCGCCGCCCGCGGACGTCGTGATCACGCCGCCGGACCCCGACCCGAACGCCACCACCCGCGAGCGCTTCGCCGAACATACGGCGAACGAGAAGTGCGCCGGTTGCCACACGCTCATCGATCCCATCGGCTTCGGCTTCGAGCACTACGACCACCTCGGACGCTGGCGCGACACCGAGAACGGGCTGCCCATCGACGCGACCGGGGCGCTCACGTGGGTACAGGGCGATCCCGCCGCCGAAGGCCCCTTCGATGGCGCGATCGAGCTTGCGGACCGGCTCGCCGCGAGCCCGCGCGTGGCGAGCTGTGTTGCCGAACACTGGTACCGCTTCGCGATGGGGCGCGGCACCTCGGCGCCCGCCGACGGCTGCAACCTGACCCAAGTCTCGGGCGCCTTCGTGGCCGCGGGCGGCGACGTGACCGAGCTGCTGGTCGCCATCGTGCGCTCGGACGCCTTCCGATTCAGGCCCGGGACCCCGTGGGTGCCGCCGGAGCCGGTGGACGAGTCCGATCCGGCGCTCGTCATCCCGACACCGGTGCCGACTGAAGAGCTCCCGCCCATCGAGGTCCCGCCCGGCGACCCCATCCCGACGTCGCCGATCGGCTTCTGGGACTCCGTGCAAGACAACGGCCTCGTCAGCGGCTGGGCGCTCGACCCAAACCAGCCCAGCTACGAGCTCTTTATCGTGGTCCGCGTCGACGGCCAGACGGTCGAGCCCTACCCTCGCGCCGACCTGCCGCGGCCCGACGTGAACCAGGTCACGGGCTACGTTGGCGACCACGGCTTCCGCTTCGTGCTCCCGTCGTCGGCGCTCGACGGCAAGGCCCACACCCTTGAGCTCATCGCCGTCGACGTGGGTGACTCCCCGAACGTCCAGCTCGTGGGATCGCCCAAGACCTTCCAAGTCAGCTCTGCCCTGCCGCGCGGCTTCGTCGACGTGGTCTCGGGCGCGACGGCCGCCGGCTGGGCCTATGATCCCGACTCGCCGACGACCTCGCTCACCGTGCGCCTCTACCTCGACGCCCCGAGCTGGGCAGGCGGCACGCTCCTCGGCGAGACGACGACCACGGGCGCGCGCCCCGACGTCATCGCCGCGTTCTCGCTGCCCGCGGAGTCGTTGCCCGGCTGGAGCTTCACGATGCCGGCCTGGGCCCTCGATGGGAAGGCGCACACCGTCTACGCGGAGGGCATCGACTCCGGGACGGGGACCTCCGCCTTTATCGAACCGACGGGCGGCAAGGCCTGGACGGGAGGCACGCCATGATCGCGAGACGCCACTTCCTCCGGGGTCTCGGCGCCGCTCCGCTCGTCCCGCTGCTGTCGTCGCTCACGCGCTCGGCCTTCGCCGCGGACGCCGCGCCCCCGCGCCGCCTCGTCATCTTCTTCACCCCGAACGGCACGAACCCCGAGTCGTGGTTCCCGGACGTTGGCGCCAACTTCGCTATTAATTCCGGCGACTTCACCCTGAAGCCGCTGCACGCCCCGCTGCTCGCATTCCAGCACCAGCTCGTGCTGCTGCGCGGCGTCCACCTGAAGTCGACCGAGAAAGGCGCCGGCGAGCCCCATCAGCGCGGCATGGGCGCCATCCTCACCGGGCGCCACTTGAACGAAGGCGACATGGTCGGCGGCAACGGCCAGACGGCCGGCTGGGCGAACGGGATCTCGATGGACCAGGTCGCCGCCGCGGCCATCGGCGGCCCCACCCCGCGGAAGAGCCTCGAGCTCGGCGTCCGCGTCCTCGGCTCAGCCGTCTCCCATCGCATCAACTACGCCGGCGACTCGCTCCCGCTCCCGCCGATGACCAATCCGGCCCAGGTGTGGGAGCAGCTCTTCAAGGGCGTGAAGAGCCCACTCGATGAGCAGATCGCCGAGAAGACAGCCCACAAGTCCGTCCTCGACGCGGCCCGCGCCCAGTACCGCTGGCTGCGGGGCCGTGTCAGCGCTGCCGACCGCCTGAAGCTCGACCAACACGCGACCATGCTGCGCGCACTCGAGACCCAGCTCCTGACCTTCCAAGACCTCGCGGCTTGCGACGTCCCGGGCAAGGCCACGCTGTCGGCCGACCCCGAGAGCGAGTCCGTCATGTCGACGGTGTCGCGAGCCCAGCTCGACCTCGCCGCCGCCGCCCTCACCTGCGACGTCACGCGCGTCGTGACGCTCCAGTACTCGAGCGGCTCGAACAACATCCGCTTCCCGCACCTGAACTCCTTCTCCGACGACCACATGCTCTCGCACGCGGGCCCGTCCGACCTCACCTCCCGCGAGGAGTGGGCCTACCGCCACCAGTGGTACGCCAGTGAGTTCGCGTACTTACTCGCCCGCCTCGCCGCCATCCCCGAAGCCGGCGGCACCCTCCTCGACCACACGGCCGTCCTCTGGTGCAGCGAGCTCGGCCAGGGCGCCTCCCACAGCCACGAGGACGTCCCCTTCGTCATCGCGGGCGGCGCCGGCCTCGGCATCGCCGGCGGCCGCTACCTGACCTACGCCGGAAAGGGCCACAACGACCTCCACGCCAGCCTGCTCACGGCGGTAGGCGTGCCGACGGAGCTCTTCGGCGACACCGACTATGCGACGGGGCTTCTGCCGGGGCTCTTGGGCTAGGGGTCGAACGCCTAAGAAACGTGACGGTCACCCTTTGCGTGGAAACGGGTTCCGTATGGTCAAGGTGCCCTCTACGACCAAGCCGTCCTGCATGTCTTCTGCGAAGAGCACAGAGACTTGATTCTCCAGTGCATGCGCGACAATGAGCGAATCCCAGTGAGAGAGGCTGTAGCGCCCACGAAGGTCTTGAGCACTCAGGACGGATTCCGGCGTGAGTGGCGTCACTCGGTACCCCGCGAGTAGCACCTCCACCCACCTGCGAACTTCTGCCCTCGATCGCTTGAACTTACGCTCCAGCACGCTCGACGATTCCGTGACCACCTGGACGCTGGAAACGTATCCTCGCCCAGAAGTCCCATGACGATGTCCTGACGCTCCGAGCCCTCCTCCAACACATACAGGAGGGCACTCGTATCAATCGCGATCATGCTCATCGTGGATCTCATCTCGATCGAAGCGGTACCCTGAGAAGTCGAGGTGGAGCTCCGAAGCGAAGTCCTTCAGCTGGCGCCCAGCGCCCGAGCTCGGCCTCGTGCGTGTGGGCAAGAGCACCACGTCTACCTCTTGATTGAGCAGCTCGGGAGGTACGACGAGCCGGATCACCGCCACACTAGAAGGGCCGAGCGTTACTCGCTGCTTTGCTCCCATCGATGATCACCTCCGCGCCGTGACCTGCCGGCGTGTTCCAGTCTAGCGGAGAGGGTCCCCGGCCGCGACTGCAATCCCGGACCGACAGCGTTGGCCCCTCTTTAGACCAGCCGTAACCATTCAGGTCCCCCGGGTGGGCCACCTCTGGGCCTGAAGGTGTGAAATGG
>JADMJS010000038.1 GCA_018780435.1 Myxococcales bacterium
GGTCGCGAGAGCGGCCCGGGCGACTCGCCGATCGTAGAAGGCGGCGCGCTCTCGAAGTACGCGACCAACTTCACCGAGCTCGCGCGGAACGGGCGCATCGACCCGGTCTTCGGGCGAGACCGCGAGATCCGGCAGCTCGTCGACATCCTGGCCCGTCGGCGCAAGAACAACCCGATCATCGTGGGCGACTCCGGTGTGGGTAAGACGGCCCTCGTCGAAGGGCTCGCCGTTCGAATCGTCGCGGGTGACGTCCCCGATGTGCTCATGGACGTCGCGCTCGTCGGGCTCGACCTCGGGCTGCTGCAGGCCGGCGCAGGCGTGAAGGGCGAGTTCGAGAACCGCCTCAAGGACGTCATCGAAGAGGTAAAGAACTCGGAGACGCCGATCATCCTCTTCATCGACGAAGCGCACACCATGATCGGCGCGGGCGGCTCGCAAGGGGGCTCGGACGCGGCGAACCTGCTCAAACCGGCGCTCGCTCGCGGCGAACTCAGGACGATCGCGGCCACGACGTGGTCGGAGTACAAGAAGTACTTCGAAAAAGACGCTGCTCTGTCTCGTCGTTTCCAGATCATCAAGGTCGAAGAGCCGGGCAACAAAGAGGCGACGATCATGTTGCGCGGCCTCCGTGACCGCTACGAGAGCGCCCACAACGTCATCATCCGCGACGACGCGCTGGTGGCGGCCGCGGAGCTCGGCTCGCGGTACATCACGGGCCGCCAGCACCCGGACAAGGGCGTCGATCTCATCGACACGGCCGCGGCGCGTGTCCGCGTGGCGCTCACGGCCAAACCTGCCGAGCTCGAAGACGAAGAACGTCGGGTCGAGACCCTCGACCGCGAGCTCACCGCCGTCCGGCGCGACGCCGAGAACTGCGCGATGCCCGTCGAGGAGCGTATCGCCGAGCTCGAAGCCGAGATCGAAGAGGCCAAGACCCGAGCGGCCGAGCTCCACGTGGAGTGGGAGCGTGAGCGGGGCGCCGCCGACGAGGTCCTTGGAGCCCGAAAGGCGCTGTCGGAGCTCAAGAAGAAGCGCGAGGAGGACGCCAAGAACCCGCCGCCGCCGCCAAAGGATCTGCCGGTCGACCCTCGCATCGCCGCGCTGAACCGCAAGCTGCAGTCCCTGGAAGACTTCAAAGACGAGTATTCGCCCGACGACTACGAACGGCGTCGCACGGACTATCTCACGCAGATCGCCGCGCTCTCGGTGCGTGAAGAATCGGGTCGCGACCTCGAGATGGAGGCCGCGCGCGAGACGCTCATTCAGAGTCTCGCCCGGCTGAGGCTCGTGCAGGGCAAAGACCCGATGGTGAACGTCGAAGTCACGCCGGAGGTCATCGCTCGAGTCATCGCGGACTGGACCGGGATCCCTCTCGGCAAGATGGTGCGCGACGAAGCGACGTCGCTCCTCACGCTCGAGAACGAGCTCCAGACCCGCATCAAGGGCCAAGACCACGCCCTCGTGATGGTCGCGGAGGCCGTTCGGGCGGCCAAAGCCGGGCTCAAGCGCGAAGAAGTGCCCATCGGCGTCTTCCTCTTCGTCGGTCCCTCCGGCGTCGGCAAGACCGAGACGGCGCTCGGCGTCGCCGATCTGCTCTTCGGCGGCGAACGCTTCATGACCATCATCAACATGAGCGAGTTCCAGGAGAAGCACACGGTCTCGAAGCTCGTCGGCTCCCCGCCGGGCTACGTCGGCTACGGCGAAGGCGGCGTCTTGACCGAAGCCGTGCGCCAACGACCGTACTCCGTCGTGCTGCTCGACGAGGTCGAGAAGTCGCACCCCGAAGTGTTGAACCTCTTCTACCAGGTGTTCGACAAGGGCATGTTGGCCGACGGCGAGGGCCGGGTCGTGGACTTCAAGGACACGGTCATCTTCCTGACGTCGAATCTCGCCTCCGACATCATCATGAAGGCCTGCTCGGGTCCGGAGCT
>JADMJS010000429.1 GCA_018780435.1 Myxococcales bacterium
ATCGAGCCAGATGTATTCGGCCTTGTACGTGCTCATGCGTCCTTCCGGTGTCCTGTAGGGGTGCTGCGCCGGTCGAGGCGAAGCCGGCGGCCGGCTCTACAAGCGCTGTGCCAAACGGCGAAGTGCCCACAATGACGCGATCGTAGAGGCGAGCCCGCTTTCGGTGGCGTCCGATTCCTACCTGGATGTCGGAGAATTGAAGAAAAGCGACGTAGATGTTGGAATGGCTCAGAAGTGGAGGTTCACTCGCGCCAGCCAGGTCGTGTGCGTGGGGGCGTCGCCCCAGATGACGCGGTGCCAGAGCCCGCCGAGACCGACGCTCCAGCGTGGTCCGCCCCGGTAATCGATTCCGCCGCCGAGCTGAAGGCCGAGGCCTTCGCGATCGGCCTCGCCAGTGCGCAGGGCGCCGGTGCCTTCGAAGGCAAAGACGAGGTAAGGCACCCACTCGAACGCGTCGAGGTGGTAGAGGATGCCGACGCTGCCGGTGAGCACGTGCTGCATCGGCGCCTCGTCGGTCCCCTCCAGCGCAGCGGCGCCGGGCACCCCGCTCCAGGCGACATCCGTCGTGAAGTTCCAAAAGTCATCGAGCCCGAGTGTGTAGCGAAGCGCCACGCCGCCCCCATGCGACTCGATGCTCGCATAGTGACCGGAGAGCGAGACGGTGTGATCGCCGCCCGTCGAGAGGGCAGAGGCGACGACGAGGTGGGAAATCAGCCCGAGCAAAGAAACTCCTGAATGACGACTGCCGGTGCGGCGACGCTACGCCGGGTCGACCCGAAACTCGACCTCCATCGCGCGTTCACCATACAGCTCCAGCTCCGCGAGGACGACTCGCCGATCGCCCGCTCGCACGCCCGGCGGGACGGTGACCCACGCCTTCAGCCGCATGGTCACGACGCCACGGCCCTGGCACATCGGGCAGCGTGTGCGCTCGAACTCGGCTCCCCCGCAGCTCGGGCAGGGCTGCGACACCGGCAGGCGAACGAGGACGCGCCCACCCCGGTCGGCTACCGTGCTTTGGATGGCCACGCGGGCGCGTGCGGATGGGGTCGCGTCGGCCCGCGGCTCGTCGTGGTACGTCGTCTGTCGTGGCGGCGGCGGGTCCGGTCGCTCGCGCGGGCGTGGGTCGGGCCGCGGCGGCGGGCGCGGGGGTACGGGCGGCGTCCAGGACCGTTCGGCCCGCAGCACGTCGGTCCGATGAACCTCACACGCCACCTCGTCGCCGAGGACACCCCACGCCGCCTGCACCGCGTGGAAGCGCTCGACGTCCGAGCCTGCGCCGGTGTCGGGGTGAAAGCGTCGCGCGAGGCGCTTGTAGGCCCGTCGGATCTCGGTCCGCGTGGCGTCGCTCGAGAGGCCGAGCGTGGCAAAGTGGTCGATGAAGGAGGACGTAGGGGGCGCGGCTCAGGAGTTCGCGTCGCGAGACATGAACCGGATGTGGAAGTGGTTCTTGTGGCTCGGAGCGTGCCGGATCAGGCCATCGGTGCGGCCCATGCCGCGGGGGTACTGGAAGTACTCGTCGAGCTTACGCGCTGAAAGCCCGGCCTTCTTCGCGTGTTCGTAGAGCGGCTTCTGCAGGCTGTAGTCGACGAAGATGTAGTCGACCATGCCGGTGTCGATGAAGGTCTTGAGCAAGAACCAGGTCTTCTCGGCGTCGATGGTGTCCGCCGTGGCCGACCGGAAGAAGTCCGGCGCTGGGCGAACGTCGTGGTAGTAGCCGATGTCGACGTCGAGCCCGTTCTGGTGCGAGCGGTGCGGCGGGAAGCGGCCACCGTGTTCGCGGGACAGGTCGCCGACGAGGATGTCGGGCGCGCTCTTCCACTTGCGCTTGACCTTCGGGAGCACGGTCATCAGTAGTGTGATGGTCTCGTTCGTACCGTAGGCGTTCGCGCCGCTGCGGACGACGTAGCCCGGCCCGTCCGGCAGCTTCTCGCCATTCACGAGGCGGCCGCCTTGCGGGATGCCCTTCGCGACGGACGGGTTCTCCGGTCCTTCGACCTCCACCTTGATGGCCTTACCTGGGACCAGCCGCATGCGGCGGCCCCAGCCGTTGACCCGCTTCAGCTCTTTGACTGTGGTGTCGTACTTCTTCGCGATCTTGATGGGCGTATCGCCGCGTTTGACCGTGTGCTCAAGGATGCGCCGCGGGCGCACCGGGACTTGCGAGTAGACCGTGAGCCGCTGGCCGGGCTTCAGCCGCGTGCCCCGGATCTTGTTCCAACGCTTGAGCTCGCGGCTGCCGACTTCGTAGCGGGAGGCGATGCTGCGGAGCGTCTCGCCCTTGACCACGATGTGTTCGACTTCGAAGCCGTCGACGTTGCGGGCCGCCGCGACACTCGCCAAGAGGCAAGCGGCGAGCAGGGTGGCGATCGCCTTTCGCAGGTGGAGCGTCATCAGCCGGCGAGCCTGCGTCACGGTTGATTGGAAGTCAAGGCACTTTCTTCAGGCCGATCGAGTGTTGTGGGGAAAGTCAAGAAACTCGACTCAAGGCGTCATCCAGAAATGATGATGAGCTCGCGTCGAGCGAATGGCCGCCCATGGCGCGGAACCACGTCCGCTGTCGCTTGGCGTAGGCCCGGTGGCCAGCGGCGATCGCCTCGCGGACGCCGAGGGGCGCTGGCTGGCCCGGATGGGCCATGAGCCAGTCGCTCAGCTCGCGGTAGCCGAGGGTGCCGAGCGCGCGTCCTTTCGGCGGGACCCCCTGGGCCAGGAGGCCGGCGACCTCGGCCTCAAAGCCCGCGTCGAGCATGGCGGCGACGCGGCGCCAGAGGCGCTGAACCAAGATGGGCTGGGCGAAGTCCGGGACGAGGAGCGTGGTCTCGTGCCGCGGGGCTCCGGCTTCGCGGCCGCCTTCGGTCATCGCTTCGGCGTGGTAGACCGACAACCGTTTCCCAGTCCCTTCGAAGACTTCCAGTGCTCTCAGCACCCGCTGCGTGTTGCGGGGGCCTCCTTGAATGTTGCGCGCCGCTTCGGGATCGACGGCCCGGAGGCGCCTCCACAGCGGCTCGATCCCGGCGGCCGAGTGTTCCTGGGCCAAGCGTTCGCGGACCTCGGCGGGGATGGCCGGGATCTCGGCCAGACCGTCACGGAGCGCCTTCAAGTAGAGGCCAGTTCCACCAACGACGATGGGGCGATGCCCGCGCTCCCGAACCTCCGCGATGATCCGATCGGCCTCACGTACCCACGCGCCTGCGTCCGGCGGCGTGAGCGGTGACCAGCTTCCGAAGAGGTGGTGCGGCACGTCGCCGCGTTCGGACGCCGTCGGGCTCGCGGACCCGATCTCGAAGCCGGCGAGAAGCTGAACGGAGTCACCACAGATGACCTCACCGCCCAGGTGACGCGCCAGATGGACGGACAGCTCCGTCTTTCGGCACGCGGTCGGGCCTCCGATGAGGATGAGGGGTGGTGAGCTCATCGGGGAAACAACCTCTCGAGGGCGTAGGGAGAGAAGCTCGTAATCACGGTGGGGCGGGTGTGCAGGAGGGCGGGGTCCAGCGACGACAGCTCGGCGACGAGCTCCCGCTCGCCGAGAGGCTCGCCGGGCATGGGTGCGGCCTGTTCGGCGACCGCGCGAGCGACCTCGCTAAGGTGCGATCGCCCCGCGACCATCGCCCCGACCGCCGCACGAATGAAACGCGCGGGCTCGAGCGCCGGGAGCGGCGCCGGGACCGCCGAAACGAGGACGTCTCCACCGCCGAAGGGCTCCACCGCGAAGCCGAGCTCGGCCAGGACTGGGCTCGCCGCCAGCCCCGCCTCGCGCGGGGTCAGCGTGACGGGCTCCGGGAAGAGGAGCTGTTGCGCTGGTGCAGGCGAGAGGGCGGCGCCGCGCAGGAGACGTTGTTCCATGACCCGCACTGACGCGGCGGGCCCGTCGATGAGGACGAGCCCTTCGGGGTTCTCGGCCACGATCCAGCGACCGAGGACGACCCCGACGCAGCGCCAGACGGGCTTCGTGGGAACGCGAGCCTCGACCCGTTCACCGGGCGCGCTCTCGGGCTCCGAGTCGAGTCGGGGCGGCGCCTCAGGCGACGGCTCACGCGTCCAAGCAGGGGCGATGGGAGACGTCGGCACCGTCGGCGGGGCCTCTTCGCCGAGCAGGAGCGGCAGAAACGATAGCGACGTCCCTTCGCCACCGAGCGGGGAGCTGCGGCCCACCATCGGGAGGTTCGGCGTCGCGGTGAGCCCCCACGGCGCGTCGTTCAGCATGAGCCGTAGCGCACGCAGGACGAGCCCGTGGATGGCGCCACTCTCGACGAAGCGCACCTCCGACTTGGTGGGGTGGACGTTGATGTCGACCGACCCCGGCGGGACGAACAAGAAGAGCACCGCGACTGGGAACTGTTGGCGC
The DNA here is from genome assembly GCA_018780435.1 of Myxococcales bacterium. Lineage (GTDB taxonomy): Bacteria > Myxococcota_A > UBA9042 > SXOO01. The sequence goes on from JADMJS010000429.1 coordinate 4,349, forward strand.
TCGAGAAGCTGGCTGTAAGCCTGCGTAATCGCGTGTTGAATCACCTTGTCGCGGACGAAACGCCCGTTGATGAAGCTGTAGATCCAGTTCGGGTTCGCCTTCACGAAGCCGGGGTCGCCCGCGAAGCCCGTCACGCGGTGGTCGCCGACCGTGAGCTCCACCTGCCAGAGGCGCTTGCAGCTCTCGCGACCGAGCACGGAGATGATCCGGTCCTGCAGGTTGCCGTCGGCCGGGAAGTCGAGCGAGGTCTTGCCGCCGTGAACGAGCGTGAAATGCACCTCGGGCCAGCCGAGGGCGATCCGCTCGACGAAGCTGCGGATGCGCTGCAGCTCGGTCGACGACTGCTTCAGGAACTTCCGCCGGGCGGGCACATTGAAGAAGAGCTCCTCGACCGTGATCTCAGTGCCGACCGGACCGCCGGCCGGCGCCATGACGGGTTCATCGGCGCCGTGCCCGACGATGCGCACGCCTTCGTCCGCGCCGCGCTCTCGGGTTCGCATCGAGAATCGCGAGATGGACCGAATCGACGGCAACGCTTCGCCGCGGAAGCCCAAGGTCTCGATGGTCTTGAGATCATCCGCGCTGCGCACCTTGCTGGTGGCATGACGGAGGAGCGCGGTCATCGCGTCGTCCGGGCTCATGCCGCCGCCGTCGTCGAGGATCCGAATGAGCCGTTGCCCGCCGTCCTCGAGCTCGATCCGGATCCGCGTCGCACCGGCGTCGAGCGCGTTCTCGACCAGCTCCTTGACGACCGACTCGGGCCGCTCGACGACCTCACCCGCGGCGATCTGGTTGGCGACGTGGTCGGGCAGGACGTGGATGCGGCGGTTCACGCGCCGCATACTGGCGGCTGATCGCCCACCCGACAATGCCGAGGTCGACTTTCCTGACATGCGCTACAGTCGATGTCGCGCCGAGACCCCCAACCGGTCTCAGGGCCAAGGAGCTCGCCATGATGCCTCGTCTTCGTGCCTTCTTGTTCACTGCCGCGTTCGTCGTGCCCACCGCCGCGGCGGCAATGGTTCCGCCGGTCAACGATCCTCCGCCGAGCGGAGACAAGCACTTCATCTTCGGGCTCGACACCGTCGACGTCGTGCCGCTGGTGCCGGCCGTGACCCTGATCGACGCCTTTGCAGGGCGGCAGCGAAAGAGCCTCATCCGCCTCCGAACCGACTTCGTGAAAGAAGTCGTCCGCTCGGCTGACGATATCTGAACCGCCGTCCGTGACCCATACGCGGGCCCTCACCGACGTTCCCCGTGGCCAGACGGCGCCCAGAGCAAGTTTTTTTCGTCCGTCGGGAACTTCGCTCGAGACCGGCTGTCCTAGCCCCCCGTGAGACCGACGCAAGGGCTTCGTCCGAGCGGAGGTGCTTCAAACTTGCACGGTAAGAATCGAGACCTGGGCGACTTTGGCGCTGCGTTGCGCGCATTTCCGCCCTTGGTCCGCTTTTCGAGACCGCGCAACTCGCGATATAGTGCCTCTCGGGCCACGCCCGGGGAGCCATAAGGCTTTCGGTCCAAGGAGCTAGCCATGACGCCTCGTGTTCGTGCCTTCCTGTTCGCAGCCGTCACCGCAGGAATCTTCGTGCCCGCCATGGCGTCGGCCGAGGATCCCCCGGCTGCAGTCGTGCCGCCGGGTGGCGAGAAGCAGTACGACTTCGACACCGACACCGTCGAGGTCGACGTGCTGAAGCCGGACATGACCATGGTCGAGGTGCTCAAGAACCGCGCCCGTCAGAGCCTCATCCGCATCCGGACCGATTTCGTGAAGGAAATCGTCCGCTCGGCAGAGGACATCTAACGCCATGAGCCAAGGACGCATCCAACTCGAAGTCCTCGAAGGCAGCCGGGTCATCGACACCCGCGCCTTCGCCGGGACCGTCATCGAGATAGGCAAACTCTCCAAGTCCGACTTCGTGCTGAAGGACGACAGCGCGAGCCGTCGCCACGCTCGCATCGAGATCGACGCCGAGGGCCGGGTACAACTCCTCGACCTCGACAGCACCAACGGCACGAAGCTCAACGGCATGCGCGTGGGCAAGTCCCACCTCACCGATGGCGACGAGATCGAGATCGGGCTGACGCGCCTCCGCGTGCGCTTCGACGCCGAACTCAAGCGCGTCGCTCAGATGAACGCGCCGTCGAGCCGGACCACGCTCACCCGCGACGGCTTCTACTCGAGCCAGGACGACGCCAAACGCGGCGGTCCCATGGCCATCGAGACGGCGCTCCTCTGGGAGGACGTGCCGGTTCAGGCCGATTCGTTCCGGCGCTCGTCGGTCTCGCCGCGCTTCGCCGGCTTCATGCTGCTTCTATTCGCGTTCACGCCGCTCCCGCTCTTCGCGGGCGCTCTGTTCGCGTACGTTGCGGGCGCCGTCAACACCGCGCTCACGTTTGCGACGCTCGGCTTCGGCTTCCTCATCAACTTCGCCATGGACGTCACCGGTTGGCGTCACATGATCACGAACTCGATTGCGCGGTTGCGCCGCGGCGAGACCGTATTCGTCGGTGAGACCGCGGGTTCGCACTTCTTCCTGCCGTCGGAGGCGCTCGGCTCCAAGGAGCACCCGCTCCTCGTCCCGAACGGCGATGGCTGGGGGCTCGACCTCGGTCTTGAAGGCATCAAGGGCGACCTCCTTGTGGACGGCAAGGTCGTCTCGCTCGACGACGCGCGGCTCACCGGCCTCCTGAAGGGCGGCGTTCTGCCGATGCAGCCCGGATCGAAGGCACGCCTGCGCTTCGGTCAGTTCTCGATGCTCCTCAGCTACGTGAACGAGCCCCGGACCAGCCGCGCCGGCATCGTGACCGGCGGCGGCATCCAAGAGTTCGCCTATATGGCGCTCTCGGCCATCGTCCACTTCAGCGTGCTCATCCTCTTCGTCTACCTCCAGCCGGAAGACGACATCCAGATCCGTCGCCCGAAGTCTCAGATGGTCGCCCGCATGATCGCGGTCGAGTCCATCAAGAACAAGGAGAAGGAGAAGAAGAAGGAAGAGAAGGAAGAGGAAGAGCTCCCCGAGAAGGTCGAGATCAAGGAGGACGAAATCGCCCTCGATGACGCCGACCCGACCCCGACGGTCACCGAGACCGAGAAGCTCACCCCGACCGAGAAGCCGAAGGTCGCCGACGCTCGCCCCAATCCGCGCACCGGGCCTCGCATCCCGATGACGGAGGAGCAGAAGAAGATCAAGAACGAGCAGACGAGCCGCATCGCCAAGGCGACCGCCGAGAAGTACATCCCGACGGACATGCTCGCCTCCGTGACCGGCAAGAACCTGCTCAGTGGGCCCAAGGGCTCGGGCCTCAACATGAAGGTCATCGCGGGTGGCGCGGGCGCGGTCGATGATGGCAGCGGTGCGGCGGGCGCCATGGGCAACTACGCTGGCGGTGGCACCGAAGGGCAGGGCGGCTACGCGGCCATGGACTTCGGTGGCAACAGCGGCGTCGCAGGGACCGGCGGCACGGGCGTCGGTGGCCCGGGCGGCCCCGTCGTAGCGGGCCTCGACAAAGACGGTGGCGGCGGCAATCGCCTCAAGGCCGGCGGTCTCCAGGAGCGCGAGCTCAAGGCCATCGTCGCGTCGGCGGGCGAAGCCACGACGTCCGGCGGTCTGACCAAGAAGATCATTCAGCAGTACATGGACCGCCAGAAGGGCCAGATCGTCTCCTGCTACAAGAAAGAAGTGCAGAAGAACCCGAACCTCGAAGGCAAGGTGGTCGTCGCGTTCACCATCAGCCCGACGGGCAAGGTGATGTCGCCGTCGATTCGGTCCAGCACGCTCGGCAGCAGCCCCGTCGAGCAGTGCATCGTGAGCAAGCTCGGACTCTTCAAGTTCCCGGCGCCAGACAACGCAGGCGCAGTGAAGGTGACCTATCCGTTCCTGTTCCGCACCCGGTAGCATCGACGGGGGAGGCCCTCGCTCCCCGATGTGCTCCCCCGCTTCGTTCCTCCTTCGCCCCTGGGCGACGCGGTGCTTCTTTGTCTTCGCGCTCGTCGCGGCGGGCGGCATCACTGGTTGCGACAAGGCCCAATCGGACTCCATTCGTCTCGCGAACCTCGGCAAGAAGGCCATGGAGCGCGACGACTACCGAGAGGCCCGCATCCGCTTCCAAGAAGCCGTCGACGTCTTTCCCGAGAACGCCAAAGCGCACTACGGGCTCGGCGTCTCCCTCATCGAGTTCGACGAGCTGAACCAGGCGCGAAAGCACCTCCGTGAAGCCAGCAAGCTCGACGCGACGATGACCGAGGCCTTCTACCAGCTCGGCGTCGTGGCTCTTCGCGACGACAAGCTCGACGAAGCCGAACAGTCCCTCCGAAAAGCGCTCGAGCAGCAGCCTGACCACAGCGCGGCGCAGTACACGTTCTCCCTGCTCCTTGAGCGCCAGGGCAACATCAAGGACGCCGAGACCGCACTACGCCGTTCCATCGTCCTCGATCCCTATCAGCCCGCCGCCTTCCTGCAGCTCGCTCGCCTCTACACGCGCGTCGGCGCCGAAGGCGAAGCGATCGCCGTCCTGCGCGAAGGCCTTCGCCTCTGCACGGACGACAAGGTCGAGTCCGCCGCCCAGATCGCGCAGCTCTTCAACGAGCTCGGGATCCTGCTCCAGCAGGCCGGTCGTTATACCGAGTCGATCGAAGCGCTGACCAAGGCCATCCGCCTGCCGGGCGCCACGCCCGAGATCGTGTTCAACCTCGGCTGGGCGCACGCGTCGAACGGCGAAGTCCAGTCCGCGCTCTCGTACTTCAACCAGTACATCGAGCTCGCCGAGCCCAACAACCCGGCCGTCCGCATCGCCACGAACGTCGCCCGCCACCTGCGTCAGCGCCTCACCGCCGATTCGGACGGGTGATGCGGCGGCTCCCCCGCCTCGGGGCCATGACACTGGGATTCCGCTGAACGCACCGTGGACCTCTGGATCCGCATACAGAGCGCGCTGCTCGCCGCCGTCATCTCGTCGGCGCTCGCGGTCACGATCCTCCTCCGCAACCGCCGGAACCGCCTCTACCAGCTCTATGCCACGTTCAACCTGAACCTGGTCGCTTGGTACATCTCCGACGCGCTCTCGGTCTATCTCGGCGCGAGCACGCCCTTCCTCGACAAGGTGCGCGTGCTCGTCGCGATCATGATCCCGCTGAGCGCGCTGCGCTTCTTCCGCGCGTTCGTGTCGGACAAGTCGCTGCTCTCGGACCGCATGTACCGGCTCTTCGTCGCGATGGCCGTCGTTCTCGCCGTGCTCGTCGTCGCCGACGTGCATCGCGAGACCGAGCTCGTCGACCGCGCCATCTACGGCTACATCTGCATCGCCCTCTACGTCTCGCTCTACTTCATCTACCGGCGCTTCAAGCGCCTTGAGTCGAAGGTCGAGCGCACCCGACTCCAGTACCTGATGGTCTCCGGCGCGGTGGCCTTCACGCTCGCGCTCCTCGACTACCTCCCCGGAATCGGTTACTACTTCTTTGGCAATATACTTACGATATTGTTCCTGTACTTCGTTTTCCAGATCATCTTGAAGCTGCGCGTCCTCGACCTCTACGAGTTTCTCGGCCGCGCCATCGTGATGGCGACCTTCTCCTTCGTCGTCGCCGGTATCTACGTGACGCTCGTCGTGTGGTGGCGCAAGGAGATCGATCTCTTCGTCTTCAACACCCTCATCGCGTCGATCGTGCTCTACATCCTCTACGAGCCCATGCGGGTCTTCGTCGAAGAGCGCATGAACCACCTGCTCTTCCGCGAGCGCTACGAGTTCGAAGCGCACCTCGAAGCGCTGCGCCGACAGATGAGCACGCTCATCAACGTCGAAGACCTCGCCGACACCATCCTCCGCAGGCTCGAGACTAGCCGCCGCGTCACCCACGCCGCTGTCTATCTCCTCGAAGAGTACGGGCTGGCCTACTCGGCGCAGGCCTATATGGGCCCGCTCCCGCTCCGGCGCCTCGACCGCGTCACGCACCACCCCTTCCTCCGGCGCCTGCGCGATCAAGCGGCCGTCGTGCTCGAGAACCTCGAACGCGAACGAAAACAGCTCGAAGAACACGGCGCCCCACCGGGCGCGGTCGAAGAGCTCGACAACGTGCTCGCCACCATGACCGCGCTCCACTCGGGCGTCGCGTTGCCCTTCATCGCGGACGGCCACGTCCTCGGCTTCCTCACGATCAAAGACGACCGCCTCCGCGAGGCCTATTCGTCCGAAGAGCTGCGCCTCCTCGCCGGCGTCGCCGCGCAAGCCACACTCGCCATCGAGAACTCGCGCCTCTTCGACAAGGTCCGCGATCGCGACCGCCTCGCCGCGCTCGGTGAGATGTCGGCCGGCCTGGCGCACGAGATCCGGAATCCGCTTGGCGCCATCAAAGGCGCGGCCCAGCTCCTCGAAGGAGGCGAGCCCGATCCCGAGATGCTCCGCATCATCGTCGACGAGACCAATCGCCTGAACACGGTCGTCTCCGAGTTCCTCGACTACGCGCGCCCGAACCGCAAGCCGAACCTCGTCGAGACGGACGTGAACCGCGTCGTCGAGCTCACTCTCGACGTCGTGCGCGCCGACAACCCCGGCCGCCACGAGATCCAGACCCGTCTCATGAACGTGCTCCCGAAGGTCCAATCCGACCCGGAGCAGCTACGCCACGTCTTCCTGAACCTCGCGCAGAACGCGATGCAGGCGATGACCGCGACCGCCCAGTCGGGCACCCTCACCGTCACGACACGGCTCGTCGAGTCCCGCGGCGCCGCGCTCGAGGGCGAGACAGCGCTCATCCGCATCGAGTTCGCCGACGTGGGCGCGGGTATCCCGGACGAGGTGCGGAAGAATCTCTTCATCCCCTTCTTCACGACCAAACAACGTGGCACCGGGCTCGGGCTCGCTCTCAGCCTGCGCCTCGTCCGGAATCTCGGAGGCAACATCGAGGTTGTCTCGAGGCCGGGCCAAGGCAGCACTTTCACCGTCGTGTTGCCAGCCCGGCTCTCCCCAGTTTCGCCCCTCGTGCTCGCACCGACCGGAAACCCTTCATGATTCTTCCCGATGGCGTTCACACCTGGATCGAGGTGTCGCGTGGCGCGCTCCTTCACAACCTCGAGACGCTACGTCGCAGTGCGGGTGGCGCCCTCGTCGCCCCCGTCGTCAAAGCCAACGCCTACGGCCACGGACTCGAACTCGTGGCGGGCGTCCTCGCCGCGGCGGGAGTCCCACGTCTCTGCGTGAACGAACTCGAAGAGGTGCGCCGTCTTCGCGCGCTCGGACTGACGCTCCCGCTTTGTGTGCTCGGGCCGACGCTGCCGTCCGACTCGCCGCGTATTGCCGACCTCGGGTGTGAGGTCGTCGTCTCGTCCTGGGCGCAGCTCACCGCGCTCTCGGCCGCGGGCGCCACGGTCGGTCGGCCAAGCGGTGTACATCTCAAGGTCGAGACCGGTACCCACCGCCAGGGAGTCCCGCCGTCCGAGATTCGCGAGCTTCTCGCCCGCTTGCCTGGCCTTCCTGGCGTGCGCCTCGTCGGCCTCACGACGCATCTCGCCGATGTCGAGGACGAGACCGAATCGAGCTTCGCCCGCGTCCAGCTCGCCGCCTTCGACGACGTCGCCGCCGCGCTCCCGCCCGGCGTCTTGCGCCACGTCGCCGCGAGCGCCGGTGAGCTCCTCATCCCCGAGGCGCGCTACGACATGGTCCGGCCCGGCATCGCGCTCTATGGCCTCTGGCCGAGTGAGAAGACCCGTATCGCCTCGGAGCTGCTCGGGGAACGGTCCGCCACCGTCGCCCCGATCGAGCTGAAGCCGGCCATGCGCTGGATGACCCGCGTCATGCAAGTGCGCGACGCCGAAAAGGGCGCTTGGGTCGGCTACGGCCGCACGTCGCGCCTCGCCCGCGCCACTCGACTCGCGCTTCTCCCGGTCGGCTACTACGACGGCTGGGATCGCGGCCTCTCCGGCCAAGGCGTCGTCGCCATTCGGGGACGGTTGGCGCCCGTGGTCGGCCGTGTCGCCATGAACATGACCGTCGTCGACGTCACGGAACTGCCCGTCGCTGAAGGGGATCCGGTCCTTCTACTCGGCCCCGACCACGACGAGACCACGGCCGACCGGCTCGCCGAACGTCTCGGGACCATTCATTACGAGGTCACGACTCGTATCGAAGGGCGGCACCCTCGCGTTCTGGTGGACTGATGATGCGTCTCCTCGTTCTCGCTGCGGCTCTGTCCCTGGCTCCCGGCTGCAAAGGCCGAGGCCAGGTGACGGTCGAGCTCTCCTTCGACGGAAAAGTCCTCACGACCTGCAAGGCCAGCGGACTCGACGCCTTGAACCCTGAAGGCGGCGGGTACGCGTACCGCTGCGACGGCGGCACGAGCCTCTACGTCATTCAGGACACGAGCGTCTCGAAGGACCAGTCGATCGTCTCGATCAACTTCCCCGACGGCGCAACCACCCGGCACCTCAAGCCGGCCGTCTTCGCCTCCACCCGCGGCACTATCGATTGCCCGTCGGCCAAAGCGCTCGCCCGGACGACGGGTGAACCTTCCATTCCACCCGCAACGCCCGGCACATGGACGCTGCAGATGGCCGATCCGTGCGGCCCGGTGACCTTCACGGTCACACGTACGCCATGACCGCTGCTAGCGCTGGAGCGAATGAATCGTCGTTCAGTCGAGAACCTCGAAGCGGTCAACTGCATCTGCCATAGTGCCGCAGCCCCACCTTCGCACCTGGAGCCCCATGACACGCCGCTTCGTTGGCCTCTCGCTCACCCTCCCGTTCCTTGGCGTGCTCTCGTGCAGCGACGACGCCACGACCGCCATCACCGCTGACGTCTCCGCGGACATGGCGACCGCCGACGCGGATCCCGCCGACGCCCCCTCGGATGACGTCGCCATCGAGGTCGTCGCCACTGTCACGGGCGCTCCGGCGGTCGCGGAGGCCGGCGCGGCGATCTCGCTGCAGGTCGAGACGGTCCCACCGACCTCGGGCTTGGCGGTGACCGCGACGGTCAACGCGGGCGGCGGGACCGTGCCGCCCGCGGCCATGACGACCGATGGTGACGGTCGAAGCGCCCTGCAATGGACGCTCGGCGCCCTCCCCATCCCGCAGCGGCTCACGGTGGAGGTGGGTGGCGTCGTTCACCTCGTCGAGGTCGACGCGACCCTCGACACGCCGCTCTCGAGCACGGCCTTCGGTGACGTCGCAACCTACTTCGAAGCGGAAGTCCTCGAAGGCTCCACTGAAGACCTGGTCTTCGCACGCGACGCGCTCGTCCTCGGCGCGCCCGGCGGGCTCCTCGCGGTCGACGCGGCCGGCGCCGTGAGCCGTGTCGTGCTCTCGGGCGAGGTTCCAGCCCGGGGCTGGGGCGTCGCGAGCCACCCGGACGGCACCCTCTGGGTCGTGGACTCGGCAGCCCAGCGCCTCACGCGCGTCGATACGGCTGGCGTCGTGAAGTCGGTCCTCAGCGCTGATGGCGCCGACGCATTCAACGGCTTGAATGACGTCGAAGTCGGCCCCGACGGCCGCGTCTATGCCTCCGACCCGTGCCTTGGCCGCGTCGTTCGAGTGAACGTGGACACGGACCAGCAAGACGGCAGCCTCGGCTTCGATCGCGCCAAACAAGGCGGCCCCAACGGCATGGCCTTCGACTCGGCCGGTCGCCTCTACGTGAGCACCGAGAACACCGTCCTCCTCTGCGGTCAGGACGTGGCCGCCTACGACGCCCCCCTCGCGGGTGTCTATCGCGCGGACGTCAGCGGCGACGGCTTTGGGGCGCTCGAGCCCATTCAGGAGGGCCTCGGCGTCTTCGGCGACGGCATGGCCTTCGACCGGGACGGCAACCTCTACGTCATCATCGACACGGTGAACGGCGTCGCCATCGGTGAGAGCGCGGTCTGGGTCCTCCCGGGCGGCGACGGGCCGGCGCGAAAAGCCGTCGTCGCCCCACCGGGCATCCTCTACGCGAACCTCGCGTTCGGCCGCGGCGACTTCGGCCCCACGTCGCTGTATTTGTGCCTACTGAGCGCCGCCCCGCTCACCGGCCCGGAGTCGCTCGGGCTACACCGGCTCGAGGTCGGCGTCGAGGGCGCGCCGCGCTGAGCTCAGTCCACCCGAACGATGCTGCTGTAGGACGGGGAGCCTCCGCCGTCCGCTTCGGCCGCGATGGCGCGGAACCAGAACGACTGCGACGCGTAAGTCGGCAGAGAGTAACCCGCGATGTCGTTCGGCTCGAGGCCCACCAAGATGTCGCGCCAAACCGGGTCGAGCTCGGTCTTCATCTGAATCGTCACGACCGCGTCGCCCGGTGCGACGGACATGCCGCCCTCCGTCGTGGTCCATTCGAAGCGCGCTTCCGCGGCCACGGAGCCCAGAACGACCACCGTGTGGACGCGCACGTCGAGCGCGATCGAGAACACGCGCGCTGCTGGCGTGGGGGCGGTGTTTCCGCCTTGATTGAACTGTCCGAAATCGCCGGGATTTCCCGGTGCGGGCAACGCGTCCGTTGAGCCGCTGCCGTCGTCATCAGGGCCTGAGATCTGCGTCGTGCCGCCCGGTTCAGTGGCGCCGTCGTCGTCATCATCGAGGCCGTCGTCCAAACGGTCGCTTGACGGTGATCGCGACAGACCGTCCGCGATCTCGCCAAGGGGGTCACAAGCCAGGATCGAGCTGGAGCCAAGCACGAGCGCTGTCACGATGGACTTCAAGGAACGCGAGTGTCGCATGAGAAAACCTCATCCAAATTGGAGGGATACAAACCAAGTAGAGAGAACCCGGAGCGGAGCGCCGCGAGTGGGAGGTGAAACGGGCGGGCTACGGGGGCGATCTAAGGGATGCCGGAATTTTCTCGGCATTGCGCCTTCCGGGGCCCAAAGGGAGTTGATCCGCACATCGCCGCCGCTCAACCAACGACCGATGCTTCTGCTCTACTTCGCCCATGTCCTCATCGGGTTGGCGCTCCTCTGGTCCCTGTCGCGAGGCCGCCGGGCGCTCCTCACGGTCGTCGGCTTCGTCATGCCGCTCTCCGGGCTGGTCGTCGCGGACGGCGTCGGTTGGAGCTGGCTCAAGCTGCTGCCCGCGTTCCTGCTCGTTGGCGCGTTGGTCTTCCCCGGCGGCCGCCCGCTTACGACGCTCCCGGGGCGCCGCGCCCTCCTCGCGCTCGCGCTGTGGGCCACCGCCGTCACGGCGGGCACCCGGATCTTCGACTTCGAGCTCGAGGGGCTCATGGCCCTCGCGTCGCAATACGGCTGGAGCGGCGCGCAGAACGAACATCGGCACGCCGTTCAGCTCGTCGTCCAGGCCGGCCAGTGGCTCGTCTTCGCGCTGGCGTATCGGCTGGCGGCGTCGGCCGCAGATGGGCGCGCGGCGGCGAACGGCTTCATCGCCGGCAATGTCCTCAGCGTCGTCGTGGGGATCTATCAGGCGATAGCGCAGGGTATGGACCTGCCCTGGCTCTCCGTCGCCGACGGCGCCGCGCTGAGCGGCCACCTCGGGACCGGGAACCTACCCGGGAACACGCTCGCGCTCGGGCCGCTCCGGGTCGCGCGTCTTTATGGGCTCGGCGGTGAGCCCAAGCACACGGCAGCGCTCGCGGTCATGGCGATAGGGCTGCTCCTGCAGCGGGATCTCGCGGACGGGCAGGGCGTCGGACCTTCACCTCATCGCCGGCCGGCGATGCTGCTGCTCGTCGTGGGGGTCGCGCTCACGCTCTCGACCTCGGGATGGCTCGCGCTTGCCGCGTTGACCCTCGGAATGACGGGAGCGTCCGGCGTCGTCCGATTCGGCAACGCCCTCGCCCGACGACGCGTCGTCCGACTCGGACTGAACGTCGGGCTCGGCGTGCTCGCCGTGATGCTGCTGTCGGCGCAGCTCGGTGAGGAGCAGCGGGATGGCCTCGTCGAGTACCGGCTGACGGACCGGCTCTCAAGCCTCGACAGGCTCGCTCGCTTCGAGCCGAAGGACGCCACGGCCATCGCCTTCCTGGCCGACCGTCCCAGTGTCTTGCCCTTTGGCTGCGGTGTTGGAGGGGTCGACTTCTTCCTCCTGCCTTACAACGAGCGGGTGGACGTCGGTCCGGGCCGCATGTTGACGCCGACCTACTTCCTGACACGCACCGTCGGTGAGGTCGGGCTGGTCGGGCTCGGGCTCGTCGTCGGCGTGCTCCTCGCGATCATCAAGGGTAGCCGCCCCGGGCTCGGTGGCCTCTTCGTGTCGCTCGCGCCGCTCACGCTGGTACAGCCGATCCTTGTGCTGACGGCCTTCCTCTTCCTCGCCGGAGCGCTCGTGGGTCCGCGCCGGGCCGACGCTTGAGCGATCCGCGCTCAGGGCGCCGGCCCACGGACGCCGGCCTCGAGCAGCCGCCTCAGCTCGATCATCTGGTCGCGCGCGAGCCGCTGACCGACCCACGACGACCACAAGAGGACGACTGCGAGCACCGCGCACGCGAGCAGCCCCCAGAGCCCGGTCGGGGTGCCCCCGAGAGAACGCTGTGAGTACGCGAAGATGGAGGAGAAGAACGCCAGCACACCGAGGCCGAGGTAGCTGAACGCGAAGCCGGTCCACACCGTCGGGTGTGGGCTGAAGCGGCCCGTGATCCGGGTGATGACGGCCCCGTCCGTCGCTTCGCGTTGGTCGACGTCGAGGTTCAGCCACGGCGACCAGAAGTGGCGGTGTTCGGGTTTGAAGGTCAAGACCAGGTGGTCGGCCCGCCGGCTCGCGCCGCCCGTCGGCGATTGGCCGTGTAGCGAGCGCGCCCAGCGGACCTCGTACGCGGGCCCGACGAGGCCGGCGTGCAGCCGATCTTGAACCTGCGCCAGGGGCAGGGGGACCTCCACCGAGAAGGTGGGCCGGTGTTCGAACGTCATGGCAGCCTCCGCGCAAACGAGTGTGCACGAGACCACCTGAGATTGCATCCGGCGGCTAGTGACCCTCGATGCCGTCCCGAGCCATGCGTTCGGGTGATGCAGGGCCGGCGACGGTCCCACGCGGGTATGGGTACCAGCCCTCACCGGTTTGTCCAGGCGCGCGCACTTTGATGATCGTGAACATGCCGCCCATGTCGATGTAGCTGAACGGCCCGGGGCCCCCCTTCATCGGGAGACTGTTGGGTGGAATAGGCATGTCCATCTCGCCCATCCCGCCTTGCCCGTTCTGTCCCATCGACATGTAGCCTCGGTTGACCCGCGCCATTCGACGGTCCGCCTTCTTCAAGTCGGCGGCGAGGGTGTTGGCGAGGCCATGGCCCATCTGCGTCATGACGTGGTGAGTCATGTGGCAGTGCATCGCCCAGTCGCCGGGCTCTTCGGTGACGAACTCGATGACTCTCGTCGCACCCACAGGGACCAGGACGGTCGTGTCTGGATGTTGAGCCGATTTGGGCACATAGCCGCCATCGGTCGCCGTGACGACGAAGTTCAGTCCATGGAGGTGGATCGGGTGGTGGTCCATCGGGCTGAGGTTGCCCAGACGAATCCGCACGCGTTCTCCGAGGCCGACCACGAGCGGCTCGGTTCCGGGGAAAGCACGCCCATTGAAGGTCAGGAGGTTGAAGTCGTTCATGGAGCTCGGGTCCGGCCGCTTGGCGCCGACATCCAGCTTCCACTCGTGAGTCATCATCACGAAATCTCGGTCCACTCGAGGCCCCCGAAGCCGCTTCGGGTGGACGATGAACATCCCCTTGAGGCCAAGAGCGATCTGGACCATCTCGTCATAGTGTGAATGGTACATATATGTGCCGGGGTGCTTGACGGTGAACTCGTACACCCAGGTCTCGCCAGGCGGGATGGGTCTCTGATTGAGCCCGGCGACGCCGTCCATGCCGTTCGGAATGATGAGCCCGTGCCAGTGGACCGTGGTCGGTTCCGGGAGCCGATTGGTGACGTAGATTCGCAGGCGGTCGCCCTCCACGGCCTCCAGGGTCGGACCCGGCGTGCCACCGTTGTAGCCCCACACGACGCCGCGCAGCCCCGGCGCGAACTCGTGGTCCACCGGCTCGGCGACGAGGTGACCGACTTTGACGCCGTCGCGTTTCGTCCACGGCAGGGACTTGCCGTTTGGCGTCGTCACCGGCACCTGGCCGCCGGGGAAGGCGCCGCCGGTGTGGCCGGCCGGCGCCGGGTCAGTGTCGGTGTTCGGCTCCGTGGTCGGGGGCGTGTCCGACGCGAGCGCCCGACCGCTCAACATAGCAGCCCCAAAGAAGCTGCCGGCGACTGAGACGAAGCCACGTCGATCGAGGGTCTTCATGAGCGTGCTCCTGGTGTATCGAGACCGAGTCCGAGGTCGAATGTGACCGAGGTTGCCGCGTTCATTAGTGCCCACGCGGCCCTTCGGCGGGCGCGGGACCATCCTCGCGAACCGGTGAGAGCGTCACCGCGACGCCCGCGAGGAGCGCCTGAAAGGCGGCGTCGGCGGTCCAGTAGGCCGCGATCGCGCGCGCTTCGGCCATTCGTGCGTCGAGCAACTCGCGGTCAGCCACGAGGAGCTGAAAGACGTCGATTTGCATGGCGTTGTACTGCAGAAGTGCCTCGGCGGCGACGCGCTCCCGCGCCGGCAACAGCCTCCCCTGCAGGTGGAGCAGCTTGGCGTGGGCCGTCTCGAGCTGCGCTACGAGTGTCCGAGCGGCCGAACGCAACGCGATCGCGGCGCCGTGATACCGCTCAAGCTCGACCTCGCCTTCGGCGACTGCCCGCGCGGCCTCGCCGCCGGCCACGTCGAAGAGTGGCAACGAGGTCAGGACGCCCACACCATAGTGCCAATCGTCCTGGTCCTGTTCGGCGTGGAGCTGCACCTCGAGCTCCGGGAGCCACTGCCGCGTCTGTGCGTGCGCCTCAGCGGTGGCCAGCGCGTCGAGTCGGTACCGATGCGCGGCCAGCTCGAGGTTGGCGGTGATGGCACGCGCCGCCGCATCGGGTGGGATGTCGAGGCGCTCCGGGACACGGCGTCCGCCACCGGCGGTCGTCCACGTCGTACCCTTCCCGGAGAGGCCCATCAGCACGTTCAGCGCCTCTCGCTTCTCGAACACGTCGATCTCGAGATCGGCGGCCCGCTGCCTCGCGCCTTCGTAAGCGGCCTCCTCCGTCCAGCGTCGCAGCCCCGTGACGTTCCCCGCCTCGTCGAGCGCCTGCATCGCGTCGCGGGCGGCGGCCATGGCGTCGAGCGAGCGGGCCGATAACATCCAGCGCCTCTCAGCGGCTCGGTAGGCGTAGAACGCCGATCGGACGTCGAATCCGTACCGAATGACGGAGGCAGCCACCTTCCGGCGAACCGCTTCGCGTTCCTGCGACGCGCCCGACGCCGCGATACCGGCGAGGATGGCATCCTTCAGGTCCCACTCCACGGCGAGCTCCACGTCGACGGGGCGGTCGTCGCGGGTGGGCTTCCAGAGGGTCACCTCGACGCCAGGGTTGGGGATCGCGCCCGCCTCGAGGACACGCGCTCGGGCGACGCCCAACGAGCGCAGCTCCGCACGCAGCGCTCGCCCATTGAGAAGCGCGATCGTGACCGCCGCGTCGGCGTCGAGAGGTTCTTCGAGGAGCTTACGGACGTCGGGCTCGGCGGCGCGGTCCGCGGGGACCGAATTACCCGGGGAGATCGAGTCGACGAGCGAGGGACCGTCGGCAGGCAGCAAGCCTGATTGGCGTGCGTTGGCGACGAGGCCGTCGAGTTTCTGGAGATCATCTCGAAGTGCACTCGATGCACAAGAGAGTGACATTAGGGATGCTATTACGATTCCTCGCATGGGAACCTCGCGTGATGCACGACGTCACGGGTGGACGTCGAGACTCGAGCTGGTTGTGGCGGCTCGACGGCTCGGCCGTCGGATCGTCAGTGGTGCTGGTGGCCCGATCCAGCGCGGCCTAGGTCGGGCCACCCATTCAGGGGTTCACCCGGGAGCGGCGGATCACCTCGGACCGAGAGTGCGACGGGCCGGGGGGCAGGCTCGATGGCGGCGGCGTGAGCGGCGGCCGTGTCTGGCAACCGGTGTAGGCCCGTCGAGCTGCACCCGGTGACGACGACAGCAGCCAGAATGAGACGCCGGCGGCTCGCAGTGGCGCTCACGAGGCACACCGTCCGGTCGGGGTGGCGCCGCACTGGCAGTTGCCACAACAGGTGGCCGAGCTGGGACCGCAGAGTCGTTCCACCGCTTTGCGAAGGGCCTGGCGGGCGCGGTGCCCTCGTACTGCGGCGTTGTTCGGCGTGATCGCGGCGGCGGCGGCGTACTCCTGGACGGTGAGATCCTCGACTTCGAGCCCCGTGAGGGCCTCCGCATAGTCCGGCCGGAGTGTCTCGAGCGCGCCGAGGACACAGCGGCAGGGCGTGGACTCGGCCTCGAGGGTGTTGGTCTCACGTTCGAGGTCCGCTTCGAGCGACGACAGCGCACGCCGGGCCACGTCGAGCCGACGGTGATGGTCGATGATGGCGTTGCGGAGGCTTCGGTAGAACCAACCGAGCAGCGCTCGCTCGTCGCGGAGCCCGTCGAGCTTCTCGAGGCCGCGGGCGAGCGCGTCATGGAGCACGTCCTCGGCGAGGGTGTCGTCTCCGAGGCGTCGAGCGAGAAATCGATGAAACTCTCGGTAGTTGGCGGTCAGTATGGTCTCAGCGGCGGTCGTCTGGTTCGCGTTCATGGTGGGCTCCTCGTCGCCTGTGCGCTCGTCTCGCACTCCAAAGACGCGGCGGGTCTCTCGACATTACAGGTCCATCTGAGAAAAGTCGTTGGGCGGTCCAGCGGCGACCTCAGCGGCCCGGACGGCGTTCACGGGATCGGGCACGCCGCATCGGCATCGCCGGGGACAGCGCTCGCGCCACTCGTCGGAGTCAGCGTCCCCCCGCGCCCAAAGCGTCGGAGGCGAAGCGCGTTGAGCATGACGGTGATGCTCGACAGCGACATGAGCACGCTCGCGATCATGGGGCTCAGTTGCCAGCCGGTCCAGGGCGTAAAGACGCCGGCCGCGAGTGGGATGGCGAGGACGTTGTAGACGAATGCGCCGGCCAGGTTGCCCTGGATGATTCGGTAGGCGTGTCGTGCGAGTCCAATCGCGACGGGCAGTTGTGCGATCCCGCCACGAAGCAGGACGATATCGGCCGCCGATGAGACCGTGTCCGCGCTCGCGCCCATCGCGATGCCTACGTCCGCGGCGGCCAGAGCGGGCCCGTCATTGAGACCGTCACCCACCATCGCGATCGTACGTCCGTCTGCACGGGCCCGCTCGACGAGGGCGAGCTTGTCTTCGGGGGTGAGGCCCGCATGGACCACGTCGATGCCGACGCGTGCGGCGATGGCCGCCGCCGGTGCCGGGCGGTCGCCGGTGGCCATCATGACCACGAGGCCGAGATCGTGGAGGCCACGCACGGCGCTCCCGGCGTCCACGGCGGGGGCGTCGAGGAGCCCGATGGCGCCGACCGGCTTGGCATCGACGGTGACGACGCTCACGCTGCAGCCCAGGCGGTCCATCTCGGATAGGACCGACGGCGGCAGCGCACCTCCCGCGGCCGTGAACGAGGCGACTGACGCGACGAGCACGCGGCGCGGCGCGTCGTCGAGGGAGGTCGCGCGTCGAACGAGGCCCGAGACGCCGACGCCCGGCACGGCCTGATTGTCCGACACGACGAGGTCCGAAGCGCCCCCTCGCGCGGAGTCGGCGGCGGCGACGATAGCCCGCGCGAGCGGGTGCTCACTGCCACGTTCGACGGCCGCCGCCATGCGTAGCACGTCCGAGTCCGACCATCCTGACTCGAGGCTGATCACCGAGGCGACGCTCGGCTGTCCTTGGGTCAACGTGCCCGTCTTGTCGAGGAGGACGAGGTCGACGCGTGCGAGGCCTTCGAGTGCGGCGCCGCCCTTGACCAGGATGCCGAGCTCGGCGCCTCGTCCGGTCGCCACGGCGACGGCAGCGGGGGTCGCGAGACCGAGAGCACATGGACAGGCGACGACGAGCACGGCCACGAATCGTTCGACGGCGACTTCGAGCCCGGTGGTCGTGGGATCGATCAGCCACCAGACGACGCCGGTGAGCGCGGCCAGCACCAGGACCGCCGGGACGAAGCGCGCGCTGACTTGGTCTGCGAGTCGTGCGATCGGGGCCCGTTCCGCCCCGGCTCGCTCCACGGCGGCGGCGATGCGACCGGCTCTGCTCTCGGCCCCGAGCGCGGTCACGCGGGCCTCGACGACCCCGAGCTGATTCTCGGAACCCGCGAGGATCGTCGCCGTGGGGCCGCGTTCCACGGGGATGCTCTCCCCGGTCAGCGCACTCTCGACGAAGGAAGACGCGCCACGTTCGATGACCGCGTCGGCCGGGACGCGCTCCCCCGGGCGCACGCGAATGAGGCTGCCGACTCGCAGCGCCGTGACCCGGACGTCGGACTCGGCGCCCGTCTCGTCGGACACGACGTGAGCTACCCCGTTCTCACCGGCGAGTAGACCCCGGACCGCGTCCTCGAGGCGACGTCGCGCCGTCCCTTCGAGCCGACGGCCCACGAGGACGAAGAGGACGATGCCCGCGGCCGCTTCGAAGTAGAGGGCCGGCGGATGATGACCGCCCCCGCGGAGGATCCAGGGCGTGACGTTCCAGAGCGAGTAGAGCCACGCCGCCCCGACGCCCACCGCCACGAGGGTGTTCATGTCGAGTCGAACCGGGCGCGCGAAGGCGCCACGTAGGGCGGCACCGAGGATGGGGCGCCCCGGGCCCACGAGCAGCAACGTCGTTAGGGCCCCCTGGGCGACGATGCCCCACAGTGACGTCGCCCCGGGGATCGCGCCGTGGGACATCCCGAGCAGGATCACCGGGACGGCGAGCAGCGCGGCGAGCCCCCATCGAGCGGATGGCTCCGCCGGTGGTGCGCCCGGCCGATCGCCCGGATCTTTCGGGACCGCGGAGTCCGGCGTCGGGCCATCGCCGTCGTCGTCGCTGCCGTCGTCGTCGCTGCCGGGGTTGTCGCTGCCGGGGTTGTCGCTGCCGGGGTTGTCGCTGCCGGGGTTGTCCTCAGTGGACGGCGCGACCATTCCATAGCCGGCGCTCTCGACCGCCTGAACCAGCGCTTTCGTCTGGACCTGGCGGTGCGTAACACGTGCCGTTCGCCGGACAATGTCTATTGCGACCGACTCGACGCCCGGCACCGACCGGAGCGCTCGCTCGACGTGAGAGGCGCAGGAAGCGCAGGTCATTCCAGTGACCGGGAAGGTGGATTCGATGGTGCCGTTCGTCATGAGTTCATCCTCGTCCAGTGAAGGGAGGCATGAGGAAGTGCTTCCCCAATACCCTCAGACGTGGCCCGTGCTGGGCCCGTCTTCATCACGAAGACGCGATGGTCGCTCGAGTCTTACAGCGTGACCTCGGAATCTCCAACGGGGATGTCGTCACACGTGACCGCCACGGGGGGCCGGCCGGAATGAACTCAGAAGGACGGTCGGCAGGGGTTCGTGTCGCAGTTGCTTCCCACGCCGAGGTAGTAACCACCGATGCTCGCGCACTCGTCGAATTGATTGCCGAGGCCGAATTCGGACGCGGAGAGGCGGTTGCAGGAGCAATCGGGCAGGCAGCACGCGCCGATGCCGGCTACGTTGCAGCGCGCAGACGGGCAGGACTCGCCTTCGAGCCACGTGCCGCCGCCTCCGACGCACTCCTCGCGGCTCGCTTCGTCACAGGAGTTCCCGCGCCGGCAGCACACGCCGTCGTCGCCGCTCGGCGCGCAGTGTGCGGCAGACGTGTCCCGTCGCTCGGTCAGGCCGCCGCCGAACGAGTCCGACCGGTCAGCGCCGGGCTGAACGCCCGTCGTGTCACCTGCGCCGGAATTCCAATATTCGGACGTATCATTTGATACGCACGTCGTCGCGGATGAGGCGATGATCATCGTCGGGATCGCCGCAAAGCGGCCCGTGAGGAGCGGTCGGTACTGCATCGACACCTCGGTTTGTGCCGCGACCCCGCCAGCGGAGAATCGCGTCACAGCGCCCCCTAGCAAGCGTTGGGCCGCCCCCCGAGGCCGCCACAGAGGGGCGCGGCGGTGTCGAAGAAGCGTAAAAGTTTAGGCCCGAAGTATCACTGGTGTCAATATGAGACGAGCGTGACGGAACGCCCCGCCGCGCGAGCGTCCAGAGGGCTCATACCGGGCTAGCACAAGTAGGCATGTCGACTCGGAAGCGAGCTACGGGTCGACCGGCGCCCCGGGGTCCACCGCGAAGATGACGGGTAGTAGCGCCGGGAGCGGCTCCTCGGCGGGGAGCTCGAAGATGCTCTTCACGAGCGACTCGATTCCGGCGCGGTCGATGCCCGCGTTGGCGATGACCGCATCGATGAGCGGCTTGGTCTCGAAGTCGGCGGCGAGCTCGCCGGCGCCGAGTTTGCCGCTGCCGAGTTTGCCACTGCCGAGTTTGCCACTGCCGTCGAGGGCAAACGAGAAGCGGGGGGCGACGAGGACCATCGTCGCGATGACCTTGCTCGACGAGTCCCGGACATCGAGCTCGAGGCGCTCGGCCGCCGCGTCGAGGCGCCCGGCCGCGACGCTGCCCTCGAAGCGCGTCACGGTGGCGCCGTCGGGGAGCTCGTTGCCGTTCGCGTCTTCACCGATGTCCATGTGGCCCTTGGCGCCGTCGGTCACGGCGTCGAGGGTGACTCCGAGGAGCAGCGGCGGGATGAAGGACGCCAGAATGCTGCTCCCGAGCTCGCTCGCCGGCTTTGTGAGCAAGACCGCTTCGCCTTCGGTGCGGTAGACGGACTGGGGCGCGGGCTCAGGCCAGCCCTCGTCGTCGGCGGCGAACGCGAGGTCGATGAGATCGGCGAGCTGGTCGTCGCGCCGCGACCAGAAGAAGGCCGTGCGGGTCTCGGCGAGGTAGCCGATGGGGTAGGCGGTGAGCGTCTCGGGCTTCGGTTCGGCCAGAATGTTCAACGGATCCCGGTAGATCTCGGACTCCGTCGCCGCGACGATCGCCTTGACCTCCTCTGTGATGGCCCTCGCCTCCGCGAGCTTGGCATCGGCCGCCGGGCGGTCCTTGGCCCGAATGTCGCCGATCGCGCCGTAGAGCACGACGGTGTGAGCGACGCGGTCGAGAAGCAACGTGTAGCTGCGCCGCAGCTCGGTCAGGAGCGTCGGCTCGCCATCGGCGGCCGGTGGCATGCCGTCGAGTGCCGCCGCGACCTCCGCCCGAAACTGCGTGAGGCGATCCAAGTCCCGGATCTTCCAGGCGTCATAGGTCGCCTTGTCGTACTCCCAGACGTCTTTGAACGCGATCTTCGGGCGACGTGCGAGGATCCCGATCTGCGCACCCACCTCATCCTGAGTGAGCTCGCCAGCGAGGTAGAAGATGGCCTCGGGGTTGTCCTGATACAGCAGCTTCTCCTGAAGCGCGGTCACGGCTTTCACGACGCCCGCGGCCGCAGCGCCTTTGGAGCCGAAGAGCGGCGCCGTCGCGTCGAGGTATTGCTCCCAGGTCTCCGTACGCCAAGTGGCTCTCGTGAGAAAGTGATCGTACTGCCAATAGGTCCATTCGCGACCGGACGTGAAGGTCACGTGCCCCGTGACCCGCCCGCCGTCGTCCGGGCGCGCATCGAGCGTGGCCATGTCGCGCTCACGAGACAGGCCCGTGATGGGCAGGACCAGCGGGACATTGTTGTCGAAGCCGAGCCACCACGCGGTCTCCGGGAAGAAGACGAGCTCTCGGTCCGCCTCCGCCGCGTCGATGAACGCGACCTGGTGCGTGAAGTCCTCGCAGTCGTAGACCGGTGCCGGGTCGCTGAGGGTGTAGAACATCGTCGTGTGGACGAAGGCGCCGAGGCTCGAATCGGCCTGTAGCGGCAGGTGGAAGAACTTGCCGCCGTCCTCGGCGAGGAGCGAGCAGGTGATGTGGATCCAGGCGTAGGGTCGCACGCCGGGGTGGGCGTCTCGGACGTGTGACGTCGCGACGTCGAGCCAACGCAGCACTTCCGCGTCGGCGGGCTTGGTGAACTCGCTGGTCCCGATCTGGAAGCCGATGAGCTGGAGGCCCGACGCGAGCACGGCGTCGAGGCCGGCACGGATGTCCTCGTCCGCCTCGTCCGCCGTGGCGCCGGTCTCGATGAGCTTGAACGCGTGCTGCTGTTCGTCGGCGAATCCGATGACGGCGCCCATGTCGATGCCGTAACCGGCCGCCTCCGCGGTGATCGCCTTCATCGCGGGGACCCAGGTCGTGAGGTCGAGGGTCTTCAAGGCGTGGAAGAAGAGGACGTTCTGGCGGTTACGCGCCATCCAGCGCAGGTAGCGCGAGACCCGCTCCCGATGGTCGCCCACGGTCGGGCGGAGCAGGTAATCGCTCATAGGAATGGGGTGTTGCGTGTGCTCGTGGAAGCCGCGCCGGTCGTAGCGTGGCGTCGTCCAGTCGCCCGGGTAGGTCGGCATCGGTCGCGCGACGACGTGCTCCTCTTCCGGGTGGATCCAGAGAGCGCCGAGGTCCTGCGCGATTTGGTAAAGGCCATTCATGGCGCCGACGGGCGTGTTCGCGACCACCTCGACCCCGGGGAGGCCGCTCGCCCGCGTGGTCAGTCGGTAGCCCTGGTCGTCGGGCCCCGACCCGGCCGCGACGGTGACCACGACGGCGTAGCGATCCCCGGGCTCCGAGACGACCGCCCCACCGGCCCACGCGGGTTGCGTGGCGGCGACGTCGACGAGGTCCGCTGCCGCCGCGAGGAGGCCCGGGTGTTCGGTCACTACGACAACCTCGAGACCGACAGGCAGCTCGCCCGCGGCGTCGTTGGGTTGGTCCGAGTCGGTGGCGGTGTCGGCGGCGGCCGTCATCTCGGGGACGTCTTCGGAGCACGCGACGAGAGCAAGTGAAGCGAGTACGAGGACGTAGCGCACGAGGACCTCCGGACGACGCAGGATGCGCGGCGCGCCGGAGGATACGGGCCGGGGTGGGCGGCGTCGAGAGGGGGCGGCGGCGTCGAGAGGGTCCGGCGGCCGCCCGCCAGGAGATCACGCGCGCGCCGCGGTTGAACGTTCCACTCTCATCCGTTCAGTGGTAGAGTCCCGGCCCCCCAAGCGGGGAGGACACGCCCTATCCGGGCATCCAGACGTCCCATCCAGAAGTCCCGTCAGGGCCTTCGAGAGCGGAGAAGCCAACGTGAGCGAACCGGAAGCCACTACTGAGACCGCCGCGCAGCGCGGTGCCGCCGATTACGACGCCAGCAGCATTCAGGTCCTGAAAGGACTCGAAGCGGTTCGCAAGCGACCGGGCATGTACATCGGCGACACCGACGACGGCTCCGGGCTTCACCACATGGTCTTCGAGGTCGTCGACAACTCGGTCGACGAGGCGCTCGCGGGCTACTGCAATGTGGTCAACGTCACGATCCACACCGACAATTCGATCACGGTCCGTGATGACGGTCGTGGCATCCCGGTCGGCATCCACGAGGACGGCGAGCGCTCGGCGGCCGAGATCGTCATGACCGAGCTCCACGCGGGCGGCAAGTTCGACCAGAACAGCTACAAAGTCTCCGGCGGCCTCCACGGCGTCGGGGTCTCCGTCGTGAACGCCCTGTCGGAGCGCCTCGACCTGACCATCTGCCGTGAAGGCAAGATCCACGAGATGTGGTTCGAGCGTGGCAAGCCCATGAGCCCGCTCAGCGTCGTGGGCGAGACCGATCGCACGGGCACTCAGGTGCACTTCAAGCCCGACGCCATCATGTTCGCGATCACCGAGTTCAACTTCGACACGATCTCGACGCGGCTCCGCGAGATGGCCTATTTGAACAAGGGCCTCCGCATCGAGCTCGCCGACGAACGCGACGGCGGCAAGCAGCTCGTCTTCCACTACGAGGGCGGGATCTCGCTCTTCGTATCGCACCTGTCGAAGTCGAAGCAGCCCGTCCATCAAGACGTCGTGGCCTTCGAGTCCAGCAAAGACGGCGTCTCGGTGAGCGTCGCGCTCCAGTGGACCCAGGCCTATCAAGAGCAGATCGCCTGCTTCACCAACAACATCCGCAACAAGGACGGTGGCACCCACCTCACTGGGTTCCGCGCCGGCCTCACGCGCGTGATGACCGAATACGCGACCAAGGAGAACCTCCTCAAGAAGGACGTCGAGCTGTCGGGCGAAGACATCCGCGAGGGCCTCGTTGCGGTCATCTCGGTGAAGCTCCCCGACCCGAAGTTCTCCAGCCAGACCAAAGAGAAGCTGGTCTCGAGCGAAGCGCGCGCGGTCACGGAGTCCATCACCTCGGAACGACTCCAAGAGTGGCTGATGGAGAACCCGCAGTCGGCCAAGGCGATCGTCGGCAAGGCATGCGACGCCGCTCGGGCGCGTGAAGCCGCCCGCAAGGCGCGTGACCTCATTCGGCGAAAGGGCGTCCTCGACGCGGCGACCCTCCCCGGCAAGCTGGCCGACTGCCAGTCGCGCGATCCGGCCGAGTCCGAGATCTACCTGGTCGAGGGCGACTCCGCCGGTGGCAGCGCCAAGCAGGCTCGTGACCGCCGCACGCAGGCGATCCTCCCGCTCCGCGGCAAGATCCTGAACGTCTGGCGCGCCCGTCTCGACCGCATGCTGGCGTCGGGCGAGATCGGCACCCTCATCACGGCCCTCGGCTGCGGCGTCGGTGACGAACACTACGACATCGCCAAGCTGCGCTACCACCGCATCATCATCATGACGGACGCCGACGTCGACGGCGCCCACATCCGCACCCTGCTGCTGACCTTCTTCTTCCGGCAGTACCACGAGATCGTGGCACGCGGGCACATCTACCTGGCCCAGCCGCCGCTCTACAAGGTCAAGCGCGGCAAGAGCGAGAAGTACCTGAAGGACGACGACGCCCTCACGGAGTACCTCTTCGAACAGGGCACGCGCGGCGCCCAGTTCCGCGCCGGGTCGCGGGTCATCGACACCGACCAGCTCCTCCAGCACCTCCGCGGCGCCCGCCGCTTCCGTCAGCTCCTTGAGCGGGTCGGTCGCCGGATGGACATGCGCGTCGTGCTCTCCTGGATCGCCGGCGCGACGATCACCGAAGCGACCCTCACCGACCGCAGCGTACTTGAGGCGGAGCTGGCCCGGGCCAAGGACTTCCTGGCGAGTCGGCACCTTGAGTTCGCCAGCCTCGACTGGCCCATCCATGAGGTGGAGGGGGGTGGCTTCTCCGTCACGCTCGAGACCCGCGTCGGCGGCGCACTCCGCATGTCGCGCCTCGACAAGGACACCCTCGGTGCCGACCTCAAGGAGCTCCAGCGCCTCTTCGACCAGTTCCGGAACGCGTCCGGCGACAGCGGGACGCCGCTCCCCTTCGTCTTCGCGTCGGAGGACAGCGAGACGGGCACGCAGGTTCACGACCCGGTCGAGCTCCTCGAAGCGGTCGACTTGAGGGCCAAGAAGGGCCTCGCCATCACCCGCTACAAGGGCCTCGGCGAGATGAACCCGGAGCAGCTCTGGGACACGACCATGAACCCGCAGAACCGCCGCCTCTTGCAGGTTCGCATCGACGACCAGCTTCAGGCCGACGGGATCTTCGAGATCCTGATGGGCGACGACGTCGATCCGCGTCGCGAGTTCATCGTGTCGAACGCGCTCAACGTGATGAACCTCGACGTGTAGCGACTCGCCACTGGCGTGTCGCACACCTCAGCACGTGCGCCGGGGCTCCCGCCATAGCGCCCTGGTCGCTGCGGAGCCCTCTCGGAACCGCCACGGGCCCCCGACTCCGCCGCTACGTCTCTCTCACCGGACGAGTCGACACCACGCATGCCAGACCTCGATGACGCGGGGCTCGACTACCTCGGAGCCATCGAAGGCGCCTGGCGTGAGCTGAGGGGCGTCGGCCTCTACCTCTCCGGCGCCGACCACGCGGTCGTCGAGCGCTGGTACCACGCGGGGTACCCCGCCTCACTCGTCGTGGACGCCTTGGCGCGCTGTCTCGCCACCGACGCCAGCAAACACGGCAAACGCGTCACGAAGTCGTTGGTCCGGCTGGCTCCGAGCGTCGAGCTGCTGCTCGCCAAGAGCGCTCCCGCGGCTATCGCCGTCGCCCCGATGAGCCCGCCCCCGCCCGCGACGGACGCACCGCTGGCGCAGATGCTCCGCGCGTTCGCCGACACCGACGGCGATCCCACGCGCCGCCGACCTGACGTCTACGTGCAGGTCGCCAGCGAGCTCGAGGAGGGGCAGGGCGACGCCTTCGACGCGGACATCGACGATCGGATCGCCGACCTCTTCGAGGAGCGGCTCACCTTCGATGAACGTGAGGCGCTGCAGACCGACGTGGCCGTCGCCTTGGCACCCGAGCTCGCGCGGCTCGGCACCCGCGGTCGGCAGATGCGCGAGCGGTCGCTCCGACGCGAACTTGTGCGACAGCGGTACGGGCTGCGGCGTCTCGCCGAGCCATAGCCCCCTGCACGACCGCGTGCGAGTCGTGGTAGCGTCGCGCCATGAGCGACCGCATCACCACCTTCGACGAATTTTGGAAGCACTACCTCCACGAGCACCGTGATCCCCGCTCCCGGTGGCTTCACTTCGTCGGTAGCACGGGCTGGATGACGAGCCTCGGCATCAGCGCGGCCTTGAACCCCGTCTACTTCCCACTCGCGCTCGGTGGCTTCGCGCTCGCGCTCGGGCACGGGCTCAAGGCTGGCGAAGGCGAACGACCGCGCCTTGAGAACATCGCGGCCATGATCGTCATCCCGTCGCTCGCCTCGCCCGTGGCCTTCCCCGCAGGCGTGGTCTTCGCCTACGCCAACGCGTGGTTCGGGCACTTCGTCATCGAGAAGAACCGCCCCGCCACGTTCAAGTACCCGCTCTGGTCGTTCGCGTGCGATCTCCTGATGGTGAGCCACATGCTCCGGGGGCGCCTCTGGACCGGCGACCCGCTCCAGGAGCTCGGCCTCGCTACGGCGTGACGCCGTCGTCCGGCTCGGCTCCCTCTCCCCGGCCATTGGCTCCATGCGATTGGTCCCACGGCCGCCGTGACACGGGCCAGCCCGACCGGCACACTCCGGCCGTGCGCCGCTTCCTCCTCTCGCCGGTATCGCTGGTCCTAACGGCCGCCCTCGCCTTGTCCGGCGTCGTCGCTATCGCGGCCCCGCCCGGGCCAGCCGTCGTCCTGCACGAGCCTATCCCCGAACCCGAAGGGCTCATGGCGGCGCCCTCGTCGAGCCCGGTCTTCGTCTATGAGACCGGCGACGGCGCCACGGAGCTGCCCGCGAGTATCCAGGTCGGCGATCAGAGCCTCAAGGCGCCCGCCGCCACCCTGCAGGGCACGGGCGAAGACCTGCTCTATCGCTCGGCGCCGGCAGGGACCAAGCCGCAGCCAGGCACCCTTCAAAACCTTGACGGCGCCTATCGCCCCGACCGCGTGACCGACCGAGAGCCCTGGCTGACCTATCACGCCGTCTTCGACCCCGACCCCATCCCCTTCAAGCGGAACAACGCCAAAGACCGGGTGCTGCCAGACGGTACGCTTTCCATCAATGACCCGACGCTGCAGGAGATCGCGGTCGTCGGTAACTCGGCCGGCATCGGCCGAGAGGTCTTCTTCGGCTCCGTACTTCTCGAACTACAGCCGGAGATCCCGGTCCCGCTTCCTTCGATCTCGCCGGAGTCTCGTGTACTCAGCTACGAGACCATCCCGCGGGTCGATGTCGCTTTCTCGAAGGACGGCGCCGACAACTACTTCGTCGCCATGCGCGACGGCGACGGCCCCGCGAAGCGCGTCCGAATCAACTTCGTGATGGACGCCCCGAGCTCCTGGTTCGAGTACACACTCTCGCCTGCCGTGACGGTCGATGACGTCCCGGAGGAGCTGAAGCCGGTCCTCCCTCGGGAGCTCCGAAAGCCCGTCGAGCGCGTCCTCGATGCGATTGGTGTCTCGCCCGCCGATGGCTACACCGCCGCACTGCAGAAGCTCGTCTACTGGTTCCGCGACTTCGAGACCGGCAAGCTCGGTAAGTCCGGCGGGAACGTCTACCTCGACCTCGCGCTGGGTAAGAAAGGCGTCTGCCGCCACCGCGCCTACGCCTTCGTGATCACGGCACAAGGCCTCGGGATCCCATCGCGGTTCGTCTCGAACGAAGCGCACACCTTCGTCGAGTCATGGGTGCCGGGCACCGGCTGGATCCGCATCGACCTCGGCGGTGGCGCCGAAGGCATGAACGTACGAAACGCGGCCGAGAAGAGCCGCCACGCCACCAACCCGGCGCGTGATCCCTTCGGCTTTCCTGAGGCTTTCCGCGCGGCATATAGCCAACAGGCGACCAGCCCCGACGGCGCTACCGAGCCGAGCACGGACGGCGGCCCAGCGCCCGACGGGCTTCGGGGACTACCCGCAGCCCTCCCACGAGCGGGGCGCCCCGGTCCCGCCCGAGGCGGCGGACGCCGACGGCCGGTCGTTCCCGCCGCCGCGCGCCATGTCGCCGCACCGGAAGACCCGCGTGAGCCGACCCACATCGACTTACAGCCGGTGGCGTCTCGGCTCTACCGCGGCGATCCCCTCCGAGTGGTCGGCCACGTCGCCGCCGAGTCAGGCCCCGTCGCCGGTGTGCCCGTTCGCATCAGCCTCATTGACCCGGCCACGAACGCCATCGCGCACGTGCTCGCCACCGCCCGCACCGACTCGCACGGCGCCTTCTCAGCCGCGGTGGTCATCCCCGCCGACGCCGATCTCGGCGCATGGGAGCTCGTCGTCGAATACGAGGGCGACGCCGCTCGGGCGCCATGCACCTCGGATTGATGCCGCAGCCCGCTGTTCGGAATAGCGTCGTTAGGGCTCGGGTTTGGACAGGAGCGAGGCGAGCCGTGGCTCGCGACGCATTCTCCACCAACGAGGTTTGCCTTGAAGTCGTTCACGCCAGGTCGCTTTTCGAGTCGAGCTGCCGCGCTCCTTCTCTTGATCGGTGGTTCGGTGGCCACAGGGGCACTCCTCGGCGGGACTGAAGTCGCGCACGCCGACCGTCTTTGGACCGAGCGGACGAACACCACGGTCGCGATGACGCCCGACGACGATCGCGCCCGTATGTCCTTCAAATCGCTCGTGAAAGACTTGGCGCCCGCCGTGGTCTTCATCAGCGTCGAGAAGGAGCAGCGAGGCGGGCGCAATAACCACCGCCACGAGGTACAGGGCCTCGGGACCGGCTTCATCATCCACGAAGATGGGTGGGTGGTGACCAACAACCACGTGGTCTCCGAGGGGCGGATTCGAGTGCGCTTGAGCAACGACCGCCAGTACGACGCCCGGGTCGTCGGCATGGATCCCCAGACCGACATCGCGCTCGTGAAGTTCGAGCCCGAGGAGCGCTTGACGGTGGCGCCGCTCGGCGACTCGGATCGCCTCGACATCGGTGACTGGGTCATCGCCATCGGCAACCCCTTCGGCCTCTCGCACTCGGTCACGGCCGGCATCGTGAGCGCCAAAGGCCGCGCCAACGTCGCCCCGGAAGGGAACGTCGGCCTCTACGAGGACTTCATCCAGACGGACGCCAGCATCAACCCGGGCAACTCGGGCGGCCCGCTCATCAACATGCGAGGCGAGGTGGTCGGGGTGAACACCGCGATCAATCGCGCCGGTCAGGGCCTCGCGTTCTCCGTCCCCATCAACATGGTCAAGACCATCCTCCCGCAGCTCAAAGAGCACGGCGAGGTGCGCCGCTCAATGCTCGGCATCCTCATCCAAGACATTGACGCCACCATGGTCTCTGGGCTCGGGCTCGCCGATGCCCGCGGTTCCCTCGTGACGGAGGTCGTGCCGAACGGCCCCGCCGGGAAGGCCAAGATCCAGGCCGGCGACGTCATCGTCCGCTTCGATGGGAAGCCGGTCGGGAGCTCGCGCGAGCTGCGTTGGCTCTCGTCCAACGCGGGGGTCGGTCGCACCGTCCCCGTCGAAGTGATCCGCGAAAGCAAGCCTATCCAAGTCCCTGTGACGTTGAGCGCGCTCGACCAACGCACGTCTGTAGCCACGCCGCCAAAGCCCAAAGCGCTCGGCCAAGGCCAGTTGGGCGTGGGCATCGCAACGCTCACGCCCGAGCTGCAGGCGAAATACGGCGCCGAAGTCGGCGAGGGCGTCGTCGTCACCGAAGTCATCCCCGGCAGCCCCGCCGAAAGAGCCGGCCTCCAGGTCGGCGACGTCATCCAGAAGCTGGGTCAGTCCCCGACGCCCAACGCGGAAGCGCTACAGGCCGCCCTGTCGCGAATGAGCGAGAGTCCAGTGGTCACGCTCGTGATTCATCGCGAGGGCCGCCAGCTCTTCAAGCCGGTCCAGCGATAGCGAGTCGTTAGGGCTCGGTCGTAAATAAGTGGGAGGGTTGACCGCGCCGCGCCCCGCCCGGCTCGGGCCGAGTCCGAAGACATACTCCCCGTATTTCGAGGACTTGGAACGAGCCGGGCGGGGATGCGGCGCGAGGCAAACCGAACTACTTATTTGCGACCGAGTCCTTACGTGCGCAGCACGTCGGGTAAGAGCCAGGAGAAGGCCCCGCCGCGTCGCCGTTGAGCGAAGGTCGTCCGGCCGGCGGGCCCGTCGGCGGAGTCGAGCGAGACCGAGCCCGCGTCGACGCCCACGACCTTCCGCGTGCGCCCGCCGATGACCACGAGCTGACCGACCTCGACCTGCACGAGTGACGAGCCGATGGCCTTTCCGGTTCGCGCGTCCTTCAGCACCTTCTCGGCCACGTTCGGGATGTTGCTGTGGATCCGGCCCTTCTCGCCCATATCCATCGTCTTGGTGGTGGCTCGAACGAGCCCGCGGCCCAGCTCGATCCAGCCCTGGTCCTCGAGGTGAGTGAGCACCATGGAGAGCGCGACGCTGTCGACAACGGGCTCGAGGATCGGGCCGAGGCTCTCTCGGGACACGCCCTTCGGGGTCCCGTAGACGAGGCTCAGGATCTGCTGAACGGCGACGCTCGGGTCCGGCAAGGTCTCGATGGGCTCGATACGCCCCTCCGCGGCGAGGCTCGCGAGCAGCTCGAAAGCCTGCTCGTCGTCCTCCTCGCGGCACAGCCCGATCGCGGTCACCCGGCCCTCGCGGCGGCTGCCTCGCCCCACGCGTTGCACGAACGCCGACACGGTTCGAGGCGGCCCATCGAGCACCACGGCGTCGACGTCGCCGATGTCGACACCGACCTCCAAAGTCATCGTCGCGACGCAGATGCCCCAGGTCCAATCCCGGAGCGCGGCTTCGCTTTCACGACGGTTCGAGCGCTCGAGGCTGCCGTGGTGGGCGACGATGCGGTCGCGCGGCCAGATCGCAGCGAGTCCCGCGGCGACCTCCTCGACGCCCGCGCGCGTGTTGCAGAACCACAACGCTTTGATCCGCCCTACGGACCGCAGGCGCTCGATGACGTCCTTCACGTCCTTGACGAGCTTGAGGTCGATGGGCCGCGCTTCACCGGTGTTCACGATGACGGCGCCATGACCGGCGTAACGCTCTACGAGGCGCTGCGGGTCGGCGACCGTGGCAGACAGGACGACCCGCTGAACGTCCGGCAGGCGCCGAAGCAAGACCTGGAGCTGATCCCCGCGTGCCGTCCCGTCGATGAGATGCACCTCGTCGAGGACCATACACGTGAGCTGGTCGAAGAGACCGCGCCGCCGGCAGAGGAGGGAATCGAGGCTCTCGGGTGTCGTGATGAGGACCGCCGGCTGCTCCTTGGCCTTGAAGGTCGGGATGTCGCCGGTCTTGGCGACCAGCGAGATACGCAGCGATGCGAGAGGGCCTTCGAGGCGCCGAACGAGATCGTTGACCAGCGCGCGCGTCGGGACGACGTAGAGCAGCTTCAGGCTCGTGCAATCGGCCGGTACCCAGCGCTCGATGAGCGGGACCACCGCCGCCTCCGTCTTGCCACTGGCCGTCGGTGCGGCGATGACGGCGGACTTCCCGTCGAGGAGCAGCGGCGCGGCAGCCTCCTGAACGGCGTTCAGGCGTCCGAAGCGGCCTAAAAAGGGACCAAAGGTGCGGCGCAGGCGCTCGCGGGGATCCAGGTTCATCTCGGGTCTCCCGAAGGCGCTCGCGTGAGCACCCAAAGCCGGGTCGGGTTCCACGCGCTCGGGCGACGGCTCTCGACGTGGTAGCCCTCGAAGGCGGGGCGCACTTCGTCGGGGCGATGGTAGAAGTCGCTCGTGGCGATGAGGAGGCGGCCACCCGGCGCGAGGTGCGCCGGCGCGTCCGTCGCGAGCCGACGTACGACGTCGAGGCCGTCTTCACCGCCATCCCAGACGCACTCGGGATCCCCCCCGCGGTGACGGTGCGCGTCGCCCCAAGCGCGCGGCACGTACGGCGGCGCCGAGAAGATGACGTCGTAGCGGCCAGTGACGTCGCTGAAGAGATCGCTCACGAAGAACCGCACCTGGGCGCCGTTCTGGACGGCGTTCTCGTGCGCGCAATCGACGAACTGAGGATTCACATCGACCGCGTGTACGTCGAGCGACGGGAGGGCGCGCGCCACCACGAGGCTCAGCACGCCGACCTCGCCCGTACCGACTTCCAAGACCCGCCGTACGTCGCCTATAGCCCGCGGCAGCTCGGCCCGGAGCGCGAGGAGCGCGAGATCCCAGAGGACCGGCCGCTCGCGCGACGTCAGCTCCAGTCCGAAGACCCACCGCGTGACGCGCTTCGAGGAACGAAATCGTGCCCCGGCCGTTCGGAACGCGAACTCGGCCGCCGAACGGACGGGAGCGGGAAGCGGCACGGTGCGGATCAGATCCGAACGACCCTCAAGACCGGCGCTTCGTCGCTGCCCGCGCCCTGAACGACGACCACCAGGTCTTCCGGCTGAAACAAGCCCTGCCGAATGGACTCAGCGAGCGACCGTTCCACGAGATCCGGTGCGGTCGGGGAGCACGGCAGGCGCAATGGCACCACGCCCCAGTACATGGACAGGCGGCGCCACGTGGTCTCATCGTGACAGAGCACGACGACCGGTCGTCGCGCGCGCCGCTCGCTCAGGAGCTCCGGGCGGTCGTTGCCGGAGCTGAAGACCACCATACCCGCCGCGTCGAGCTTCTCCGCCAAGAGCGCCGCGGCCTGCGTGACGGCGAGGCTGACGGCGTCGGCGCCGAGCAGCGAGTCGTCGAGCTGGGACATCGGCATGAAGGGGCAGTTCTCGGCCTCTACTGCGATGCGTAGCATCTCGCTGACCGCTTGCACCGGATACTGTCCGACCGAGGTCTCGGCCGACAGCATGATCGCATCGCTGCCGTCGAAGATGGCGTTGGCGACGTCGCTCGATTCCGCGCGGGTCGGCACCGGTGAGGTGATCATCGACTCCAGCATTTGCGTCGCCGTGATGACCAGTTTGCCGTGGGCGTTTGCGCGCGCGATGAGGTGCTTTTGGATGACGGGCAGCCGCTCGGTGCTGATCTCGATGCCCAGGTCTCCGCGAGCCACCATGATCCCGTCGCACTCCGCCAGGATCTCCTCGATAGCGACGACGGCCTCCGGGCGCTCGATCTTGGCGATGACCGGCAGCTTCATGCCAGCGCGGCTCATGTGCCGACGCACTGCCCGCACGTCTTCCGCGCTGCGCACGAAGCTGAGCGCGATGTAGTCGACGCCCGACGTGAGCGCCCACTCGAGGTCGGCTCGGTCCTTCTCCGTGAGCGCCGGCGCCGAAACACGGACGCCCGGCAGGTTGATGCCCTTGCGACTTGAGACCGGCCCACCGACCGCGACGCGCGTGTGAATGTCGCGGCCCTCGACCCGGTCGACCATCAGGCGCAGCTTGCCGTCGTCCACGAGGAGTGAGTCGCCAGGCTTGACGTCGAGGTGCAAGTGCTCGTAAGACGTGCCGATCCGGGACGTTGTGCCGATGGGCAGCGGGCTCGTGGTAATGACGACGAGGTCGCCCTCACGCCACTCTAGGTGCTTCCCCGCTTCGAAGTCGCCGAGGCGAATCTTCGGCCCTTGGAGGTCGGCCAACACCGCGAGAGGCCGGTCGGTCAACTCGCTCACGCGCCGCACGAGCTGCAAGCGCATGTTTTGGTGTTCGAGATCGCCGTGGCTCATGTTGAGGCGCGCGACGTTCATGCCTGCGTGGCAGAGGGCGGTCAGGACCTCTTCGCTGTCGGTCGCTGGGCCGAGCGTGGCGATGATCTTGGTGCGTTTGCGGCCGCGTCGCGTCAGGCCGCTCTGCGCCATGCGGGCACGCATGGACGAGTCGATGGCGCCACTCTGATTCAAGTAGCCGCCGAGATAGTCTCTCATGATTGTAAGTCCCCGGTATCCTTTGCGATGTCGTACTTGTCGAGCTTGTATCGAATGCTGCGGAAGCTCATTCCCAGCAGCTTGGCGGCTTCCGTTCTGACGCCCCCCGAAAGCTCCAGCGCCCGCACGAGGTAGCGCTTCTCCAGGTCTTCTAGCATGACTTCGAGGTTCATTCCGCCCTCGGGTATGTCGGCGGACGCCGTCGGCATTAGCGGGCTCCCCTGCGCCAAGATGTGGGGGGGCAGGGCGTCTGTAGTGACCAGATCGGACGATGCGAAGGTGACAGCCCGCTCGACCACGTTCTCGAGTTCGCGGACGTTGCCCGGGAAGGGGTACGCGGTGAGGGCGTCCATCGCGGCGCGGTCGACTCCGCGAATGCGGGCCCCGATCTCGTCTGCGAACTTGGCGACGAAGTGCTGAACGAGCAGCGGGATGTCGTCGCGGCGTTCACGCAGGGGCGGGATGACGATCTGAACCACGTTGAGCCGGTAGTAGAGGTCTTGGCGGAAGCGCTCCTCCTTGACCTCCTTGTCCAGGTTGCGGTTCGTCGCCGCCACGATGCGGACGTCGACGTCCATCTCGCGCGTGCTACCGATGGGCTTGACCCGTCGCTCCTGCAGGACCCGCAGGAGCTTCACCTGCAGCGCCAGTGACAGCTCCCCGATCTCGTCCAGGAAGAGCGTGCCGCCATGGGCCTCCTCGAAGAGCCCCTTCTTGTTCGCGAAAGCGCCCGTGAAGCTGCCCTTGAGGTGCCCGAAGAGCTCGCTCTCCATCAGCTCTGCGGGGATGGCGCCGCAGTTCACCGCGACGAAGGGTCGGTCGCGCCGCGGGCTGTTGAAGTGCAAGGCCTTGGCGACCAGCTCCTTGCCGGTCCCAGTCTCCCCGTTCACGAGGACCGACGTCTTCATCGGTGCCACCCGTTCGATGAGGCCGAAGACCTCTTTGATGGCGCGGCTCTTGCCCACGATGTTGTCGAAGCGGTAGCGGTCCGCGAGCGCATGTCGAAGACGTCGGTTCTCGAGCGCGAGCTGACGCTTCTCCACCGCCTTCTCGATGACGACCGCGACTTCATCCACCTTGAAGGGCTTGATCAGATAGTCGTGGGCGCCGAGCTTCATGGCCCGGATGGCGGTCTCGGCCGTCGAGAACGCCGTCATCATGATGACTTCGACGTCGCCGTGTTTCTGCTTGATCGCTTCGAGCAGGCCGATGCCGTCCATCGGACCTGGCATCTTGAGGTCGCTCATGACGACGTCGATGTCGCCACCTTCGAGGCGGGTGAGCGCCTCCTTCGGGCCCGTCGCGGTCGACACCACGTACCCCTGCTCTTCGAGGAAGATCTCGAGGAACTCCCGAAGTGAGACTTCGTCATCGACGACGAGGATGTGGGCGGACTCGGTCATGCTGCGCTCCTGGCGTAAGTAGACCACAACTGACGCGCTTTGGCGCGCCCGGTCGCTACGATGGGAGCTCCGAAGCCCTCGGATGGCACCGGTCGTACATGCGACGTAGCTCGGAGCGGTCGATGTGCGTGTAGATCTCCGTCGTGGCGATGTCGGCGTGCCCGAGGAGCGTCTGAACCGTCCGCAAGTCGGCGCCACCCATCAGCAGATGCGTCGCGAACGAGTGCCGAAGCGTGTGAGGCGTGACCCGCCGGTACACGCCGGCGACCAGGGCCCACTGCTTGAGGCGCTTCCAAAAACCCTGTCGTGTCATGGGCTTGCCGCGATCGGTTATGAACACCGCGCTCGACGGCTTCTTCCCCCCTCGACCCGCCCACTCCGGCCGCCCATAGCCGAGCCACGTGAGGAGCGCGCGGTGCGCTTCTTGGCCGAAGGGAACGAGGCGTTGTTTGTCGCCTTTGCCGATGACGCTGACGAAGCCGCGATCGAGGTGGAGACCATCGGCTGGTAAGCCAACGAGCTCGCTCACCCGGAGGCCGGAGCCGTAGGCCAGCTCGAACATCGCCCGGTCGCGGAGGTCTCGGGGGTCGGGAGAGCCCGGGGCAAGCAATATTTTTTGTACGTCAGCGATTGACAGCACGTCTGGGAGCTTCCGTCCGAGACGAGGGGTGGCCAGCGCCGCCATAGGATCGTGGTCCATCAGCCCTTCCTCGCGCATGAACGCAAAGAAGGTGCGGATGGCGCTGAGCGCGCGTTCGACCGAGCGCGGGTCGAGCCCGCCGTCGGTGAGAAGGTGAGCCCGGTACGACTCCATGTCCGCGGTCGCGAGCGGCTCGCCGAGGAGAAGGGGCGCCCCCTCGAGGGCCGGCGCTTCGAGCCAGGTGGCGAAGCGGACGAGGTCCCGTTGGTACGCGCTCCGCGTATGCGTGGACCGGCCGTGCTCGATCTCGAGGGCGAAGACGAATCGATCGATCAGCTCGGCGGCTATCTTCACGGCGACTTTGGGCTCCTCTGAGCCTCGCGGGCTCTGTGCGGGTTCGTCGAACAGGTTTGACGCCACGGCGGCGCCCTTCGATACTGCGCCGACGGACGATGCGCGAGAAATGACAAAGCAGAATGAACCGCCGCGGGTACCGACGGAGCCAACGCTCGGAGGTGCCTCGACCACAGAGTCGAGCTATCTCGGCCAGCTCGTCGACGGCCGCTACAAGATCCGGCGGCTGATCGGGCGCGGCGGCATGGGCACGGTCTACGAGGTGGAGCAGATCCATCTCCAGAAGATCATGGCCATGAAGCTGCTTCATGAAGACATGATGATTCGGAAGCAGCTCATCAGCCGCTTCACGCGTGAGGCGCGTGCGGTCAGCCGCCTCGCCAACGCGCACACCGTCCGCGTCTTCGACTTCGGCCGCTCGGACGCGATCTTCTATCTGGTGATGGAGTACCTCGACGGCGAAGACCTCGAGGTCCACCTGTCCCGCGACGGCGCCCTGCCGTGGCGACGCGCGATGCGCATCCTCGACCAAGTCTGCCAGTCGCTCGAAGAAGCCCACTCGGTCGGGATCGTCCATCG
Source organism: Myxococcales bacterium (assembly GCA_018780435.1). Lineage (GTDB taxonomy): Bacteria > Myxococcota_A > UBA9042 > SXOO01. The sequence goes on from JADMJS010000429.1 coordinate 41,421, forward strand.
CGATCTCAAGCCCGAGAACATCATGATCCTCCGCCATCCTCCCGGCGCCGACTACGTCAAGGTGCTCGACTTCGGTCTGGCCAAGATCAAGAACGTCGAGGACGTCTTCTCCGTCCATTCGCATCGCGACCTCTTCGGCACGCCTTTCTACATGGCGCCCGAGCAGATCCGCAGCGAGCAGGTCGACCATCGGGCCGACGTCTACGCCCTCGGCTGCCTCGCGTACCGCATGCTGGTCAACCAGCACGTCTACGACGCCGCCAGCGCCTTCGACGTGCTCCGCCAGCACCTGACCGCGCCTATCCCCTCGGCGTGTCGTGCACGACCGAACTCCGGCATTCCGGCCCGCGTGGACCGGCTCATCTTCCGCGCCCTCGCCAAGAAGCCCGAGAACCGCTTCCCATCGGCCGGCGCACTGCGGGACGAGGTCCTCGGTTGCCTCGAAGATCCCGAAGGCGCTTCGTTTTCCCTCCCCATCGTTCGTGAGCCCGAAGCCCCCGAGGCGATGGACTCCGAGCTCGTGGCGCGGCTTCGGCAATTCGACCAGAACGTCTCCGACGCCGACGCGCGGATGCACGGCGATCCCCCGGACCTCCCACCCGATGGTGCGCCGAAGGTCGTGATGTTCCCAATGCCCGAGCCGCCCCCGCTCCCGGGCGCCTCGGACATCATCCTCCTCGATCCGGCGAGCGAGGAAGCGCGTTTCGCCACCGATGTGCGCCGGGAACGGCGGCTCCGGTGGGTGGCCTTGGTCGTGGGTCCACTGGCGATCGCGGCCGTGGCGTGGGCCGTCTATGCCCTGCGGGGGAGTGCGAACCGCGCCGAAGCCGAGCTCGAGCCGAACGACACGCTCAAGAAGGCCAACCTGCTCGAGCCGGGGGTGGGCCTCGTTGGTGCCCTCGGAAAGCGCCTATCCACCTTCGAGTCGGACCGCGACCATTACCGGCTTCGTGTCCCGAAAGACGCGCGTTACCTCGACGTCGATCTCACCGGGGTCGCCGACATCGACATCGCCTTTGAGATCCTCGACGAGACTGGCCGTGTCAACGCCACCATCGACTACGACGGGATCGGCGAGCCCGAGAGTCTGAGGCGTTTTCGTATCGACACCGGCGAGGTCTTCATCGCCATTCGAGAGTCGAAGTCCGGAGAGGCGACGCCGACCGAGAAGCCGGATTCGCCCTACACGCTCACGGCGACGGCCTACGAGGCGCTCCCGTCTCCCGGCGAGACCGAGTCCAACGATGACCCGGACCGCGCCAGCCCGCTCGCCATTGGCACGACCGGTGACGGGCACATGCAAGGGCCGCGTGACGTGGACATCTACCGCCTCGAAGCCCCTAGCGACGGGGTAGGGAGGCGTTGGGAGATCGCCATCGAGTCCGGCGATGGCTTCGTGCCACGCCTCGCGTTCTCGCGCTTCGACGGCGAACAACCCACGCCGATCTTCACCGACGAGGGTTCGGAGGGTGTCCTCCGCACCGTCTTCGAGGAGGAGCAGGACGCCCGCGGAAGTTACCTCGTCGCGGTCAGCCACGCTGCTCGTGGAGCGCATCGAGGCGACTACAAGCTCATCGCCGATCTGCGCGAGGCCCGCCCGTGGCTCTCGCAGGAGCCCGACAACGACCGTACGCGAGCGGGGCGCGTTGCCATCGGCCAGCTCATGAGTGGAAGCCTGGACACGCCCGGCGACGTCGACGTCTTCGCGATCCCGGTCACCGACCCGCAGCGACGTACCATCGAGCTCGTGGTCGACCCCGACGTCGAAGCGCGGCTCCAGATCCAGATCTCCGACGTCAACCGCCTGTCGGTGAAGGACTTCCCTCCCATCGGCGCGCAGCCGTCGGATCGCCCGGTCGAGAGCGGGATCCGCTTTGCCGGTCAAGGCGAGGTCTACTTCGTCCAGGTGGCCAGCCGAGATCCGGGCGGGATCGTCGGTGGCTATCAGCTTCGCGCCCGTCGCGTCCTCACCAAGTAGCGCCAAAGGCTCGGTCGACCGAGCCCTAAGTCCTCGGTACCATTCGATTCGCCTAGAAGGAGCACCAGATGTCCATCCCGAGCGAGGGCCGCCCCTTTCGTATCCTCGGACTTCAGCAGATCGCGATCGGCGGGCCCGACAAGGCCGCGCTCTCGCGGCTCTGGGTGGACCTCCTCGGCCTCGCACCGCACGGTCAGTTCCGCAGCGAACGTGAGAACGTCGACGAGGACATCCTCCTGCTCGGTCACGGCCCTCACGCCATCGAAGTGGACCTCATGCAGCCGCTCGACCCCGAGAAGAAGCCCCGCGTGGACCTCCCGCCGTTGAACCACATCGGCCTCTGGGTCGACGACATCGAAGTCGCCGTCCGTTGGCTCGACGCGCAGGGCATGCGCTTCGCGCCGGGCGGCATCCGGGTCGGTGCGGCAGGCCACCGCGTCTGCTTCATCCACCCGAAGGGCAACGAGGAGAAGCCGCTGAGCGGCGAAGGCGTCCTCATCGAGCTGGTCGAGGCGCCGACCGGCCTCTTCGTGTAGCCGTCAGGGCGCGTACGTCAGCGTCACCGTCGTGCCGGCGGCGACCGGCTCGCTAAACACCTGCGTGGCGCCGTGGGGCCACCGGACCTCGACCGCGTCCGCCGCTGGGGCCCCGCCGATCCCGACGTGGATCGTCATCGACGATGAGCCTCCGAACGAGGGCGTGCCGGTCACCCAGCGGCGAATCGACTTCGCCCCGGCGGACACCGTCACGACGGCACCGACGACCGGACCATACCAGGGATAGTCGAGGCGGAGCTTCACGGCGTTGCCCTGCGGCAAGTCGTTCCGCAGGAGCTGTACGCCCTGGCGAAGGCTCGACACGACCGCATCGATGTCGCCGTCATCGTCGAAGTCGGCGAAGGCCATCCCGCGAGCCTCGGAGACCAGGTCGAGCGCTGACCCGTTCGCGGTTCGACGCGTAAAGAGCCCGGTCCCGTCGTTCTCGAAGTAGAGCCGCTCTTGGCCCACGGCCGTGCCGTCGCTGCCCATCGGGCTCCCGCTGCAACACATCAGATCGATGTCGCCGTCGCTGTCGAAGTCGTGAAGGCCAACACCCCAGACCGAATACTGCTCGAGCTCCCCGAGCCCGTGCTTCGCGCCCGTCTCCAGGTACCTCCCGGACGGGCCCTTCTCCCACAACACCCCGCCTCGACTCGGGAATTGGTCCGAGACGAAGATCTCCATGTCGCCATCTCCGTCGATGTCCGCCGCGTCGAGGCCCATCGCAGCCGTCCCTCGCTCGAAGCCGAGCTCGAGCCCCCGCTCGACGAAGCTCCCTTTGCCGTTCGAGAGGTAGACGGGGTCTCTCACGCCGCCGTCGGTCCCGAGGATGAGGTCGAGCGGTCCGTCCCCATTGACGTCGATCGCCATCGCGGCGAGCAGACGTGCCGGTGCGGCCAGCCCCGCGGCCGCCGTCGTATCGACGAAGCCCGACTCCGTGTGGCTGAAGTAGACCGGCGCCGCAGCCGGGAGCGAGCTGGGCGACGTCCTTTCGTTGCAAGGCGAGCCGTCCGACAAGCGGCCGCTCTCGGGGCACGGTAAGTTGGTCCGCGCGAAGAAGACGGAGAGTCGCCCGGAGTAGTCGAAGTCGCCAAACGTAACGCTGGCGCCGGTGCCGGCCCGCGGCGGCGACGGGAAGCTCGGCATGGGTCGAAAACGCCCGTCCCCGAGCCCTTCGTAGAGTTCGAGGAGCCCGTCGCCATGAACGACCATCATGTCGAGGTGCGCCTCACCGACGAGCTGAGCTCCGAACCCGGCCATGCCGCCCGAACTCGTGACGGGGAGAGGGTCGCTGAACGACCCGTCGCCGCGATTGAGCCAGACTCCGAGCCCCGGGCCCGACGAGAAGAGCACGTCGTCGAGGCCATCGTCGTTGACGTCGATGGCGCTCACGCCCGGACCCGTGTCGTTGCCGGCGCGGGCGAGACCCGACCACGACGTCACATCCTGAAAGAGCAACGTCGCGTTCTCGACGGGCGCCGGCGGGAGCGACGGGGCGGCGCTATCGGTCGAGGCGACGTCAGCATCGTCGTCAGACGCGCACGACCACAGTAGAGCGCTGAACAGGAGACATGGAGCCCACTCGGAGCGCATCTGGGTGCCGTACGCGGGCCGCGCGGGCATCTGCCGCATCAATCCACGACGACGGTCGTCGTGCCGCTACAGTTCATCGCTGCGTCGCTCGGGACGACCGCGCCTTCCGTGTTGCACATCTCTTCGGGGTTCCGGATGGTGTGCCCCAACGGGTTGTTCCAGGTGCAGTGAGTCGTGAAGACGTCCCCCGCTTTGACCTTGAACTCGTTCAGCCGCCACGACCGTTGCGGCGCGGCCATCTCGAAGTACTCGTCGAGCCAAGGGTCGACCGCCAGGAGGCGCTCGGTGCCCTCGGCGTTCGTATAATCGAGCGCGTATCGGAGCCCATGGAGGTGCATGTGAGGCACCACACTGAGCACCGACGCGTCTTTGGTCCACACGCATTCCGATTTGATGTGGTGGATCCCGGGTGGGACCTGGACTTCGGTTGGGCCGAAGAGGTAGGCGGCGGAGAGTGCGGTCACCTCGTCCAGAGGCGTGAGGCGCAGCACGAACTTGGCGCTGATGAGGACCGGGTAGCTGTGCAGGTTCAACCCGTGGAGCTCCGTGTAGTAGCGCTGGCCGGAGCGAAGCATGCGTCCGACGCCCGGCTCGGTGACGCCGTGAAAGAGCGGGTCCGCCATGGGGCGCTGGATGTTGGTGCAGTCGTAGGGCTGACCATCCGGAAAATCCGTCAGGTCCGCCGGCCCCATTGCGCTCACGATGAGGTGGTGGTTGGTCGCGGGGTCCGAGGCGTAAGCCATCCCGACGACGGCGATGTCCGGACCTGTGTAGGTGCCGTTCAAGCAGGTGAGCTTCTCGGAGTTGGCTGGCAGAAGGATGGCGGGGATGTCGACGGTAATGTGTTCGGTCACGTTCGACGTGACGCACTCAAGCCGACGGTCGACGACATCGTTCGTAAGCGCCTCGGGGACGCCGTCCCAATCATAGTCCGCCACTCGGTCCGAGGCCGACGGCAGGGGAGTACAGTCGAGGACTGGACTGTAGCTGGGCGCAGCGGCCATACAGGCGTCGAGACCGGCCAGCTCGCTGCAGGCGGGCATGAACGCGTCGACGAGGGCCTCGGCCCTCAGGCTCTGTGGAGGTGAATCGGGGCAGCGAAGGTTGGCTTCGAGGCACGCCAGGACTGTGGCGGCCTGCGCCCCGCACTGGGCGACGATGGCCTCCGCGATCGTGGACTCGTAGTTCTCCCGACAGGACACCCCGTGGGCGCCCGCGCTCCCGGAGAAGGTCGGGTCGGTGATGCAGCCGAGCGTGGCAAGCCGAGAGCAGAGCCGGTCGGCGAGCGCCGTCATGGTCTCCGTTTCGGTCCCTGATGGCGGAGCGCTCTCACTCGAATCACCCGCGTCGCCGCACGCGAGCGCGAGCGAGGTAATCCACAGTCCCCAGCCGAAACGCCGCACAAGACGCGCGAGCGAAGACGCCGTAATTACATCCGAAGCTCGAGGTGGCGGCGTCATGGACACTCAGGAGGGTAGCCGACGCGGGCGTCGTCTTACCACTGTATTTCGCCACCGGAGGCGCCCTTTCGGGGGTCGACTCTCGCCGCCCAGACGGCAGCCTTGGCGGCGCGCCTCCAGATCCAATATCGGCTGAAGCTCCCCGACGCGTTCTAGGTCGCTGACGCCGTCGTGAGCGGCGGTGACACGCTCGTCACCCACGACCGGGATTTTTCGGGCGTCACGGTCATTCCGATCGTCGGGCTCGACGAGGGATGACGCGTTGTTCAGAACATGAACGGTCGACCACTTGGTGAACAGAACGAGTTCTGAAACGCGACTGGTCAGGGGGGCCTCCCGGGAGTTCCCACAGGGCCTCCA
>JADMJS010000267.1 GCA_018780435.1 Myxococcales bacterium
CGGCGCCGATCGTCGTGTTCGGGCCGTGGCCGCAGACGACGACGGCGTCATCGGGCAGGGTCAGGAGGCGGTCCCGTATCGAGCGCTTGATCAGGTCGAAGTCGCCGCCCCAGAGGTCGGTACGGCCGATGCCCCCATTGAAGAGTGTGTCCCCCGTGAAGACGTGAGACCGGTCTGGCCCTTGGACGAGGAACGACACACTCCCGGGCGTATGTCCGGGGGTATGTAGCACTGCGACTTCGAAGGCGCCGGCGCGGAGTATGTGACCGTCGTTCAGCGACCCGTCCATCTCGGTCTTCTCGGGCATCGTGATGCCGAGCATTGCGGCCTGAACCGGTAACATGTCGTAGAGGAAACGGTCCTTCTCGTGGATGCAGGCATGCGCGCCCGTCTCGCGTTGAAGGCCGGCGGTCGCGCCGACGTGGTCGATGTGCGTGTGGGTATGGATGATGGAGGCCACCCGGACGCCGAGCGCGTGGAGGCGGTCTCGGATCTGTGGCAGGTTGCCGCCGGGGTCGACCACGATGGCTTGTTTGGCTTCGAGATCGGCGATGATCGAGCAGTTACAGGCGAGTGGTCCGACTTCGAAGGACTCGACGTGGAGCCTCGCGGCGCCGCGCGCGGGTGACTGTGTGTGGGGTGGGATTACTTCTGACATCGCGACCTCGCCATTTCGAGGAGAGGGCCGAGCTCCGTGGCGTCGACGCCGAAGCGGGAGATCCCGTCGAGCACGGCCTGTTTGTCGGGGTTACAGTCGCCGCCGCGTGAGAGCACGCCGCGGCCGAGCGTCACATAACAGAGAGTGGCGAGCGATGTCAGCTCCGTGCGTGCCCACGTGGAGGCAAGCGAGCCGTCCATGGGCTGCGCCCCCTTCAGGAGCCGCAAGCTGACGGATTCGCAGCTCGCGGGCAGCCCGCGGCCGCGTTCGAGCGCCGTAGTCACAGCCGCCCGGGTCGCAGCGAGGTCCGGGCCGATTCGAAGCTCCGTACAGATGTCGACGGCCGCGCTCCGTACCGGCGCGTCGAGGGCGCTCGCGAGCCGCAAGTAGTCGAAACAAATGAGCTCCGGGTCGCCGCCCAGCGCGCGCCGCGCCTCGAGCTTCGGCCCCCATTCCGCGAGTGCCGCCGTCGCGGCGTCCCGGCACGCGCTCCGAAGTTCGGCCGCGCTATCTGCCTTGGCCATCACGGCTTCGCAGGCAAAGGAGACTCCACGGTAGTCCTTCTTTTCGACGGCCGTCCGCAGTCGGTCGAGGAGGGGCGCCTTGCGCATCTCGTCGATGGCGGCGCCCACGCAGGGTCCAAAGTCGTCACACGACCGCGTCATGCAGGCGCCCATCATCCCGAGCAGCCCGGGGCGTGCGCCGGACTCGCGCTCACACGCCGCGACCTGGTCGTCGACGCCGGGGGCATCCGAGCCGGGCACGGCCGGCGTGCAGCGTTCCGTCTTGGCGACGAGCGCCGCACACGACGGCATCAGCGCTGCCCGAAGGTCGCTGCATCGGAGCGCCACGACCGCGTGGCGAGTCACAAGGGTCGCGGGGATCTCCACCGCCTCTCGTGACAGCAGGTCGCACGCCGGGGCCGCGTCGGCGCTCGCTGGGACGGCTTCGATCGCCGTGATGGCGGCGTCGAGGCGCTCCTGCGGCGATGGCGGCGGCGGTTCGGGCGGCGCTTCAGGCTCCTTCGGGGCTGGCGTCGCCGCCGTGGTCGCGTCTTTCGAGGGCGCGATGGGGGTGGCCGGCGCGTCGGGCGCCTTCTCGGCCTTGGCTTCAGGCACCTGGGCGGGCGCGGGCTGTACGGGCGCGGGCTGTACGGGCGCGGGCTGTACGGGCGGCACCGGCGCTTCGGCGCGAGAGCAGCCGAGAAGGGCGAGGACGACCAGGAGGGTGCTGATTTTCGGACCGAGCCG
>JADMJS010000308.1 GCA_018780435.1 Myxococcales bacterium
GAGCGCGCCGCCGTACGCGTCGTGGCAGCCGGGCACGCTGATCGCGACGTCGAGGTAGTTGATCTTGGCGCCGTGGAGCGTGTGCATCGCCGCGAACGTGGCGACGTGGTCGTTGCAGAACTCGACCGTCATCGACGGACCGTGGAACTCGACCGTGGCGCCGAGCGACTCGAAGAACTCGGTCAGCTCGCTCTTGCGCTTGCCGAACCACGGCGTGATCGTCACGTTCTTGCCGCGGAACACGATGCCCATCTCGGTCATGTAGCGCTCCGTCGGGCCCGTCGCCGCCAGCTGCATGTTGATGTCGACCACCGGCGACGTGAAGAGCGCGTACACGGCGTTGGCGATGCCGTTGAAGATGAACTTGAGGCCCTCGGCGCTCACCAGGTGCGGGTCGCCGCCGGCGCCCGCCGCCAGCAGGAACGCGAGCGCCGACGTCGCGGTCACGGGCGGCGCGCGCTTGCGCGTCGGTGCGCACTCGACCGCCGTGCCCAGGCACAGCGTCTCGCACTCGGCAAAGATCAGCTTGGTGTCGCCGCTCGTGGCCGTGCAGCTGAACGACTTGGCCAGGCCCGTCACCAAGTTGGTCGCCGAGCCGAACGAGCACGTGTACTCGAGCTCATCGCGATCGAACGAGTCGTCCGACGACGACACCGACAGCCGACGCGTGAAGGGGCCGCTGCCCGGCACGCCATCGCCCGACTCCCAGCCGTTGATGCAGACGGTGGCCTCGGTCCCGCCGTCGTTGACGATGATCTTGAACGCGTTGCTCGTCGTCGGGCACGTGTGGTCGCTCGACGCAGCCAGGCACGGCACACCACCGAGGCCGGTCGTGAAGACGCTCTGCGTTGTGCCGCCGTTGAACTTGAGAACCATCGGGCCGCATGAGCTGAAGAAGACCCCAGTCTGAGCAGGGGTGCTGGTGACAAGGAGAAGGGCCCGGAGGTTTCCATCGGGGCTAGTCGCGTAGGCTGCAGTGCTGAAAAGGGTCCGCGGCAAGTTGAGCGCGCCCGAGATCGTCACGGTGAGGCCGTCCTGGCGACGGAGCGCGATGGCGCTGGCGCCTTGGTTGGCCACCAGAGGTGCATCGAACTCGACCAGAACTTCGGCGCCAGGGACGTCGGTGGGGATGAGAAAGAGCTTGAGGTCGCTGGTGGGGGAGTGCGAGATGACCGCGGCGCACAACGCGAAAGAAGCGCAATCGCGGCACGTGTTGTCGAAGCCGTGGCCGTCGAGGGTGACGCTGGTCGTGGCGTCAGCGTCAGGCGCGACGAATCACGCGGTCAACGACGTACATGCTGAAGCCCGAGAACAAGAACGTGAGCCCTCAAGCGGAACGATGCGCGCACGGAACGTACCCGCTGGAAAACGACAACGAGAACGTGAGCGCAGAGCCATCGACGCCTCCGACGTACCCGGGGCCGCTGGAGCGCTCGGCAGTCAGGCACAGCAAGCAACATGGGCGAGAAGAAGCTTACAACCTGTAAGGCGCAACTTCAGCAAGAAAAAGTGGCCGTCAAACCGCACGTACACGCTGAGATTGCCAATCTGGTGAGCGAAACTCGTCGAACGCCGCGCCAGGCCTCATCCTTACGTGCTGCAGTGTGATTGTGAGCGCAAGAATCCAAGTCGACGGCTCGCCCACTTACCCGCTGTGGTGCGAGCGCCGAGCACAACGCCGCGAGGCAGAGCGGTGAGCCAGAGCAACGCATGCCGCTGCAAACGTACAAGCTTTGGGCCCGTGCCGAGTGCGCGATGCCGAGCGCTGGTGAGTCGGCGACAATGGCCAGCTGGGCGGCGACCGTTACCCGCTGCCGAGTCGAGTCAGGCGTCGCGAGTAAACCGGCCGACGACTCACGCGCTGCAGCAGCATCAGGGCGAACCAGGCGGCCGGTGAGTC
>JADMJS010000252.1 GCA_018780435.1 Myxococcales bacterium
ACCACCACCGCAAGCGGACAAGAGGAGCAGCCCCAAGCTCGCGGCGTATCGACTGACCCTGCCCACTGCATTCGACATCGAGATCCTCCTCACTGGTGCCGCGCGATGAATTGCGTGGATGTCCGGGGCCACCAGGTACCGCGGACAAGACGCGGTAGACTACAGAGGAGGAGGAGGCAAGGTCAACGACGAAGCGTCTGGAAGTGCGAGCAATTTGGCATCGATTCGACACGCACGGCGATGGCTCGGACACCGCCCACGCGGGAAAGCGACCAGCTTTCGAACGCCTGTTCTAGTGAGGGGTTGACGGGTAAGGCTCCGGTAATGAAGATACGCGCGCTCGTCGCCCCGGCGACCGCGCCAATCACCCGGAGGCTCCTTCGTCGATGTTCCCCTTCCTACGCAGCCGAGATCGCATCCGGGCGCCGGGCGTCCGAGCCCTGATGGCTGGAGCGGCCTTCACCGCTCTGGGCGCGTCATGCGACAACAACGCTCAGTTCATCCCGAATCGGGTCAGCTTCGACAACATCCAGGTCCTCGGCGCCACACCCGTGAAGAAGGTGACGACGCAAGCAGGTGGGACCCTGTTCGAACCGGCTTGTGGTGGTGACGCGACTCACGTTCGCGTCGACTTCAACCTCATCTCGACGGCGCGTAAGCCCCGCGACGACGGCTTCGTCGATCGGGACCGTCAGATCCGCGAAGGTCTCGACGTCGTCGACGACAAGCAGATCATCATCGGCTCCACGGTCAACGTCGACGACTTCGACCTGTCGGTGAACTGCATCTCCTCGCACTCGGGTGGCGATCAAGGCGGCAACTGCGCTGGCACCGATCCCTCCGACACCGTCGACGCCTCCGGTCTCGTCTACGTCGACCGAGTCAACGGTGAGCCGCGCGGTACGCCGATCGGCGTGGCCATCCTCGTCGACCAGAGCGGCTCCACCCTCGGCGCCGGCGACGGCCTCGTGCCGGCGGGCGCGCTTCGCCCGACCTGCATCGAAGGTAAGCCTGACGCGTACGACGCCGCCTCCCTCCAAGACTGCGCCTCCGACAGCGAAGAGCTCCGACTCCAGGCCGCCAAGACCCTGCTGAAGGACTTGAACGCGGACGACCGCAGCATCGTCTTCCAATTCAATGAGGAAGTCGGAGTCAAGATCGTCTGCGACGCCGACGCGCCGGCCGCGACGGAAGACCAGAAGGGCAAGGAGTGCTACACGACCCGTCGTGAGAAGTTCTACGGCGGCATCGTCGATGACGACCTCTACATCGACCAGCTCTCCGACCAAGTGCTCGGTAGCCGTGGCGTCGGCCGCAGCAACCTCTGGCAAGCGCTGGAGATGGGCTTCACGTACATGAAACTACAGGGCGAAGTGGCTCGTCACATCGTCGTCGTGACGGACGGTACCGACACCTGCACGTCCGAGAGCACCGACTTCCAGCACTGCTTCACGAACGACGGCGCGGGCGAAGCGCCCACGGCGCAGTCGCCCTGCGCCAGCGCGGTCTCCTTCAACACTCTGCGCACGCAGGTGGAGGCATATATCGCCGAGCGCCGCGCGAATCAGCTCCCGAACGACCTCCACATCTCGTTCGTACACTTCCAGTCGCCGGGTTATCCGGACCACGACGCGCGTATGCAGCAGCTCGCATGCCTCACCGGCGGCAACTACACCTTCATCAACTCGAACCGCCTGAGCGCGGAGCGAGCTGAAGCAATGACGGACGCGATGACGCGGCTCCGCTACAGCCTGTCCGGTCACTGGGGGCTCGTCACGGGCATCTCGGAGTACACGGCCGATCCCGCCACGTCGGCAGCCGCGTCGGCCAAGGGTGACAACTACGCTCTCGGTGGTCAGCTCACGCTCAAGAAAGACGTCGTGACGAAGACGGACGAGATCGCGCCTTTCATCTTCGACGGCAACCTCGACGGACGCCTCCCGGTGGTCCGCCCCTGTCAGGTCGACGCCGATTGCGGCACCGGCGCGGGTGCGGTGTGCGGCATCCGCTGCGATCCCGAGTCGAAGTTGTGCGCGGCGCCCGCCCAAGGGTCGCCCTGCGGCGTCGGGAACGTCTGCTGCGCGGGCGCCTGCGTCGCCGGCCCTGTCTGCGTCGACCCGGCCGACCCGCGTAGCTGCCCGTGATGGCCACCATGAAAGCCCAAACATTTCACGGCCCTACGGCCGAAACCGACTCGCCCAACACCGCGACCCCGCTCTGTCGAGCTTCAAGCCAAGGAGAGCTCCGCTCCATGTTCACGTCATCGCCGATTCGCCGAGCGGCCGCGCTGCTGGCCGTGTTCACCTGTCTGCCGCTCGCGGCGTCGGCCGAAGATCCGCTCGAGCATGAGTTCGACCTCTACTGGGGCGAACAGCGCGACATCACGAACATCCACAAGCGCCTGTTCATGAAGGACGGCCGCCACGAGATCAGCATCTTCGGCGGCGTCATCCCGAACGACGACTTCTTCGTCTACTACCCGATCGGCCTCAAGTACGACTACTACTTCTCCGAGGACTTCGCGCTGGAGGTGTCCGGCGCCTACCTCGTCGGCGTCAATTCGGAGCTCGAAGACTTCATCGAGACGACCCTCGCACCCGGCTCCTACGAAGTGAACCTCCCGCAGGCCCTCGAGTGGAAGGCCGGCGCGGGCGTCATGTGGACCCCGGTCTACGGCAAGTTCGGCGCCTTCGCGACGAAGCTCGCCCACTTCGACTTCGGTATCGCCCTCGGTATCGACGTCCTCGGGACCAAGGTCGCCAAGACGGGCGCCTCGGTCACGGAGCAGCGTCGTGTGGACGTCGGCGGCAACGTCGGCGCCACGGTGCGCTTCTTCGTCTGGGACTTCATCGCCATCCGGCTCGACTACCGCCACACGTTCTACAACGGCCGTAACGCCGAGGACGAGAGCCGCGGACTCTCGCACGCGGCCGAGATCACGCTGGGCGTGGGCTTCTGGACGCCCGAGCCCAACTGACCCGGTGCCGAGCTGAACCTGTGCCGAACGGCGTGCCGGGCGCAAGCCTCGCTCGCCTGAACCGAGTGTCCCGTCCCCGGCGTTTCGGCTGAGTGCCAACCGCCACCATCTCGCCGGTTACCGGTGAAGAGGCGACCATGAAGAAGATGTTCATCGCCCTGTCGGCCAGCTCGGTGCTCCTCAGCGCCCTGCCCGCCCAGGCCATCTCGGTGCAGGAGATCATCACGCTCGCGCGCATCGGCGTGTCGGGCGACGAGATGATCAAGGCCATCGATCGGGACCGCACCGTCTTCAACCTCACGGTGAACGAGATCCTCGAGCTCAAGAAGGCCGGGCTGCCCGAGGAGGTCTTGAAGTACATGCTCAAGACCCCGCAGACCTACGGCGGGGCGACGGCCGTCAAGCCGCAGAACGAGCCGCCGCCGATCCAGGAGATGACGCCGGAGGAGAAGGCCGCCCTCGAGGCCAAGCAGCGCGAAGAGGCGCAGCGCCTCGCGGCCGAGGCTGCCAAAGCGGAAGAGTCGCAGCGCCGCGCCTTCGCCGACGGCATTCTGAAGAAGGGAATGGACCTCGCCCACCGCGAGAACTGCGTCGGCGCCATTCAGACCTTCCTCGACTTCATCACGCAGGGTGGCTACCAGCGCGGCAGCGACGAGTACTACACCGCGTGGTACGGCATCGCCCATGCGCTGAACCAGTGCGAGCTCTACCAGTCGTCGGCGAACTACCTCGTCGACGTCTTGCTCGAAGGCCCCGAGAAGCCCTTCTTTCAGCAGGCCTTCTGGGAGCTGCGCGCGCTCCGCAAGCAGATCAACTACTCGCCGCCGGACCTCGAGAAGCTGACCGAGTTCTCGGTCGCGAACTTCAGCCGCCGCTTCCAGGACGAGTTCAACTACTTCCTGGGCGAGTTCTTCTACGATTACAATAACTTCACTAAGGCGCTGGACTTCTTCGCCGCGGTGTCATCGGACGCGCCCGAGTACCCGCGCGCCCTTTACCTCACCGGCCTCGTCCAGACGCAGAACAACCTCTACAAGTCCGCGGTCGAGAACTTCCAGCGCGCCATCAACGCCACGGAGACCCTCGACGACGTGGACCCCGAGGTCCGCACCCTGAGCTACCTCGCCCTCGCGCGTATCGCGTACGAGGCCGAGAACTTCGACGCGGCCGTCTACTACTACCGGAAGGTGCCGACCGACTCGCCGAAGCTCGCGACGGCCTTCTATGAGTCCGCGTGGACCTTCTTCCTGAAGGGCGACTACGAGCGTGCGCTCGGCACCTTTCAGGCGCTTCACTCGCCATACTTCCAGCACTTCTTCTACCCGGAGCTCTGGATCCTCGAGGCGACCATCTACGTCAACCTCTGCTACGTGGAGCGCGCCGAGCAGTCCATCAAGCAGTTCGACGAACGCGTCAGCGCCCTGTCGATCCCGCTGAAGAAGATGGTGCAAGAGCTGCGGACGCCGCAGGACTACTGGAACGCACTCGTCGGGATCGTCGAAGGCGCCCCCACCTTTCAGCTCGACAAGCGCCTCGTACGACCGGTCCTCGCCAACGTGGAGTTCTACAATCTCTACCGCACGGTCCGTCAGATCGAGAAGGAGGAGGCCTACGTCACGGGTGAACAAGCCGGCCTCGGCCAGTTCGGCACCGACCTCCTCGCCAAGCTCGGCGCGCTGCGCCAGAGCCGCCTCAACGAGGCGGGCATCAAGGTGCAGCAGCTCATGAAGCAGGTCGAAGCCGAGCTCGCCGAGTATGCGGTCAAGAAGACCGAGCTTGAGATCGACATCACGACCCAACGCACCGACCTCGAAATGCAGAAGCTGCAGGGCGGCACGGCCCCCGAAGAGGCGGTCGGTGAAGCGGGCGGCAGCCAGGCCATCGCAGGCGGCGACTCGATGGCGTGGAAGTACGAAGGCGAATACTGGGGCGACGAGATACGCGGCTTCCGCTCGAAGCTGACCTCGCGCTGCGCCAAGCAATAAGCGCCGCAGCCTTCACAGTCCCGGCGTGTCCTTCAGGCTGGACACGTCCAAAAATCTCCGTTGAACTACCGCTCTTCGCGAGCCACCGCTCGTGATGATTCCGGGTGTCGGGCGTCCCGACCACCCGCTTCCTGAGGTGAAAACCATGCGTCGGCCACTGCACCTGCTGCTACCGTTCCTGCTCATCGCCGGCATTAGCTTCGCCCAAGAGCCTCCCCCGCCTGGCGGCGGCGAACCGCCCGGTGAAAACCAACCCCTGAAGAAGTCCACCTTCAGCCTGAGCGACTTCGAGAACTCGGCCTACACGCCCGAGCAGCTCATCGCGATGGAGAAGATCGACCAGGGTCGCCGTCAGAACATCGGCCGCATGGAGCAGCTGCTCCGCGACCAACCGCTCTACAAGAACAAGGCGGACATCTACTTCCGGCTCGCCGAGGCGTACTGGGAGCAGTCGAAGTTCGAATACCTGAAGACCCGCGCCAAGTTCGACAAGGACTCCGAGGCCTTCGAGCAGAAGCGCCTCGCTATCGCGCCCGTGGAGCCCAAACAGGACTACGCGACGGCGCTCGGCTACTACAAGCGCGTCATCCAGGAGTTCCCGGACTACGCCCGCCTCGACGAGATCCTCTACTACCTCGGTCGTGGCGCCCTCGAGCAGGGCAAGGAGATGCAGGACCGTAACCTCCTCAAGGAGGCCGTGCAGTACCTGCAGAAGCTCGTCCAGACCTACCCGCAGTCCCCGCAGCTCCCGAAGGCGTACTTGGCGCTCGGTGAACACTTCTTCGAGACGGATTCGCTCTACTACGCGAAGACGAACTACGAGAAGATCATCACCAACTACCCGACGTCGCCCATGTTCAACTACGCCCTCTACAAGCTGGGCTGGGTCTACTTCAACCTCCGCGAGTTCCGTAAGACCATCGAGACCTTCCAGAAGGTCGTCGAGAACATCGGGACCGGCACGGGCCAGGTCAGCTTCCGCGACCAAGCGCTCGACGACCTCGTGAAGACGTGGGCCGAGATGGACGACTCGTGGCGCGAGGCGCTTGAGTACTTCGAGCGCGCTCTCGAGAAGGGCGATCCCGTCTGGGAGAAGATGGAGAAGCTCGCCGATCTCTACATCGGCTTCGACAAAGACAAAGAAGCGACCGAGCTCTTCAACTACTTCCTTGAGACCCGCCCGGCTAACGCCAAGGCGCCGCAGTGGTTCGCGCGCCTCCTCGAAGTACGCCGCAAGATGAACGACACGGCAGAGACCGAAAAGGAGGTCCGTCGCGCGTGGGCCTACTTCCAGCCGGACGGCTCGTGGCTGTCGGCCAACAAGGCGAACACCGAGGCCATCGCTGAGGCGAACACCCTCTGCGAGAACGAGATGGCCGCGATGTCAGTCGGTTGGCACGAATCCGCGCAGAAGGCCGACGACAAGAAGAACGCCGCGCTGGCCTCGGACCTCTACGTGAAGGCGTCGGGAGACTACGTTCAATTCCTGCAGCGATTCCCGGAGAGCGAGAAGGCGTACGTCATCAACTTCAACCTCGGCGAGATCCTCTACGGGAAGGTCAAGGACTACGCGGGCGCCATCAAGGCGTACCAAGAAGTCATCAAGCGTGACAAGAAGGGCCAGTTCGTCGAAGACGCCGCGCTCGGTATCATCTACGCGTCCTACGAAGAGATGTGCAAGCAGGGCGTCCGCGAGTGTGTCGACGGCGGCAAGGGCGGCACCGGCGCCATCGAGAAGAAGAAGCTGAGCGAAGACGAGTGGAAGGCCTCGATGAGCGAGACCATCCAGAAGACGGACCTTCACCCACTTGAGCGCGCCTACGTGGACGCCGCCGACAGCTACGTCAACCTGCTCCTCGAGCTCCGCAAGGACGCGGCCTTCATCAAGAAGTACCCGAAGCGCGGCGAGCAGATCCCGGAGGTCATGTACCTGGCCGCGGACACCTACTACAAACACGGCCAGTTCGCCGAAGCCGTCCAGCGCCTCCAGAAGATCTTCGAGTACGACTCGAGGCACAAGCTGGCGACGGTCGCGGCCGTCACCATCATGGAGGCCTACTCGAAGCTCGCGCGTTGGGACAAGGTCGAGGAGTGGGCACGCAAGCTCAAGGCGACCAAGAACCCGTTCATCACGGACGAGCAGGCGAGCACCTACATCGCCATCGCCATCAACGAAGACGCGGTCGCGCTCATGAAGGCCAAGCGCGTCGAAGACGCCATCGGCCGCCTGAAGCAGCTCGTCGCCGAGTTCGGCAAGTCCAAGGACCGCGAGATGGTCGCCAAGGCCACCTACAACCTCGCGTTCCTCTACGAGCGTGCCAAGCGCACCAAAGAAGCCGTCACGACCTACGAGTCCATCGTGAAGAACTTCAAGGGCCAGTCGGTCGCGCCGGAAGCCCAGTTCCAGATCGGCGTGCTCTACGAGTCGCAGACCCGCTTCGCCGAGTCGGCGGACGCGTTCCTCCAGATGGAGAAGTTCAAGGACGCCAAGGATACGCCGGACGCCATGATCAACGCCTCGCTCATCCGCGAAGCGACCAACGATCACGCCGGGGCCATCGCCGCGCTCGAGAAGTTCTTGAAGGTCTACCCGAAGCACGAGCGTGCCCCGAACGCCTTCTTCAAGATCGGCAATCTTCTCGAGAAGATGGCCGACGAGAAGTCGCTCAAGAAGGCCGTCACCCACTACGACGCGTTCGCCGCGAAGTACCCGGGTGAAGCCGGTCTCAAGGTGCAGGGCTGGTCGCGCGCCGGTGACATCCTCCGCGGCATGGACGAGAAGGAGCAGGTCGCCAAGAACGCGAAGAACGCCGACGGCGCCCCAATCAAGAAGGTGTACGGCAATCGAAAGAAGGCGACCGACTACTTCACCAAGGCGGTCAATGAGTTCGCGAACAACGGCAAGAATGACCCGAACGCGGAGAACCGCGGCTTCGCCCAGGAGTACGCAGCGCAGGCCGCCTACTGGATCGCGGACTACACCTTCCAGGACTTCGACGACGCGAAGATCCCGGCCACCATGAACATCAACGCGCTCATGGAGGCGCTGAAGAAGAAGGCCGAACTCCACCAGCGCGCGGAAGCCTCCTTCGACGGCGTGTTCAACATGGGCTCGGCCTACTGGCTCGGCTGTGCGGCCTTCCGCAACGGCCTCCTCTACTACAAGTTCGTGGAAGAGCTCGACTCGGTGCCTATCCCGGACATGCTCATCGGGACCGATGGCGAGACCCAGTACCGCGCGGCGCTCCAGACCTTTGCCGACCCGATCAACGAGAAGGCGCTCGTCCTCCTCAAGGGCGCGCTTCAGGTCGCTCACGAGAAGGGCGTCTACAACCAGTGTGCGAAGGACGCCGGTATCTACACGCACAAGAAAGATCCGGACAGCTACCCGGTCGCTGGCGACAGCCCGCTCAACAAGCAGCTTACGGCCGAGCACACGCAGGACACACTGCTCTCGGGTAACATCGTGCGCTTCCTGAAGCGCGGCAACACCGCGGTGGACATGCTCCGCCCGGTCAAGAAGGCGGAGGGTGCGAACTAAGCCATGCGTGACTTCATCCAAAACGCGAAGGCGTCTGTTCAGCCCTTGTTCCTTCAGGTCACCGCGTCGGCGGCCTTCCTCTTCGCTGGCGCCGCCTGCACGACGACGCCGGTCGAGAAGCCGGTCGACGACGGGAAGCTCACGACGACCGAGCCCGAGACGCCCCCCGGCTTCGAGTGCAAGGAGACGTCAGACTGCCAGTCGAAGCACGGCCCGGGCTGGGTCTGCGACAACAGCAAGTGTGTCGACCTCGAGAGCAAGTCGGCCGGTTACGCCGAGTCCGAGGCGGTCTACGTCGAAGGTGTGAAGCGCGACGCGCAGGACGAGTTCCGGAAGGGCGTCCAAGCGTCCCTCTCGGTGCCGCCTGACTACTCGGCGGCGCTGGCGTCGTTCGAGAAGGCCATCGAGATCGACCCGAGCTTCCTCGAGCCCTACTTCAACATCGGTACGGTCTTCGAGAAGCAGGGTCAGGCGGACAAGGCCCTCGAAGCCTATCAGCGTGCGATCAAGGCGAACCCGCAGAGCGCGGACGCCAAGGCCTTCGTCGGCAAGATCTACCTCGCCAAGGCGAAGGGTCTCATCGAGACCGGCAAGGTCGCCGAGTCCGAGCAGCTGCTCGGCAAGGCGAAGGCCACCTTCGACGAGGTGATCGCGCAGGACTTCGAGAACGTGCCTGCCAACAACGGCCTCGCGCTCTACTGGCTCGTCAAGGGCCAGGCCGACCGCGCTGAGGAGCACGTCAAGCAGGTCCTCATCACCGACCCGGAGAACGTCACCGCGCTCAACTCGCGCGGCCTCGTCTTCCTCCAGGCCGGTCAGCTCAATTTCGCGGAGTGGATCTTCAAGCAGAAGGTGCTGAGCCTCGACCCGAACTCGGTCGAAGCGCACACGAACGTGGGGACGGTCTACGTCCGCACGAACAACCTCCCGCTCGCGGTCAAGCACTTCACGACGGCCATCAAGCTCGACCCGGCCAACGTCGCTGCGCACCTGAACCTCGGTAAGATCTACCTCGAGTTCTTGAACTACGAAGGGGCCAAGGAGCGTTTCGACAGCGTGCTGAAGCTCGAAGGCAACAACGTCGAGGCCATCGTCGGCCTCGGCACGTGCCTCCTCGGCTTGAACAAGTTCGACGAGTCGATCGCCAGCTACGAGAAGGCCATCAAGCTCGATGGGCGACGCGTCAACCTCTACGAAGAGATCGGCAAGCTCTATCAGAAGAAGGGGACCAAGGAAGACACCATCAAGGCCATCGAGTTTTATAGCCGCTATGTGAAGGAGGGCAACCTGCCCCCGACGCACCCGGCGGCGATGAACGCGAAGGCGCTCGACGACGCCATCAAGCAAGGGCTCTTCGATCAGCCGACCGAAATGAAGATGCCCGAAGAAGGCGCGCCGGAAGGCGGCACCCCGCCCGAAGGCGACGCCCCCAAGGCGCCGGAAGGCGAAGCCCCGAAGGCACCCGAAGCGCCCCCCGCGGAGAAGGCGCCCGAGGCCGCCCCGGCCGAGACGCCGGCCCCGGCGCCCGCGCCCGAGCCGGCCGTCGAACCCGCCCCGGCGGGCGGTGGTCAGGTCTGACGCTTTACAAGTGACGCTGCGTACGCTTTAGTCCAGAGCACGAACCACGGAGGTTCCTATGCGCCGACTCCTTACCGTTGCCCTCTTCCTGACCGCCTCGAGCGCCGCTTTCGCGGCTCCTCCGGAAGGCTCGGGCGAGAAGGCGAAGTTCTACGACTTCAGCGACCAGCTCATCGACGGCGAGATCAAGAAGCCGACCGCGCTCTACACGGACGCGCG
>JADMJS010000559.1 GCA_018780435.1 Myxococcales bacterium
GAAAAAAGGGTGGCCGCACGATGCGACCACCCCCCGAAGCACCGCGGGCGGCTCACGATTGTCACGATGCCTCGAACTAGAACCGCCGTCCTACTTAGCAACGCGCGTGCCAGCCCCGACGATGCCCTGTTCATCGCGATCCTGGATCTCGAGGCGTGGTGCAATGCCACAGCCGTCAAAGTCTTAGACGGATGATTCTTTGTCGTTTGGGCCCGAAGGCGTCTCGGCGGGATGCAACGCGGCCCAGATCCGGTCGGCGATGCCCTTCGAGATGCCTTTGACCTCGAGGAGCTGCTCGAAGGTGGCCGCTTTGACCGACTTCAGGGAGCCGAAGTGCTTCAGGAGCGCGGTGCGGCGGGTCTCGCCGATGCCCTCGATCTGCTCGAGGGACGAGCTGACGCGGGCTTTGCCGCGGGTCTCGCGGTGGAAGGTGATGGCGAAGCGGTGGGCTTCGTCGCGGAGGCGGGTCAGGAGGTAGAGGGGCGCGCTGTTTTGGCGGAGGACGATGGGGTCCTTCACGCCAGGTACGAAGACGCGTTCGTAGCTGCGTTCGACGGGCAGGTCCGGGTCGTCGTTGATGACGCGGGCCTTGGCGAGACCGATGACGTCGATGTCCGTGATCCCGAAGCCCTTCAGGACGTCGGTGGCGACGGCGAGCTGGCCCTTGCCGCCATCGATCATGAGGAGGTCCGGCCGCTCCCAGTCGCCAGCGGCGCGGCCGGCGCTCGTGTCGCCAGCGCCCTCCCCGTCGCCCGCGAGCTCGTCCGGGGCGGCTTCGCCCTCCCCTGCTTTGCCCTGCACGGCCCGTTTGAAGCGCCGGGTCAGCGCCTCTCGCATCATGAGGAAGTCGTCGGGGGTGTCCTGGCTGCGGATGTGGAAGCGGCGGTACTCGCTCGTGTCCGGCTCACCGTCGAGGAAGACGACCATCGACGCCACCGGGTTGGTGCCCTGGATGTTCGAGATGTCGAAGCACTCGATTCGCTCGGGGAAACGTCGTAGGCGCAGCCGCTTCTGGAGTTCGACCAGAACCTCTCGATTTCGTTCGGCTTTGTCCTGATCCAGCTTCAGCGCGTTCTCGGCGTTCTTGCAGGCGCCGTCAACGAGTCGGCGGCGCTCGCCGCGCTCGGGGACCTTGAGCTCGACCTTGGCCCCGCGCCGGTCGGTGAGCAGCTCCTCGGTGAGCGCCTGGTCTGGGAGCGCGACCGAGAGGAGGACCTCGGGCGGGATCTCGGCTTCGGGGCCGTAGAAGCGGGCGAGGAACTCCTCCATGAGGACGTCGTCGGGGGCTTCTTGTTTGCCGAGCTTGAGCGCGTGCGCCGCCGTGATGCGTCCGCGACGCACCTTCTGGATATGGATGGCGACGTAGGGCCCTTCTCGGCCGATGCCGAAGACGTCGAGATCGGCGAGCGTCTTCATCACGACGTCTTGGCGTTCGAGCGACTGCTCGACAGCGCGCGCCTGGTCACGGAGCTGGGCCGCCCGCTCGAACTCGAGTGCCTCGGCGGCGGTCGCCATCGACGCCCGCAGCTCGCTCATCAGCTCGTCGCCGCGCCCGTCGAGGAAGAGGGAGACCTGTCGCACGCTGGCCGCGTAGGCCTCCTTCGGGACGGGCATCACGCACGGCGCCGGGCATCGCTTGATCTGGTACTCGAGGCAGGGTCGCGATCGATTCTCGAACTCGCGATCTCGGCAGGTGCGGAGCTGGAAGTAGCGGTTCACGAGTCGCAGCGTCTTTCGGATGGCCGTCGCCGACGCGTAGGGCCCGAAGTAACGCGCGCCGTCCTTCTTGCGTTGCCGGGTGACCTCGAGGCGGGGGAACGGGTGCGCCGCCGAGAGCCGCAAGTTCAGGAAGTTCTTGTCATCTTTGAGCTTCACGTTGAAGCGCGGCTGGT
>JADMJS010000047.1 GCA_018780435.1 Myxococcales bacterium
CGTAGAGCCCGTTCACGTCCTTGCGCCCTTCGACGAGGGAGAGCGAGCCGAAGTAATGGTCGAAGGAGCGGTTCTCCATCTGCAGGAGTACGACGTGCTCGATGTAATGGAAGGGGTGCGAGCCGTCGCCGCGAAGCGGGGTGAGCATCGGCTCCGGCGGCGTCTCCGTGTCGCCCAGCTCGACCCGAGTGTCGGGGGATGCGGTGTCGTCGGGAGATGCGGTGTCATCGGGTGGCGCCAGGCTCGCGTCAGGGCCAGAGGTATCCCCTCCCGTGGACTCCGTATCGGCGGTGGTGGCGGCGTCCCCGCCGAGCACCGCGCCCGTTCCCTCGCAGCCAATAGCTGCCGCTCCCACACTGACCGTCTTCAGAAACTCGCGACGTGTGACCATGGCTCCCTCCGGTGGCGGGAGTCTAACGAGCGAGGGCTCGGTGCGCCACCGCAGCGCGTGTCGCTCGCGTGACGGGTGAGTGAGTTCAGCGCTCGACGGTGACGGTCAAGATGCGATCGCCCGGCACGATTCGGTCGACGGCGTCGAGTCCCGAGACGACTCGCCCGAACTGCGTGTAGGTGCCGTGAAGGTGCGGGTGCGGGGTGTGGGTCACAAACCACTGGGAGGTGCCGGTGTCCTTGCCTGCGAGGGCCATGCCGACCGAGCCTGACACGTAGGGCAAGTCGTTGTTCTCGCACGGGATCGCGGACGAGAGCCCGCCCCATCCGTCGCCACGGGGATCCCCGGTCTGAATGACGAAGTCAGGCACGACGCGATGGATGGAGAGCCCATTGAAACGGCGTGACGCGGCGAGGCGGGCGATGTGGCGCACCGTCGCGGGGGCGTTCTCGGCGTCGAGCGCGATGCGGAACGTGCCGGCATCGGTAATGACGGTGAGGGCCTTCGCAGCGGGTTCGGGGTGCAAGCTCGGGAAAGCCGGAAGGGGTGGCTCCGCTTCGGGCAGGAGGCCTGCCGCCGACGACGCAAGACGTGCCACGGCCGGAGCGGACGAGCGGGCCGCGGACGCCAGCGCATCTGGTACGCCTTTCGCGAGGAGTTGCGCGGCCTTGAAGCAGTCGATTGCGGGCTCCACGGCGTCGGTGTTCGTGGCCGCGGTGGTCGCCAGGGCCGTCGCGCGCGCTACGATCGCGTCCGTGAGGGACTGAGGCCCGGTGGCGAGCTCGGCCGACCGACTGCAGGCCGTGGCGACGACGGGCCCATCCGGGTCCGTCAGCGCGGCGCCGAGCGCGGCCGCGTCGGAGGTCGTCGTCAGTGCGGCCATCCGTGCCCCGGGCGACGGTGACGAGAGCCAGTGCGCGGTGGGCCGACCGAGCGCGGCTGCACGTTCGACGCGGGCCGCCGGCGAGCAGTGGTGATTCAGGAGCGTGTCGTCGGTGGCGAGGGCGCAGATGAGCAGTGAACGACGACGCGCGATGGGCTCGCCAAACGCGCTGATCGGGGTACGGCGGGCGAGGGGTGGCTCGTCGACGTCGAGCTCGGCGGCGAGTGCGGCGCCGTCGGGGAGGTCGTGTGCTGCGGCGAGCGCGACGTGGATCCAGGGGGTGAAGAGCCGGCTCTCGCCTCCCTTCGGCGCAAGAGCCACGTGACGGATGACGTTCGCGCGGAAGGCCGGCGCGGCGGTGCCGAGGCCGCTCATGACCACGGCGGCTTCGTGTGGCTCGAGGCGGCCGCCGTCGAAGAGGGCCATCACACGAGGCAAGGCGCTCTCGAAGCCGCCCGCGAGCCCGACTTTGCGAAAGGCCCTTGCGGCGAGGACGCGCTCGGACCCGGAACCACCTTCCAGTGCGCTCAGAACGCGAGCGACCACCGGCGGCGGGAAGGGCGCTTTGCCGGCCCGAGCGAAGGCGTAGAGCGCCGCGGCTCGCACCTCGGGGTTCGAGTCGCCCAGCGCGGCTATGAGCTCGGGCTCGGCAGCCGGGTCACGCGCCAGGCGAGTGAGCACGAGGCCGGCCGTGACCAGGGCCACGGGGCCTTCGAGCTCGGACACCGGACCGAGTGCACGGACCAGGGTCGCTTCGCCGCCGACCCGACCGAGCGCCCGCCAGAGGGGCAGCGGTGGGACCGGCCTCGTGGGCACCTCGGGGGCCGCGGGGCCGATCAGCCCCAGGAGCCGGACCTCCACGAGCGTAGCGAGCGCCGGTTGACCCGCCGCGAGGGCCGCGCTGCCGAGCTGCCCGAGCGCGAAGACCGCGGCCACATCCACACCGGGCTCACGTGCCGCGGCGGTGAGGACGTCGAGGAGGGCGGGCCCCGCCGTGCCCGGCCTGAGCGCCGCGAGCGGCTCAATTCGCCCGAGCGCCATGGCGGCCGCTGCGCGGAGCTCGACCGGTGGAACAAAGTCGCAGTCCGGAGCCGTGGCGGAACAGCGAACGAGCTCCTGCAGGATTGGCGCGCCGGTGCGAGCCGCTTCGAGGGCGGCGACACCCGCGAGCGCGGCCACGGTCGGCGCTTCGCGAAGGGCCGCGCGCCACGCGGCCTCCGTAGGCGCGGGTGGCGCCGCGAACGAGAGGAGGACGAGCGCCGACGCGAGCGTCACAGGCGCTGGGCCCGGGCCACCTGGAGGTGCCGAGACGTGAGCCGGCGACCGAGGACGGTCTCCATCCAGAAGCAGGCTTCGAGCACGTGGCTGAGGTCGACGCCGGTCTCGATGCCCATCTCGTGGAGCATGACGAGGAGATCCTCGGTCGCGAGGTTGCCGCTGGCGCCGGGCGCGTAGGGGCAGCCGCCCAGGCCACCGGCGCTGGCGTCGACGGTCGCGATGCCGTAGGTCAAGGCCACATAGACGTTGGCGAGCGCGCGTCCATGCGTGTCGTGGAAGTGCACGCCGAGCGTCTCGAGGGGCACGCGCTTCAAGACCGCGTCGAGCACCTCGGTGACGAGCGTGGGATTGGCGCCACCGTGCGTGTCGCCGAGGGCGATGTCGGTGAGGCCGAGCTCGAACAGGCGCGCCGCCACGTCAGCGACCGCGCTCGCTTTGACGGCCCCCTCGTAGGGGCAGCCGAACGAGGTGCTCACGTAGCCGCGAACGGGTATGCCGCGCTCGCGGGCGGCAGCGACCACCGCGCCGATACGAACGAGGCTCTCGTCCACCGAGGCGTTGATGTTGTGCTGGTTGAAGGTCTCGCTCGCCGCGGTGAACACCGCGATGTGCTGGGCACCCGCGTCGAGCGCGCGCTGAAGGCCCACGAGGTTCGGGACGAGCACGGAGTAGATGACGCCGGGCTTCTTCTGAATAGCAGGGTAGACGAGCGCCGCGTCGGCGAGCTGCGGCACCCACCGAGGCGAGACGAAGCTGGTGGCTTCGATGAAGGGGAGCCCCGCAGCGGTGAGGCGGTCGATGAAGGCCACCTTGTCGGCGGCAGGGACCAGCGTCGGTTCGTTCTGGAGCCCGTCCCGGGGCCCCACTTCGACGACGCGCACTCGCTTGGGGATGGCCATGGGGACAAGACTAATGCACGGCTTCGGGGCGTGCCACCACGCACTTCACGAGAACACGAAGCACCTTCGCCCACTCGCGCGCACGTGGTAGCCTTTGCCCATGGCAAACGCGCTGCACGACTCGTCTCGCTCCGGTCCGCTTCGGTCCACCGTTCGTGTTGTGGGCGTGTTCGCCCTCGTACTGGCCGCCTGCAGCTCCGAGGCCCCCGAAGCAGCGCCAACGGTGTCGGGTTACGCGACGGAGTCGGGCGCCCTCGCGGCCTATTGCACGGCCACGGTCATCGGCAAGGGCGTCAAGGACGTCGAGACGGACTACCTGCCGCGGGTCATCCGCTGTGAGAATGGCAGCGCGCCCCTCGAAGCGCTCAAGGCGCAGGCGGTCGCTGCCCGTAGCTACCTGTACTACAAGCTGAACTCGGCCGGCCAAATCGCCGACGGCCAGTCGGACCAGGTCTACACGTGCACCGCCCAGCCCTCGGCCATCCACTACCAAGCGGTGAACGAGACGGCCGGCATCGTGCTCCGCTACTCGAACACCCAGATCGCCGCGTTCTACGTGGCTGGCGCGGTGCCATCAGCGGCGAGCTGCGTCGCGAAGGCCGGAGACAACGACTACTCGAACACCGAGAAGTACGTCACCTACAACCAGGGCAAGTCAGGCTCGGGCATCACGCAGACGACGCTCGGCTGGGTCAACACCGGCAATTACGCCAATCGGGGCTGCAAGTCGCAGAACGGCGCGTCGTGCCTCGCCAAAGCCGGCTGGGGTTACGCCGACATCCTCAAGTTCTATTACGGCTCGGACATCCAGTTCGTGACGGCCACCGGCACTTGCATCGGCGGGGCGTGTGCCTGCACGGCGGGCGCGACGGAGAGCCAGGCGTGCGGCCAATGTGGTCAGAAGTCGCGAACCTGCGGCGCGAACTGTCAGTGGGGCGCGTGGTCGGGCTGCGGCGGCGAAGGCGTGTGTGCGCCGGGCGCCAATGAGTCGACGTCGTGTGGGCAATGCGGCCAGAAGACGCGGACGTGTACGGCTCAATGCGGCTGGGGTGGGTGGTCTGACTGTGGAGGTCAGGGCGGCTGCGCCCAGGGCGCGGTCGAGACCGAGTCGTGCGGAAACTGTGGTCAGCGCTCGCGGACCTGCTCGGCGAGCTGCACCTACGGCGGCTGGTCCGAGTGTGCGGGCGGGAGTGGCTGCACCTTCGGAGAGGTGGACCAGAAGCCGTGCGGCGAGTGCGGAGTCCAGTACCGCATGTGCGGGTCCGACTGCGCCTACGGACCTTACGGCGAGTGCGTGTCCATCGACCCGGTCGACGCGCCGGCGTGCGACACATCGGTCCCGGGCGTCTGCTCCGAAGGACGTCTCAAGTGCCTCGGGGCGTCGGTCACGTGCGTCGGGCTGACGTCGGCTTCGAACGAGCTCTGCAACGGGCTCGATGACGACTGCGACGGCCTCGTCGACGACGACGCCACCGCCCTGCCCTTCCCCCTCCCGAACTTGGCCGCGACTTTCCTCGTGCCCACGGCGCCCGAGACGGTGGCGATGGGCGGCTCATCGACCGTGACCGTCTCCATTCGGAACGACGGCGCGCTCGACTGGCAACACGGCACCCTCACGCTCATGGCCGAAGGCGAGCTGCCGGGCACGAGCTCGCCGCTCTACCACGAGAGCTGGCTCGACGCCTTCACGGTGGCCACGAACCCCGCACTCGTCCCGGCCGGAGGCGTCAGTGACGTGACCTTCGAGGTCGGGGCGTCGGGCGCCGAAGGACCGCGAGCCCTTCGCCTGCGTCTCACCCACACCACCGGCCTCATCCGTTGCCCGGACGCCGAGCTCGAGCTCTGGATGGACGCCGTCGCCGCTCCGGTCGGCGTCGAGTCCGATGACGCCGACGTCGTGAGCCCGGGGGACGATGCCGGTGGGGCGGGCAGCGACTCGGATGGCCTGGACGCGCAGGACGGGGCCGGGGACGCCACGGATGGGGCTTCGGACGGTGCGTCGGATAGTGCCGACGCCCAAGACGGCGGGGACGGCGTCGACGGCACGACCGGCGGCCAAGACGGAAGCACCGGGACCGTCGTGATGCCGCGCCCCGACAAGAGCGCAGGCGGGTGCCAGCACGGACACGGAGCCGACCTGCCCATCGCCGCCGTGGCGCTGATCTCCCTCCTCGTCGGCCTCCGTTTGCGCCGCCGGGAGACCTGATTTGGCCCGACGCTCCACTCCCAAGCGCCTGCCTTCATTGCGCTTTCAGCAAGACGGCCGCTTTCTGCTCGCCGATGTGGTCTCCATCGACCAAGGCGCCGTGTTTCTGCGCACGACCGAGCGGCTGAAGGAGGGCAGCCCCTTCACGGCCGATTGGTCGGGCGCGGGCCGCCTCACGGTCGCGGGGCGCGTCGAGACGGTCGCCGATGCCGCGCCGGATGGCCGTCACGGTGTGCTCGTCAGAATCACCGATGTCACGAGCCAAGACGGCCGCGACGCTCTCAGCCAGTTCGTGCGTGCTCGCCTCGACGTGAGAGGCGCGCCCGCCCCCGTCGCGGTCGGCGCCGGCTACCGAATCCGCTTCGAGGGTGACGAGCCGGTGGTAGCCCACCCCAAGGGCCCGGCGATGCGCGTCGCGGGGACCACGTCGACCCCGGCCGGCCCGCTCGTCACGGGCCGCCCGCAAACCACACCAGACCTCATCGCCACCACGCTCGAACAGCTCGGAACGAAGATCGGGATGTTCCTGAACGTGCCCTGCGCCTACTGGGTCACTGGGGCGCAGTACTGGGGCCGCGCGCTCCGGATCAGCGAGCGCTGGCTGCAAGTGAACACCAACGCGGTGATCCCGGGCCTCGGCGTGAAGATGCGCTGCGACTTGACGCTCGTCTTTCCCGGCGAGAGCGAGAACCCGAGCGACGCCGTCCGGCACGCCGTCGCCATCTACGGGGTCCTCGGCCGAAAGATCGACGATCCGCCCGGCGGCACCTTCAAGGCGCAGCTCTGGGTGACTGTCCAGCGCATCGACGAGGGCGAGAGCCCGGGCATCCTCGCCCTCTGGCTGGAGAAGGCTTTCCACCACCGTCGCGATCGGGGCGATGAAGGGGAGAGCGCGGCTTGAAACCCCTTATCTCTCATCTACTTGTCGCCATCGCCGTCGTCGTCACGGGCTGTGGCGCCAGCGACGAGGACTGCACGGCCGCGTGCAGCCGGCCCTATGTCCTCGCCCAGCAAACGGCCGACCACCGGGCCTCCGCGTGGCGCGCTTTCCCGCCGCCGCAGTCGGAACAGGCTGCGGCGGTCCATGCCATTACCCTCGACGCACTGAAGACGGCCGAAGCGGCCTTCGCGTCGGAGTGTGTCCCCACGTGTAAGAAGAGCGCCCCAGCCGCCCAGGTCGAGTGCTGGAAGCGCGCCCAGAACCTCTCGGAATGGATGAAATGCGGTCATTGACATCGGCCCCGCGGGGCCTCTCCTGTGCTCTCCTCCTCGCCGTCTGCCTCGCTACCGGGATCGCCAGCGCCGACGAACCCGTGGGAACGTGGCGTCACCGAAAGGCGTATCGCCCCGTGAAGGTCATCGTGCTCGGCGGCTCCATCGGCGCGTGGCCGACGGGGAGCTTCGCGCATTACGTGGAGGCGGTCTGCTCGCGCGTCGAGCTCCGGAACATCTCGAAGGTCGCCTACGGGGCGCCACAATTGCGTCAGCGCTTTCGCGCGCAGGTGCTGAAGAACCCGGGCGCGCGCGTCCGAGACGGCGAGGAGCACTGGCTGCTCTCGAGCGGCGGCCTCAACAGCATCGGATCGCCCTCCATCACCATCAAAGAGACCATCGAGACCTTCCTCATGGCCCGAAAGGCCGGCATGAAGGTGCTCGCGTTCACGCTCACGCCGTGGGGCGACGACAAAGACCGGCGCTGGCGGAACTTCGACGGCCTCGACTACAAGTCGAAGACCCAGCGCAGCGCGGACTTCCTCCTCGGCCGCCTTGGCCGCGCCGAGGCCCTCGAGAGCTACGCCGGCAGCGACGCGACCGCCCCCTGGACGCCCGCGGAGCTCCCCGACGTCGCCATCGACCTCTACGACAGCCCGCTCCGAAACCCGGAAGCGCCCCTGCGCGACGTCGAGAAGCTGGGCAAGCTCTGGGATCGCGACCGAAAGCTGCAGAAACGCCTCCCGAACCGGGACGCCGCCATCGGCGCCGCCGCCGAGCTGCCGCGCTGGTTCCTGCGCCCCGAGCTGCGCTCCTTCGACCACGTCCACCCGAACCAAGCCGGTCACAAGCTCATGGCGCAGGTCGTGTGCCCGAAGCTTCCGACCTCCTGGAGCTGCGACTGCGCGGCCATCGATCGGCTGGCGTGGGTGAAGGGGGCGCTCGTTCCGCAGTAGTCGCGCTTTGACCGCATACCTCGCCGGCCCTTAGACTCCCGGGCCTATGATGCACGCGCGCTCGATCCACCTCTCTCTCCCGCTCGCCCTCGCCCTCGCGCTCGCCTCGGGGTGTAGCTGTAGCGACGACGATCCCATCGTCACCCCGGACATCAGCGTCATCGACGCAACCGATGATGACGGCAGCGACGGCGACACCGATGGGAGCGACGCCGACACCGAGCCGTCGGAAGGCGTGGGGCCGGGCGACGACGGCGACGACGTGCCCCCCACCGGTTGCACGGTGGCCGCCGACTGCAAGGAACTGGCGCTGGGCCCCTGCGAGGTCCCTCAGTGCGACGACGGCAGGTGTGTGGTCGGGACGGAGGGCGATGGCGTCACCTGCGATGACGGCGACAAGTGTTCACTGACGTCGACGTGCGTCGAGGGGACCTGCACCGCCAAGACGTTCAAGAACTGCATCGGGGAGGTTGACGGTCCATGCCGAGCCAACGTTCGATGCGAAGCCGGCGACTGCAAGTTCGACTTCGCGACGGCCAACACCCCATGTGACGACGACAACGCCTGCACGTCCGGCGAGGTCTGCTCCGGCGGCCCCACCGGCTGCACGGGCGGTGAGTCGGTCTGCACCGAGATCTGCGGAAACGGCATCGACGACGACCTGAATCAAGCGACGGACTGTGACGACTCGGAATGCGTCGCCGATCCCTCCTGCATCGGCGCCTGTAGCTTTGTGCAGACCCTGCAGTGTGGTGACGAGGTGACGGTGAACCCGACGGATGATCCGCCGACGGTGCAGTCCACCGACTACATCGACGCGTGGCCGTGCACCAACATGAGCGCCCCCTCGGATGGCCCCGAGGTCGCGTGGTCCGTCATCGCGACCCTGGGGACCAAAGTGACCGTGAGCCTGTCCGCGGCCCCGGACTCGGCGCGTGTCCATCACCTCGTCGACACGGGGGTGACGGCCACCTGCAACAAGTCGCAATGCGTCGAAGAGGCCCTGTCTTTCACGTACACCGCGCCACCCGCAGGTGAACGTCACCACGCCGTCGTCGACATGCAAGCCGAAGACGCGGGACCCTTCACACTGAAGGTCGATTGCGAGGTGTGTGCGCCGAGCTGCGACGGCAAGCAGTGTGGCTCCGACGGCTGCGGCGGCACCTGCGGGAGCTGTACAGGTGGCCAGAGCTGCTCGGGTGGGACCTGCGTCGCGGCGCCCCCGAACAGCACCTGTCTCACGGCTCAGCCGCTCCCCTCGACCAACCTGCCCTTCATCACGACGGGCACGACGGCCGCCGGCGGCAACGACCTCGACCTCGACCCGGGCAACACCTGCCCCGGTGCCGGCGGCCTCGGCATCGGACTCGCGGGCGCCGACGTCGTCTACAGCTTCACGCCTGCCGCGGCGGGGGATTACCTCTTCGCGATCGATGCGGCGTTCCCGGCGACCGTCTATGTGGTCGAGGACTGCACGAACCCCACCGCGACCTGCGTCGGCGCGGCGGGCGACACGTCGCCGGACGGCGAACAGCTCGTCGTCGCGCTGAAGCTCGGGGTGAAGTACAGCGTCGTCATCGATACCTTCTCCGGCACGACGAGCGGCCCCTTCACGCTGACCATCAACAAGTGGCCCTGCAGCGCGGTGTGCGACAACAAAGAGTGTGGCGTCGACGGCTGCGGCGGTAGCTGCGGCACTTGCACGGGCGGCAAGGTCTGCGGCGGGTCCGGCCAGTGCGTCGCGGCCGCCGGGAACGACACCTGCGCGTCCGCGGCGTCGATCGCCGCCGTCCCCTATTCTGCGTCGGGCAGCACGGGCAACGCCAACCACGACTTCTTCGTGCCGCCGGACTTCTGCCCCGGCGCGCCATCGGGCGATGGTACGGGCGGGAACGACCTCGTCTGGAAGTTCACAGCGCCCCAGAACGGGAAGTTCAGGGCCACCCTCACTCCAAACGGCTTCGACGGGCTCCTGTCGGTGCTCGGGAGCTGCTCGCTGTCCGCGCTCGACTGCCTCGGGGCCTCGGATGTGACCGGCACCACGGCCGAAGAGGTCGAGTTCGCGCTCGCGGCAGGCGAGGCGGCGTGGATCGTGGTCGATGGCGCCACCGCCGGCCAGAGCGGCGCCTTCGAGCTCGACCTCGTGTCCGTCGACTGCACTTCGAGCTGCGTGGGCAAACAATGCGGCTCGGACGGCTGCGGCGGGAGCTGCGGAAGCTGTGATCCCGGCGAGACCTGCTCCTTGTCGGGCCAGTGCCTCGCGCCGCTCCTCTACGACGACTGCAGCGCACCGGGCGAGATCACCGCCCTGCCCTACCAGTACGCGGGCGGGACGGAGCTCGCGAAGAACGACTACACGCTCTCGCCCGAAGATGGCTGCGACGCGGGCCCCACCTCGGCCGTCTACGGGAAGGGCCCGGACCTCGTCTTCGTCTACACCTCGCCCATCGCGCAGGACGTCTTCTTCTC
>JADMJS010000385.1 GCA_018780435.1 Myxococcales bacterium
TCAGACGACCTTCGAGAGCGCCGTCACGAAGGCGCCCTTCGGCTTGGCGCCAACCATCTTGTCGACCGGCTGACCGTTCTTGAAGACGATGAAGGTCGGCACGCCTTGAATGCCGAACTTGCTGGTGATCATGGGCGCGGTGTCGATGTCGAGCTTCGCGATCTTGACCTTGCCCTGGTACTCGGTCGCGAGCTGTTCGATGGTCGGCGCAACCGCACGGCAGGGACCACACCACGTCGCCCAGAAATCGACCAGAACGGGGATGCTGCTGTCCTCGACCTCGGCCTTGAAATTGGTGTCGGTGAGGGTAACGACGTTCGGGGAGGCCATGTCAGGAGCTCCTGTGGGGGCCGCGGTCGGGCGGCTCACGGTGGGTACAGTCGCGACTTCAGACAGGCGAAGGCGCGGCTGGGAAGGATAGGTTGCGCCTACAGGGGTGACAAGGCGCGACACGCTTCGATTGCGTATGCTCCTGATAGAATTGAGTTTTCAGAGTCCGAACAGCCCCAGGATCCAGGTTGCCACGGACGCGACCACGGCGACGAGTCCACCCCCGACGATCGCGGGCAGAATCCCGTTGACCTCGAGCTCGTCGGTCACGGCGTCGGTGACTTTAAACAGGACCGCGGCGATCAGCCAACGCGTGAAGAAGCCGAAGAGCCACGCGAGCCCGAGCGTGCCGATGGCGAGCGCCCAAAAGAGGAGCTTGGCGAGCAGCAGGTTCAGGACACCGAGGATGGCGCCGGCGACAAAGGCGCTGGCGGGCGACTTGAGCTTGATCCCCGGGACGACCTGAGCGGCGACCCAGATGGCGAGGGTGAGCGCAATCCACCCGACGAGCATGTTCATCACCATAAAGAGGCCTCCTGAGGCATCGAAAGAATCCACCACGCGCCCAGCGGACGCGCGCCCAGGCTCAAAGTCGCGGCGCCGCGGTCCCGAGAGGCCGGTCGAGCCCCGCCCCACCCGAGGCGAATGGATCGGGCTCGTAATGAACGGCGTCGAGAATGAGGCCGTGTCCGGGCGCCGTCTCACCCGCGTCGCTTCGGCTTCGAGACGCGAGCGCCTTCGAGACGGCGTCGTCGCTTCGGTAACCGCGCCCGACTTCGACGAGGGTGCCCGCCATGATTCGAATCATGTTCTGAAGGAACGCGTTCCCGCGGACGACGATGGAGATGTCGCCGTGGATGCGGGCGCCCAGATCGGCAGGACCCGGAACCTCGACATCGACGCCGGTCACACGCCGGATGGGCGTGTGCGCTTGGCAGCTCGACGCGCGAAACGCGGAGAAGTCGTGTTCCCCGACGAACGCGGCCGCAGCGCGGCGCATGGCGAGGGCGTCGAGCGGGAATGGCACGAACCACGCGCTTCGATGCCGGATGGCGCAGCGCGTCCGAGAGTTCCAGACGCGGTAGCGATAGGTCTTCCCGAGCGACGACTTCCGCACGTCGAAACCTTCGGGTGCTTCACACGCGTCGGAGACCGACACATCGGGAGGCAGGAGCGTGTTGAGGGCCCGGACGAGGCCGTGCAGCGGGATGCGGCTTCGTGTGTAGAAGAGCACCGGCAGCCCGAGCGAATGTACGCCGGCATCGGTGCGGCTCGAGGCCAGGACCGAGGCCTCTTCGCGCGTGAGCTGCGAGATCGCGTCTTCGAGAGTGCCTTGAATGGTCCGGAGGACGGCTTGGCGCTGGTAGCCCTTGAACTCGGTGCCGTCGTACTGAACGAGGAGGAGCACACGGCGCTCGAGCACGGGCGACCCCTCGGGCGTCAGAAGTCGAACGCGAGGCCGAAGAGCGCGGTGCTATCGCCGAGCTGCCAAGAGTCCTCAGAGCCGAAGTCGTCGTCCCAGCCGTAGTACCACATGGCGAAGAGGTACGAGTTGT
>JADMJS010000488.1 GCA_018780435.1 Myxococcales bacterium
GCGGTTGCAGCCCATCGCGATGGCGCTGCGGATGGTCTGATCGGCGTCGTCGGGCCCGATGCTGACCACGACGACTTCGCCGCCGTGCTCGTCACGGAGCGAGATGGCCGCTTCGATCGCGTTCTCGCAGAAGGGGTTCGGCTTGAACTCGACGCCGTCAGCGGCGATCCCGCTGCCGTCGGCCTTCAGCTTGATCTTGGTCCCCGGGTCGGTGACCCGCTTCGTCGTGACGAGTATCTTCAAGCGTTACTCCGTGAAATGCGGCGGCCCTGTGCCGACGCGGCTGGGGATGGGGCGGGAGGCAGGGTGGCATCCTCGCCTTTCGTGGCGCCGGGCCCCGGGGGCTCGGCGGTGATGAGTTCGGCGCCCGCGGGGACGCCCAGCACGGGGCGCCCGGCGACGATGCCGTGCAGGAACACGTCGAGCACCTCGCGCGTCGCGGCCGAGAGCGCCCAACGGGCGTCGGACATGACCCAGGAGAGCGAGAGCTCGTCGAGGGCGCCATACATGACGCGAGCGACGGTGCGAGCTCGAAGGTCGGCGCGGAAATGCCCGCGCCGCTGCCCGTCTTCGATGATGGCGGTCAGGATCTGCAGGAACTCGCCGAACTTCTGTGACGCGATCTCGGCCATGAGCTTGCCGGACTCGCGGAGCTGAACGGTGAGCACCTCGGCGAGGCGCGGCTCGTCTTCAGTGAATTGCGCGTACCGCTCGAAGATGGCGAGCAGGCGCTCAGACGGGGGCGCTTGCGACGCGGCGAGCTCGCGCATCCAGACGAGGACGCGGTCCATCGACTCTTCGAAGAGGCCCTGCAGGAGCGCCTCTTTGCTCTTGAAATACAAGTAGATGGTGCCGTCGGCGACGCCGGCTTCGCGAGCGACGTCCGCGACGCGCGCGACGAAGAAGCCCTTCTCGGCGAAGACGTTGATGGCCGCCTGAAGGATGCGATCCCGCTTGTCGGGTGCACGTCCGCGGCTAGCCATGGGCCCGCTCCGTGTCACGACTGAATGAATCGCCATTCATTGCCGCGGGTCATACAGGGAGCCAATCGGGCCGTCAAGCGGCCAAATCGTCACCCCAAGCGTCGGCGGGACGTGCCGCGAAATCGCCCTCCCGCGTATTGCCCTCGGCGGGCAATCCATTGAGATCGCGACGGTCGGGGCGTCGTCGATGGCGAAAGTGGGCCCACCTCGCAGATTGGCCCTTTTCGGGGGCATTCTGCGGCGGTGAGGCAAGGACGGCGCCCTGGACAAGTGATGCGAAGCGAGTTGGCCCGCCGGACGTCGACCGAATGGGGTCGGCGCTTCACTCAGGTGGCTGCGTGTTCCCCGGCTGCCGCTGCGTGAGCAGGTGGTAGCGCTGTCCCACGCGCGCTTCGTCGAGGAGGCCGACGAGGTTCCCGGTGCCGTCCACGACGGGCAATCCGCGTTGGCCGAGGTCGAGGAGGCGTTCGAGCGCCGTGTGCAGATCGTCGTCGAGCGCGAGCGCAGTCGCGGGCGAAGAGAGGTCGCGCGCCGACAGCACGTCGAGTGTCTGGGGGCTCCAGATGGCCGTGCGAAGGACGCTGGTGGTGACGAGGCCAACGACCCGCAAATCTGAGACCACGGGGAACACGGACTGCTCGACCGCGGCGACCTGACGGACCATGTCGGTCGCGGGGAGGTTTGCGTCGAACACGACGATATCCGAGAGCGGCGTCATCACCTCGGAGACGCGGGCGGTGCGCAGTACGTCCCATACGAAGTCCTCGCGGTGAGCGGCCGACTCGCGGCGCGAGGTGGGCTGTGCGGGATAGACCGAGACGCGGCGCAGCGCCACGAAGGCGATACCACCGGAGAGCATCATGGGGACGAGAAGATCGTAGCTGCCGGAGAGCTCGCAGACCAGGACCAGCGACGCGAGCGGGACGTGAGCGATGCCGCCGTAGAAGGTCCCCATGCCGACGAGCGCGAAGGCGCCCGGGTCGATGGCAGGGTCGACGAGGAGCTGTGCGGCGCGGCCAAAGGCGCCACCGAGGAGCCCACCGATGACGAGCGAGGGGCCGAAGTCGCCAGCGCTGCCACCGGTGCCGACCGTGAGGGTGGTGGCCAGCAGCTTCAGCAAAGCGAGCAGGGTGAGGACCAAGGCGCCCGCCCAGCCGAGTGGCAGGAAGTCCGCCCCTGTGACGGCGATCTGAGCGGCGCCGTAGCTGCCGCCGAGGATGCCGAGGCCTTGTCCGAGCGGGATCTCCGTCTCTTTGGACAAGACGACCAGAAGCGGGACCACGAGAACGCCCAGGAGCAAGCCACCGAGCGCCGGCTTCAAGTACTGCGGGACCGCCACGCCGCGAATCCGGACCGTCGCCGTCGCGTGTTCGACGCTGCGAAGGAGCTTCACGAAGCCGCCAGCGAACACGCAGGTCATGAGTGCCATCAGCGCGTAGAGCGGGAGGTGGAGCGCCGCGAAGGGGTACCGCGCCGCGTGATCGAAGAGGCGCTCTTCGCCAAAGAGGAAGATGAACGAGGAGTAGCCGACCACGCTCGCGAACACGGCCGGGATGAGCGCCTCGGCCTCGAAGTCGTCGCGATAGAAGACCTCGACGGCCAGGAGCGCGGCGCCGAGCGGCGTGCGGAAGACGGCGGCGATCCCGGCCGCGACCCCCGCGACCACCAGGATTCGGCGTTCACGCGGGGTGACGTGAAGGTAGCGGCCGACGATGGAGCCGACGCCACCCCCGATGAGCATGGTGGGCCCTTCTCGGCCGCCGGAGCCGCCCGAGCCGAGCGCGATCGACGAGGTGAGGACCTTCAAGAAGGGAACTCGACGCCGTACCTCCCCGTTCTTGTTGTGGAAAACGTCGATGATAACGTTGCCGCCGCCGCCGATCGTCTCCTTGGACAAGAACGCGCCGATGATGCCCGCGACGAGGCCGCCAAGCGCGGGGAGGAGGGCGAGGAGCCATGGGTTGAAGGCGACGCCTTCGGGTGGGCCGTGGCAAACCTCACCCGCCGCGCAGAGAGGGCTATAGCCCGCAGAATGAGCGAGCAGCACTTCTTGCAGCCATTCCACGAGCCGAACGAACACGGCGCCCAAAATGCCAGCGCCGAGACCCACGAGGGCGGCGTGGAGGAGCAGTCTCCCGACTACTTGGAATTCGAGCTCCTTTCCGGACGCAAGGACGCCTCGGTAGAGATCAGTCGCGCTCTCGAAGGTGGCGCGCGCCACAGTGGAGCCGGCGCGGACGGCGCCGCGGAAGGTGCGGAGATCGCCGGGTTCCGGATCGGGCTGGGTCGGTGTCACGGTGGCGGGAGGCTAATGGTCGTGGCGGGAGCTGTCGACTCGCATCGGCAAAACTGGAGATCCAAGCTTCTATTCCGGGGGCGACGGCGTGTACGCCGCGTCCCAGGGCGCCGGGCTCCGTACGGATTGCCACGCGGCGGGTCAGGACTTCGTCCTCACGCCCTATCCGTTCGAACGGCGGTCAGAAGGGCAGTAGGCGCGGAACCTCGAAGGGCACGAGGAAACGTAGGAAGAGCGCGGTGCCGACGGCGATACACGTGATCCGGAGACTCGACGGCAGGAGATCGCCGGCGAGGCCCGCCGCGAAGAAGCCGCCGACGATGAGAGCGCGGCCTGGCGAGGTCAGGAGACCACCGATGGCCTGCAGCGCGCTCGGTGCGAAGAATCCGCCGAGGTTCACAACGAGCCCGCCGAGGATGACCGCGACGGCGCCGAGGATGACGTAGGTGGCGTAGCTCTGGGAGAGATCGAGGAGGCGCTTGGGATCGAACACGAGGGACCTCCGGGCTCTAGAGAGTGACCATAGCCAGGAGGCCGGCCGAGATGAGCGCGGCCATGCGGACGCCGTTCGACAGCTCGTGTCCCGTGAGGCCCGCGATCGCGACGCCCGCCGTCACCAGCACGCCACCTGGAACCATGAGGAAGTTGCCGAGGGTGACCATGGCTTGAGGCGCGAACCACTTGCCGAGCCCGGCTACGAAGAGCCCGCCAGCGAGGCCAGCGATGCCGAGCTGAATCCAGAGCTTGTAGGCCGTGGGTTCAATGTGATCGAGGTTGAGCTTGTCCATGGACGGAATGTCCTCCCCGATTGCGCCGTTCGCCAGAAAAGGCCGCGCCCGGGCTCGCGCCGGACTAAACTTCGAGCGTTCGACCGTCATCGGAGCAACATGATCTCAACCCTCGTCAGCGCGTGTTTGATGCTCCCGCCCGTATCGGCGAGCAAAGCGCCGTCACGGTGCCAGGGCGACCTCCCGACGCTCGGAAAGGCCAAGGGCTTCGAGCGGTCGCGCACGGTCGCGTGGACGGTGAGCCAGGGGGCCCCGAACCATCGCGCTCGTGACGTCGTAACCGTATCGGGTGCCCCCGCCTGGGCCATCGGAAAGTTCGCGTACGGCGTGGCCGACAAGGACTTGAAGGAAGAGATGGTCACCGTTTGGTGGCGCGGCTCCGACTGCCGCTGGCAGTCCATCTTCACCGCAAAGACGAGCCGCGAGGATGACCACGAGGCGGTGGACGGCGTGAACGACGACGGCGGCCGCATCTTCGCGCCGCTCCCGGCCCTCCCCGTGGGGCGTCACCGACTGCTCTTCGACGTACACGGTGACCGCAGCCGCGCCGAAGCCACCATCACGGTCGTCGCGCCGGGCACGGAGGCGGTCCTCTTCGACATCGACGGGACGCTGACCACCGACGACGCCCAAATCCTGAAACAACTCGAGGCCAAGACACGCGGGGAGCGCTACACGCCGCTCATGTGGGACGGCGCGCCGGCCGTCGCCGAGCGCTGGGCCGAGCGCGGCTACCTCGTCGTGTATGTGAGCGCGCGTCCCGACGTGGTGGCCACCGAGACGCGGGAGTGGCTCGTGCAGAAGGGCTTCCCGCCGGGGCCCGTCCTGCTGACGGACCGGCTACGGCAGGCGATCCCCGGAGAACGCGTCCACAAGTACAAGTCAGAAGCCGTCGCGAGCCTGCTCGAGCGCGGGAAGCTGTCCCTCGTCGCCGCGTACGGCAATGCGCTCACCGACATCGCCGTCTACGCCGAGGCCGGCATCCCGAAGGAGAAGACCTTCATTGTGGGGCCGCACGCCGGCAAAGACGGGACGCAGGCCATCTCGTACCCGACGCACTTGCCGTCGCTCGCGTCCCTGCCGCGCGCGACCCGTCCGGCGCCACCCGCCGCGGGCTGGTGATCACGGCGCCGGCGCCGCCTTGTAGATCGCCTCCATGATCGTCTGCTCCTCTTTGTAGAGCTTCTGCAGCGCCTCCGAGTGCTTGCGCTCCGCGACCGTGCGCTTCGCCAGGATGCCCGTGATGCCGTCGATGGCCGCGGCGACCGTCTTGGTGCCGAAGGACTGGCCGCCCACGAGCACGAAGCCGGCGTCGGTGGGCGACGCCGTCACCGCGAGGGTCCCGAGGATGGCGTCGACGTCGCTGGTCAACTTCTCGTTTTCCTTGTTCTTCGCCGCCTCGAGCGCGTCTTTCTTCCCGCGAATGGCGTCGAGCTTCTTCACCAGCTTCGGGTCCGCGCCTTCGGGGAGGGGCTCGGGTGCAGCCTTCCAGTCGCCGCTGAAAGACATGAAGAAGAGCTTGAAGAGCTGGCCGATGTCGGAGGCGCCGATGGCGGCAACCCCGGGTGCGAGGAGCCACGCGGCGGCGCTGTCCGAGCTGAGCCAGGCGCCCTTCCCCGCCTTCGCGAGGCCATCGGTGAGCGCCGCCTCCGACGACATGACGACGTAGTCGCCCTCGAGCTGGAGGAGGGCCGGCGACTCCGACCACGGGAGCTGCCAGACCTGTTTGCCCCCGTCGTGCGCGGGCGTCAGGAGCTGTTTGCCTTCGGGGCTCTGGACCACGCGATCGAGCATCGCGCGGGCCTTCGCGCCGTCGACCAGATCAGCTGCGAAGAGGGTCGTGAGCGACTGGCCGCCCATTCGGAAGCCGAGGCCGAGGTGACCCTTCAGAAGCGAGAGTACGTCGGCTTCGAGCTCGACGCCGAGGGCCTCTTTCATGCCGCTCTGAAAGGCTTCGAAGCCACGGCTGTCGGTGAAGTCCACGAACTCCTTGAAGAGTTGGGTGAGCACCTTCGGATCGACCGACGCTTCGACGAGGCCGAGCGGCGCCGACGGCATGGCCCGCGCCAGTGTCATCGTGCCACTCGGCTTCAGCAGCAAGCGGGCGACGTGGTCCGGGGCGAGCCGCGCGACGCCCTGCAGCGTGATGGCGCTGTCACCGATGGTCATCACCACGAGCTGCCCCTCCACGGGCGTGACGAAGCGCCGGCCGAACGCGTAAGCCTTCTCCTCCTGAGCGAAGCGGCGGTCCCGATCGGCGTGAGCCGGCGCGATCGCGTCCTCAAGACGCTTCAGCTCATCCGGCGGCGCGTTGTTGTTCTTCGCCTCGCGGAGCTCGACGTCCGCGTACGTCTCCGTCTCGCGGTTCTCCTTCCACTGGGCCTCATCCTGATCGATGAGGCCTGATAGCGCCTTGATGTCCCACCAAATGGCGATGTGGCCGCCGCCGGCCGTGGGGACCGACGCCTTGAACGCCTCGTTGGCCGACAGCGCGTCGCCCGCAGCGAGATTGGCGAGCCGGTCGGCGATGGCGTCGAGCGCCGCGACGCCGTCGTCCGATTCGTGCGTGAGGACGCCGACGTAGCCGTCGCGAAGGATGAAGCGAACCCCACCGAACGCCGGGGCGACGACGATGGCGGCACCGACCGTGCGTCGCGCGACGTCGGCGCCGAGATTCTTGGTGATGGCGACGTCGAGAGCGGCTGGATCGCTCACGGCCAGCCACGCGAGGCGCTGATTCCGGTTCGCGTCGAGGTAAGCGAATGCGGCCGGACGCTTGAAGTCGATCCCAAGCTTCTCCCATCCCGCGACGGTGAGAAGATCCGCGCCGACCTGCTTCACGAGTCCCGCCCGGCCCTCGGCGAAGAGCGCCTTATGTCGGTCGAAGAGCTTCGGGAGCCCGAGCTTCTCCGCAATGGTGGCGACGGGCGCCGAGAAGGAGACGACGTAGCTGTCCTTCGGCACGAGGTCGAGCAGCGGGCTGCCCTCCCAGGGTGGCGACGCCGCGTGGCCAACACGCGGCAGAACGACTTGAAACGAAAGTAGAAGGAGGACGACGAGCCGCATGGAGCCTCACTGCTGGACCGGAACGTGGACACGGGTCGACGCCCTTCGAGCGGACGACGAGCCCCGAAAATTCCACGCGGCCGAGACTACACGAGGCGCGGTCAGATACCGAAGCCGAGGGCCACTCCGTAGACCCACGCGACCGACGAACCCACGATGTCGAAGGACGCCGACGGCCCAATGGTGAAGTGTGCGGGCAGCGCGAAGTCGTATCCGGCTCCGACGCGGGTCAAGTAGTGCGTCTCGGCGCCATCGGTCTCGACCCCCGGCGCGACGATCACTTTGAACCCGGCGACGGGGTGGATGGTCAGGGGCACGCCCACGATGGTGTGGGGATGGTCGCTGAAGGCCTGGTCCACGAGCGCGCCGAGACCGAGGTAACCACCCGCCCCGCTGAAGCGGTACTCGTAGTCAGCGCCGGCGGCTCCGAAGGTATGGCCATCGTGCGTCGTGGCCGCACCGACAAGCGAGATATGGTGGTGGTGGCCCTCCGCCGCGCCGACGCTCGGCGCGAGCAAAGAGGCGAGGACAAGGAACAGGCGAGTCAGGTGGGCGTACATGAGGACTCCGACGGGCCGGCACGCAAAGAGGCGTTCCGGAGCGATGACGGCTCATCGGGACAGGTGGCCCTTCGTGTTAGAGGAAGAAGGATCGGCTCGGAGGCAGGATGATTCCTGAGTACATCGCCGACATTCTGCGGCGCAAAATGACGGCGAGCGACTCAAAACGCGACGTCCCGGGCGCCCGACGCCGCGAGCGTGGTGGCTAGAACGGCTCGGCGCAGTCTTGGCAGATGTTCTCCATGAGCTGCTCGATGAGGACGACGTCGGCGGTCAGCTGGTCGTCGTTCTTCTGCACGTTGATGCCGTTGCAGAAGGTACGCGCGAAGCCGAGCTGCTTGATGGCCGCGTCGATGCCAGGGTCACCTTGCTCGGTGACGAGGCGGACGGCCTCCTTCATCGCGAGGCCCGAGCGCAGGACGCAGAAGTTCTTCTGCATGGTCGCGCCCGAGAAGTACTGGAAGCCGGAGTTCTCGTCGTAGTCGAGCGAGCCAATGTCGATGGCCTTGTCGAAGGACTCGGTCATGCCGTCGTCGACGAGATCGTAGGAGTAGTAGACCTGGGCCAGTGATAGCCCCTCAAGGGCCTTCAACGCGCTGACGCTGGGCGCGCTGATCTTGGCCATGAGCAGGCCGTTCTTCTTGCTCGCGAAGAGCGTCGAGACCGCTACGTCTGGGTTCTCCTCGCCGTCGCCGCCGCCGCCGGGCTCGGGGGTCTCGCCGCCGATGGTCTGGATCGGGGTCGGTCCGAGGAGCTGAAACTGGCCGTTCTCTTCCTCGAACTCGAAGCCGTAGATGTCCTCGACCGCGAAGCCGGGTGGGAGCGTGAACCAGACGCGCAGGTTCTCGGCGACGGGCGTCAGGAGGTAGCTGATCTCCTCCTGGAAGACTTCGAGCATCTTCTCGGCGGACTCGATGAAGTAGAAGTTGCCGTTACCCTGGACGGCGAGAATGTGCATCAGATCGAAGTTGAGGGACGTACCGAGCCCGATGGTCGTGAGGCCGATGCCGGCGTCGTTGTACGACTTCGACACAGCAGCGATGGCGTCGATGTTCGTGACGCCAGCGTTCACCATGCCATCCGAGAGCAGGATGACGCGCGGGGTGCGCGACTTGTCGGCGACGTTCTTGCTCACGAGGACGTAGCCCTTCTCCAGCCCATCGAGGATGTTCGTGGTGCCCGCCGGGGTGATGCCCTCGATGAGCCCCTTGATCATCGTGCGATTCTGGTCCGTGACGGCGGTCGGGCTTAGGAGCACCTTCCCCGCGGTGGAGTAGGTCACGATGCTCAGAAGGTCGCCTTCATCGAGCACGTCGAGCATCGCGAGGAGGCCGTCTTTGACGAAGTCCATCTTGTTCTCGGCGGCCATCGAACCGCTACGGTCGATCACGACGGCGAGGTTGAACTGGCCGGCTTCGATCGCCTCTGGCGCGAGGCCGGAGTTCATGCCGAGCTGAACGGCGACGGTCGGAGCGCCTTCGGCTGGATCGTAGAAGAGCCCGGCGAAGCCGTGGAGGGTCACGAGGCGGTCGGTCTCCGGCGGCGGGAGCGCGGTCCCGTGTTCGGTCAGCCAGCCTTCGATGGGCAGGAGGTCCGGCTCGGGAACCTGGCCGCTCATCACGAGCATGCGGAAGTAGGCGGCGTCCTGCGCGCCGCCGGGGACAAGGCCGATGCCCATGCCGGAGCCGGCGCAGACGCCGCCGCAGCCGTCTTCGATGCCGATCATCTTGCCCGCACACGCCGGGATACAGCCTGCGACTGTCTTGCAGAGGCCGGCGTGGCACGAGTCGTTTCCGGAGCACCAGCCGCACGAGCCACCGCAGCCGTCGGGGCCACACTGCTTGCCGTCGCACGCGGGGACACATCCGCCAGGTTCGCCGTCGGTGCTGCCGGTGCCCGTGGTGCCGCCCGTGGTGCCGCCGCTCCCGGAGCCGCCGTCGGTGCCGTCGACGGCGTCGGTCGCGTCCCAGCCTCCCCAGCTCCCGTCGGTGGCATCGACGCTGTCGCCGCCCTCTTGTCCGCCGCCCCAGCCGTCGGTGGCGTCAGCCGAGCCGTCACTCCAGTCGGCCCCGTCCGAACCCCAGCTCGACGAGTCTTCACTCGCCGTCACGTCGGGCGAGTTCCACGAACCGGTGTTCCCATCGGCGCCGTCTACCCCATCGGCGGCATCGGTGGCGTCGCTCACGTCGATTGCCCCAAGGTTGCCTTGGCCGTCCGTCCCGTCGGCACCGGACGACGAGGCCGACTTGCCTGAGTTGGACGTCCCGGCCTCACATCCCGCCAGTCCGCCGCTGACCAGGATGGCCAGCGCGCTCATGAACCCACGCACGTTCCAGAGACTCGTCTTCATCGTCGTTCCTCCCTTGACTTGGTCGCTCGGACCCAAAGGCGGCCTGCACCTGGCGTGCCAACTTTATGGCTCGATTCTTGCTGAGAGCTCCGACGGCGAATCAACCCGTCGGCAATCCCCCTCGTGGCGAGGGCGCCCGACACGGCAGACCGGAGGAACGGCCCATGACCATGACACTCA
>JADMJS010000689.1 GCA_018780435.1 Myxococcales bacterium
ACAAGGCCCCTTCGCGACCAAATTCGACGTTTTCGTCGCCTCGACCTCGTTCCGACGCTCCTGGGGCCACTGTGGATGTCCGAAATTCCGTCAAAGGCAAGGCGCTGATTTCTTGAAGAATTCTCCATATTGGTCCGGCCACTCCGGCCCATGACCCGGCTCATGTTGGACTTCCAAACACATATCTGCATTTGGCGCGCGCAGGGTC
Source organism: Myxococcales bacterium (assembly GCA_018780435.1). Taxonomy (GTDB): domain Bacteria; phylum Myxococcota_A; class UBA9042; genus SXOO01. The sequence goes on from JADMJS010000689.1 coordinate 209, forward strand.
CGTCAACTGTCAGCCAGAGCCGCCCGGAGGCGGGTGAAGCGAAGCGCCCGGGGTGCTGCGACTAACGCTTGACGGACCCTGTGCGCGCCATTGAGTGGGGTCGGTACTGGGAGGCGACGTTCAACCTGAACTGGTTCAAGTTGCGCGGCGAACCTGGCGTCGCGGCCTGCCAAGCCCTTCGCGCTCCGCCTCGAGCTGATTATGGGTGGCACAGTGAAGCGTGAGGTTCTCGACCGTGTCCGCTCCGCCCTTCGCCCACGGTACTCGGTGGTGGAGTTGGAGCAGATAGTCCGAGCCGCAGACGTGGCCGTCGTCGCTCGTGAAAGTACAGCGGCCGCCGTCGCGGACGAAGACCTCGTTGCGCACGACGACGGGGACCGTCTGGCGCTCGCGGCGTGCCTTCGGCGTGGACCCACCCGCCCGGGAGCGCGATGACTTGGAGCCAAAGCGCCGCCGTTCTTCGGTTTCGATGAGCAGCTCGAGGGCGCGCTTCAGTAGCACGGCGTCGTCCCGACCGGCGTCGGTGTGAGCGAGGAGCGCGCGGGCGCGGGCCAGTGTGCCCTCGAAGGCGGCGTCGACCTTCACGCCAAGTGGGTGGGTCGTGGAGGAGCGCGGGGGAGGCAGGAGCGGCCGACGCCAACGCGGGTCGGGGGGCTCGGGCGCTGGCTGGGTGACCGGGGCGGCGCAATAGCGATCGGTCTCCGCGTTCACCGCGGCGACGACGCTCAGGTCGAGTTGGAATGGCGGCGAGGGCGGCAGCGTCTCCGGCGGCATCAGTTCCCGCCGGAGCGCGTCGACGTACATCTGCAACTCCCAGCGCTTCAGCCCGGGCGCGTCGACGAGGATTCGAGGCAGCGTCTCCTCGTTCGTGATGGGCGCGAGCATGCACACACCCGAGAGGTGAAGCCCGCCGTCCGCGATCACGCCGAGCAACACGGGGAACCGGACGCAGAGTCGGGCCGCCTGGATGCGCTTCCACGACGACGCCTCGGACCACCCGAAGTGGTAGACCGCGTACGCCGTCGTCGACGTGAAGCCCGCCGCGGCATAGACCTTCCGTTCGTCGAACTGACCGAGGTAGCCGAGGAGCGCGGCGAGGGCCGCACGCTCTCGACGGGCGCAGGAGGCGAGCTCGCCCGTGAGCTCCGAGTCGGAGAGACGCTTGCGAAGGTGGACACGGGTGAAAGTGGGGGCTTGGACACTCATCTTGGACCTCCATGCGGGGTTACACGAGGACTGTAACACGCGGATTTCCGGCGCATTTTCACCCCTCGCGACACAGCGGCCCGCGGATGCCCGCTACGGCCACTACGGCCGCCCACAAGGCCCCTTCGCGACCAAATTCGACGTTTTCGTCGCCTCGACCTCGTTCCGAGGCTCTTGGGGCCATCTGTGGAGGTCCGGAATCCCGTCAAGGGCAACGTGCCGATTTCTTGAAGAATTCTCCGCTCAGAACTGGCTGCTCCCTCTCATGAGCCGGTTCATATTGGACCTCCAAGTACATAACTACAGTTGGCGCGCGCAGGGTCCGTCAAGTGTCAGCCGGAGTCGCCCGCAGGCGGGCAAAGCGAAGCGCCCGCTGAGGACGGCGAGGGTGGCACTTGACGGGCCCGAGCACGACGGCACGCTCCAGGAGGGAAGGCCGGCCCGGCCGCGCCTTCCTAGTCGATGCGCGGAAATCTCCCCAAAGCCGCTGACGAGTCCGTCACTCACGACCAGTCCGGCGAGGGCCAACCTGACCCGGTTCATGTTGGCTTTCCAAGTACATACCTGCAGTTGGCGCGCGCAGGGTCCGTCAAGTGTCAGCCGGAGTCGCCCGCAGGCGGGCAAAGCGAAGCGCCCGCTGAGGCAGGATGGGCGAGGGACCGGGAGGGTGGCACTTGACGGGCCCGAGCACGACGGCACGCTCCGTATCTGTGAGGCGCGGCTACCGCCGGGCCTCACAGAGGGAAGGCCGGCCCGGCCGCGCCTTCCTAGTCGATGCGCGGAAAGCTCCCCGAAACCGCTGTCGATTCCGTCACCAACGGCGAGTCCGGCGAGGCCTAGACCTGACCCGGTTCATGTTGGACCTCCAACCACCCACCCCTCTGTCCGCGGCACGCTTTGACCTGGAAGGCCAGCCCGGCCGCGCTTTCTGACAGATGTGCGGGGCTTTCGTCGTACAAACAGTCGAGTGCGTCACCAGCAACGCGAACGCTCCACCCTGGCCTGGTTGACTAAAACAGCCGACTCGAGACCGACGTTCACCGAGGCTCCGGCGTATTCGCGTAGTCCTTGGCCGCTTTGTCGTAGCCCGCCTCGATAGCCGTGACCGCATCCGCGGTGCTGAGCGTGGTCCCATCCCCTTGCTTTACGCCGCCTTCGCCGAAAGGAATCAGCGTCGCGACACCAGCCGCGGTCGTGTAGCCCGCATCGCCGGGTCGCGCGAGGGCCGCATAGCCATAACAGAGCAGCGACTTCTCGCCCGGCTCCAAGCCAGGCGGCGCAGTACGAAGGTCGTCCTGTTGCAGCGGAGGTTGGTCCGGGATCTCGACGAGGTCTCCGTTGGGATCGACATAGCCGAGATTGCAATTGGTCCAAATCGCGCTGGTCACCGTCGACGCCTTCACGTCGAACCAGCCAGCGGCCCAGCTCCGCTCGATCCAGTCGATGGCGATGGCGCCGTCCGGTTGAAATCCGAAGGTCTGGCCACGACATAGCGCCACCGCATCTACGCCCCACTTGTTGGAAATCGGCCCCACGAACCATTCGGTCGGTCCCACTTCAGTCACGGTGCCCGTCACGCACCCGAGCGATACCATCGCCGCCCAGTTGACGTTGTTTGGCCAGACCGGCAGATCGCACAAGGCGTCCGGCGGGCAGTTCGTGCCCGGGAGCGGGGTCACGTCCGGCACGGTCCTCGGGATCAAGGACACGTCGTAGCCGACCGCGGACGCGTCGGCCGTGGTCAGGTCGGTCGTTCCGTCCACGGCGAGGGCGTCCGTCGAGTCGACCGAGTTCGCAGCGTCCGTGGCACCTGCACATCCGGCAATGGCGCCACAGGCGAGAATCCGTAGAAGCACATCTTTATCGCCCATAGATCCTCCAGTTCCCATCCCGCTTGTCCATCCAAACACACCGCCCACCGCTACACGCCGGTGGCACCCACCCCGACAGCACGGCGTCCTCGGACGTCTCCCGTCGAAGCCCGCCCTCGGGGTTGTCGAGCGACGTCGAGTAGAGCGCGTACGGGCCGTCGCGGTGGTCGAGCCAGTAGACGCGGCGGCCGGACACGACCGGGGCGACGTAGCGGGTCGGCCTCGCGGCGAGGTCGGTGAGCTGCACCGATTCACCCGCTCGCCACAAGTGGAGCGACAGGACACAGGTCGTCTCGGCGCACCCAAGCTCGGCGTCGTAGTCGAGCGTGACGAGCTCGTCCGGGCCGGCGGAGACGACTCGAATGAACGTGCGGACCGAGTCGAGCTCGAGCCGGGTCGGCGGTTGCCCGACGGCGCCCGTGCGGGCCACGGCCCCGCCGTTCTCGGGGTAGACTGCGTCGCCATTCGAATCGACGTCGAAGATCGCGGACTTGGCGACCTGCGCGAGCCCGCTGCCGGAAGGGTCCCAGTTCGAGTAGAGCCAGGCCTCGCTCACGAGCTCCGTCTTGCCGGTGGCGAGGACGTAGCGCTGAATGCCGGAGCGTCCATCCTGGGGGTGATAGCCAGTCCACCAGAGCGCGCCGGCCGCCGGGATTGGGGTGATGTTCAGATACCCAATGGCGTCACCTGAAGCGCCCCACGTCTGACCGCTCCCGAGGTCGAGCGCGTCGAAGCCGCCGTCCGTGCGAAGCCACACGACGATCCCGTCCTTCAGTCGCGGCGGGCCTCGGAGCGTGGTCTGCGTCCACAGGACCGAACTCTCTCCCGACGCGAGATCCCGGTGCTTGACCTCCCAATCACAATAGCCACACGTCGGGCAAGCCAGACAGTCGAAGGTCGCGGGGTCGGCGTCGCCAATACGGGCCGGAATCGGCCGGCCTTCGACCCAGACGAGGTCGTCGCCTTCGAGCGCTGGGAAGAGCTGGTCGGGCGCGGTCGGCTCCGACGCCGCGATGAGCGGCCGTTCCCCTTCGGGCGCCGGGGCGATGACGACGGACTCACCGCCGTCATCGCCCTGGGCGTCGGGCGAGATGGCGTCGTCCGCCGGCTCGCAACTGGTGAGCGACGCCCCGAGCAGCACCCAAAGGCGGGCTGCCACGAGTGCACAACCGGGACGTCGCTCGCCGCTCACTTACTGCACCTCGAGCGCCACCGGCGCCGCTTCGGCCGAGACCGCCTTGTTGTAGTAGAGGTAGGTCTCGGACGCCGGCGCGGTCGCCTCGAGCGGGTAGCGCGCCCGGAGGCCGTACTGGAAGCTGACCGGCTTCTCGGGCGTCACCGGCTCGAGGTAGACGACGAGGCGCATCGACGTGAACTCGTACTTGGCGATGGCGCCCTGCCCCTTCGAGACGACCGCGTCGAGGAGCGTCGGATCGAAGTCGAAGCCGGGCGGGAGCCCGATCTCCGCCATCATCATGCCGGTGTAGTCCGGATCGGAGCTCTCGTTGCTCACCGTCACCGTGACCGTGATGGTGTCGTTCGCCGCGAGGGTGGTCTTGTCGTAGTCGACCGTGATCGCGAGCGGGCTGTCGTTCGGATCCTCGGGCGCTTCGGCCCACGGGACGTAGTGGGCGCCCGCGATCTGCCACATGAAGTTGCCCGTGCCGCTGTACTCGAGCGTCACCTCGTTCTCGCCTTCTGGCACCTGCCCGGCGAGCTCGAGCTGCCAGAGGACGTCGGCGTTCAGCGCGTCGAAGGACCGCGTGCCGACGACCGCGCCGTTGAGCTTCACCGTGAGGTCCGCGTCCGCGTTCGGCGAGCCCTTCGAGAGCGCGCCGATGAGCGCCTTCAGTGTGAGCACCGTCGCCTGCGTCGAGTAGCCCCAGTTGCCGTTCGCGTCCTTGCTCGCGATGAGGTAGTTCAGCGCGCCCTGGACGTCGTTCGGGTAGGCGCCGGCCTGCATGAGCGCGAGCGTCACGAGCGCCGTGGTCTCGATGTTGCCGGCGTCACCGTAGCCGCCGACCATCGTCGCCGAGTCGGGCGTCCAGTAGACCTTGTCCCCGTCCTCCACGCGGGCGTCGTGCAGCTTGGCCACGAGGCCCTGCAGCGCGCCGTCCTGGGAGTCGTGGAGGCCGAGCGCGATGACGACGAGCGAGATGGTGTAGAGGTCGGTCTCCGACTTTACGGCGTTACGCAGGTACGGAATCGCCTTCTGGACCGCGCCCGCCTGCTCACCCGAGTGGAGCAGCGACCACGTGATGTAGGCCGACGCCCGTAGCGAGCCGGCGCCCAGGTTCTCGTTGCCGGCGTGGAGGTGGCGCTCTTCGGTCCACGAGCCGTCCGACTGCTGGCGGTCCACGAGCCACTGGGCGGCCCGCGTGATGACGGCGTCATCGACGAAGGAGACATTCTTCGTGTCCGTGAACATCAGGAGGCTGATGGCCGTGAGGATGGCGTTGCCCGGATCGTCACCGACCCACCAGTTGAAGCCGCCCGACGCACACTCGAAGGCGACGAGCTGCTGGTAGCCCGACGCGATGTACTCGCGCGCCTTGATCTCCGTCGCCGGGTCCAAGGTCCCGGTCTTGCTCAGGTAATCGGTCACGAGGACGTTCGGCCACGCGGTCGAGGTGGTCTGCTCGAAGCAGCCGCCCGGGAGCTGGAGCAGCGAGTCCATCCCCTCGACGACCTGCGACATGAAGCCCGGGTAGACCTTCACGGTCAGGCGCTGGGCGCCGTCGATGTTGTTCTCTGGGATAGTCACCGTGCGCGTCACCGTGTCGGTGGCCGGCCCGTCGCCGTTGGCCGCGAAGCGCGCCGAGTGCGTGACCGGGAACTCCTTCCCGTCCGGGTTCACCGTGACGGTGCGCTTCACCGCGTCCGCCCCGCCCGGCGCCGTCGCCACGACCGTCAGGCCGTGGACGCCGACCTCGAGGGCGCGGATGCCGAAGCTCACGGCTTTGACCTGGTTCGGCTCGAGCGTGACCGTCTGAGTGGTCGGCCCCGAGGCCTCGAACCAGTCGGCCGGCTCAAGCGCGAGGGTCACGGTCTGCGCCGTCTCAAGGTAGTTGTAGACCGCGACCGGCGCCGTGAACGCGTCGTTCCGCGTGATAGCGACCGGGAAGTCGATGTCAGCGAAGAAGGGCTGGAACACCGTCAGGGCGCCGGTGCCGGAGCCCAGCTCACCCTGCGCCGAGGACGCGAGGCCGGTCATGCGCCACGAGGTGATCGAGTCGGCGACCTCGACCGAGAACGACGCCTTGCCATCACCGCCCGTGATGAGCGCGGGGTTCACGTAGAGCGTTTCGGGGAAGTACTGGCGGACGCGCGGACCCTCTTCGCCGCCGTCGCCCGAGCCGTCTGTGGGCTCCGTGCCGTCTGTGCCGTCCGTCGCGTCTCCGGCGTTCCAGTCGCCACCAGCGCCGCCCGGGAAGGGGCCGTCAGCACCATCGACACCGCCGCCCTCCGCCCACTGATTGCGATAGAGGAACTCCCACGTCGGGATCGACAGGGCGAGATCGTCGACCGTCGCGCCGCGTTCGTCGGGCCCCATCGACGAGACCGTGAGGGTCTGGCCGGATGCGTCGAGCTTGCCGGTAAGCTCTCGGCCCCAGGGGTCGGTGCCGAGGAACGCCTCGGAGGCGAGCCACGAGGCGAGGTTCTCGGCCGTCAGGATGCCCGAGGTGACCTCGGCCGAGAGCGACTCGACGAGGCGAAGGCGCTCCTGATCCATCCAGGGCTTCAGCACCACCGAGACTTCGGCCACGTCGCCCTTATACGTGTCGATCTCGGTCTCGTGACCGGGCACCTCCACGCTGGCGAAGGCGATCTTGGCCTTGTCGTCGTAGCTCTCGTCACCGTCGCCATCGGAGGTCACGACGCTCGTCGGGTCGCACCCGCCACACGCCGGCGAGACCGACGGCGTCGCGAGCTCTTTGGCGAGGTCGAAGAAGACCTTGAGGAGGCCCGGCTGTACTTCCTGGAGCGCGAAGACCGCCTCGTCGACGATCTGGAGCCCGACCGCCGCGACGACGCCCTGCCCGTCGCCGTTCTTCACGACGACGTCGACCTTGGCCGTGTCGCCGGGGAGGTAGCTCTCCTTTTCGGGCGTCATCGCGACGGTCAGCTCGCTCGCCGACTCGACGAAGACGACCTGCGTGTCGCGCACGAGCGTGCCCTTCTCGCCGACGTAGAAGACCGACAGCCGCAGCTCGCCTTCGAGCGCACCGTCGATGTCGACCGCGTGCGTCGCGACGCCGTCGACCACGTCGAGCGCGACCTGTTGCACGGTGCGCCCGTCGCTGACGAGGTCGAGCCAGACGCGTTCGCGGGCCTCGCCGACGCGGGCTTCGACGCTCAGCGTGTCACCGACCGCATACACCGCCTTGTCCGTTCGGAGGAGCACGGTCTCGGACGGCGCGCCGACGTTGAGCGTGCGCTGGAGCTCGACGGTCTCGGCGCCGGCTTTGGCGACCAGATCCATCACGAGCGCGCCGGTGGTGCCCGCGGCGGGCGTGAAGGCGAGCGCGCCGAAGCCCCGCTCGTTCGTCGTGATGGTCCCGACGGCCGTGCCGTTCAACGTGATGTCCACGGACGCGGCGAGAGGCGCCCCAACCGGGTCCGAGGTGACGACGTAGACGGTGTTCTCGACGCCCGCGACGAGCTTGCCGCTCTCAGGGACGAGCGTGACGTCGACCGCGCCCTGGGCGATGGCGGCGGTGCGGGACACGCCGACCACCTGCCCGGCCGTGTCGGTGGCGATGAGGTCGACCTTGAGGAGGCCCTTGCCTTGGTCGAGCGCCGTCCCGACGACGTAGCTCGGGACGGTGAGCTCGGCCGAGAAGGCGCCGTCGTTCGAGGTGGTGACCTCGAGATCGACGAAAGGCGTGAAGTCGACGTCGAAGGTAGACCCGACGACGCGGACCTTGCCGCCCGCGACCGATTTCCCGAAGAAGTACGCGACGTCACCCGACACGGTGACCTTCGCGCCCGGGCGATACCACGCCGAGTCGAGCTTGGCCGTGACCTTGAACTTCGGCAGCACGTAACGCTCGACCGTGACGGTCTTCTCCGACGTGGTGCCGGTCTCGCCGCCCATGATGGCGCGGATGGTCCACTGGCCGAGGTTCAGCTCATGGGCGAGCTTCAGCTCCGTGGACGCGATCCCGAACTCATCCGTCGTCACGGGGCGGCGATCGATGAGGTTCCCGCGCGCGTCTTCGATCTCGAAGATCATCGGGGTCTTGGCCTCCGGCGACTTGTCCGTGGACCGCAGCGCGAGGGCCCGGAGGTGCACGGTCTGGCCGGGCTGATAGAGCGGCTTGTCGCTCGTGATGAGGATCTTCTGGTTACGCACGATGGTGACCGGCACCGACTCGGCGACCGACGCGCCGGCCACGGTAACCGTGACGGCGAGCTCGACGGCGCCGACGTCCGTCCCTTCCGGCAACGCGGCCTCACCGGACGCGATGCCCGCGTCGTCGGTCTTCAGGGTGGCCTTGACCTCCTGGCCGTTCGCCAGAGTCGCCACGACCTCGACCTCCGCGTTGGCGATCGGCTTCTGCGTCGCCGGATCCACGGTGAAGACGGTGAGCGCGAGAGGCTGGCCGACCTCGACCTCGTCGTCGACCGCGAGGTGAACTTGGAGCTTCCGGAGCGCATCGTAAGCCGAGCGCGTGCCCTTGGCCGAGCCCGAGTCCCAGGTGACGTCGTAGGCGAGGATGAACTTGGCGAGGTCGGCGCGCGTCGTGCCGGCCGGGAGGCCCGTGAGAGCGAGCTCGATGGTCGAGCCGTTTGGCGCTGCGGTGAACGCCTTGCTGGCCTGGCCGAGCGTCGCGCCGGTGAAGTCGCGGAGCGTCACGGCGAAGGTGCCGGCGACGGACGTTCTGCCCCTGTTGCCGATGGGGACGCTGAGCAGGAGCGCCCCATCGCCATCGAGCGTGAGGGCCATCCCCTTCTCCTCGAAGACAGCTTCGTCGGTCGTAATGTCCGGTGTGGGCGGCGTGCGGTCGGTGCTGGCCGAATCGTCGTCAGTACAGGCCGAGGCGGCCGCGAACATCGAGGTGATGACGACCGGGCGAACCCATCGGCCAAATCTCAGGAACCATTCACGTTTCATCGCAACCTCCACACCGGCCACGCCGGTCTCCATTGCCGCTCGGCGACGCTTCCCACTCGCCGTTCCACTCGCCCCGTGCTGCCGGGGCCGGCCCGCCCGACTGCATCGGTCGTGCCACCGAAGAGCGGCGCTGCGATGGGCTTGAGTGCGCGTTTGGGTGGGGAGATGGCCGTCCGTGTGTAGAGATTCTCTACACTTCGTCTCGAGGTGGGTGTGACCTGGACGGGGGCGATTGCGGCGGTGGCGGACGCATGCCACGCTCGGCGGTGGAGGGCTCCATGACGTCATCGTTCCGCTTCGCTGCGTTCGTGTTCCTAGTCGGCTGCACCAAGACCGAGACCATCACGACCGTCGTCCCCAGCACGACGGGAGCCGACGTGACCGACGCGAGCGACGCGACCGACGGGGCCGGCGCGACCGACGGGGCCGATGGTACGGACGCGACGGATGGAACCGATGACGCGACGGACGCGACGGACGGCACCGACACGCCGACCTTCGCAGTCGCCTGCCCGTCGGACCTCCCACCCTTCGGCGAGACGGAGCCCAACGACCACTGGTCGTCCTCGAACGACGCGGGCGCTGGGGCGTCCCCCGGCTTCTGCATTCAGGGCAGCGTCCTCTGCGGGAACGACGGAAAAGACGGCTACGGCAACCCGGGCGACCACGTTGTCTTCACCCTGCCTGCGCCGGCCAGCGTGACCTTCGCGCTCGACTGGGACGTGACGGCCGACTTCGACCTCCTCATCGCCCCGGACTTCGAGAGCGGCCCGCTGACGGTCAC
>JADMJS010000510.1 GCA_018780435.1 Myxococcales bacterium
CGCATCCGCAGGAGGAGCTGAAGATGGTCCCTCGTCAACTCGTGTTGATCGCGCTATCGATGGCCGCCCTGCTCTCCTCCCGAGCAGGCGCTCAAGACCGCGTCTTCAGCATGGCGGAGCGGCAACTGTGCGCCGCGACGTGCGAAAAGCAGCTCACCTGCGCTGGCCAAATCCAGCAGCGGGAGTTCGTCGCCGGTTGTATCGGCGCCTGCGAGGTCGCGCTACGTACCGGTGATCTCGCGACGTCACGCCCGTGGTGGGGCGCCGGCCAGTGTCTGAAGGACGCCTGCGGCAATCCGTACAACGCCTGCCTCACCACCTACATGGCCTCCGCCACTCAGGCTGAGCAGAAGTGCAGCGCCGTCTGCACGCGCCGGCTCCAGTGCGCCAACGCGCCGGCGAGCATGGGGGGCGGTTGCGTCAGCGAGTGCGTCGCCAAGCTGCTCGTCGGCGCGCCAGAAGAGAAGATGTTCGAGGAAGTCACGTGGTCGTGTTCGGGGCAGGCCTGTGGTGTTCCCCTCGAAGCGTGCGTGGCCAAAGCCTATGGCGGCCCGAGCGCGACGTGCGCCGCGATCTGCGAGAACCCGTTCAAGTGCGGTGTCGCCACCGGTCTCGACACGTTCACGGCGTGTATGCAGGGGTGCGTGCCGGCGGCCTCCGACCCCGCGCGACAGGGCGAGCTCGCGGCGGCCTCCCAATGCGCGAACACGTGCGGCAACGCCCAATACCTCTGCTCGGCGCGCACCCGAGGCGGCATGCCGGCCTTCTGTGTCGACGCCTGCCAGAAGCAGCTCGGCTGCGGCGGTGCGGGTAACGACGAGAACGCGATCATTCAGTGCGCCCGGACGTGCGAGTCGGTCATGGCGGGCGCCGATCCGGCGTCGAAGCAAGGCTTCATCGCGGTCGACAAGTGCAAGAAGCAGGCGTGCGGCCAGCCTTACAACACCTGCGTGCTCACGGCCTACAACACCGCGATGGGACTGCCCGTCGTGGCCCCGCAGCCGGTCTACACGCCGCAGCCGGTCGTGACGCAGCCGGTCGTGACGCAGCCGGTCGTGACGCAGCCGGTCGTCACGCAGCCGGTCGTAACGCAGCCGGTCGTGACGCAGCCGGTCGTGGCACAGCCCGTCGTGACGCAGCCCGTCGTGGCACAGCCCGTCGTAACGCAGCCCGCCACCAAGCGGGATCCGGCCCGAGACAAGTGCCAATCGGCGTGTGACAAGCTCGACCGTTGCCACCCGGGTGTCGCCGGCAGCGATTGTATCGACGCCTGTCTCGGCGACCCGGCACGTCGTCCGGGCATTCAGGCCGCCGGTGCTTGCGCCGGTCAAGTCTGTGGCGAGCGGTTCGACGCCTGTGTCGTCTCGAAGCTGCCGCTTAGCCGCCGTCAGCGCGACTGCGTGCCGGCGTGTTCGAAGGAGCTCGCGTGCACCGGCCGGACGTCGCCCTTCGACGTCGCCGCGTGCGCCCAATCGTGCGATCGAACGAAGGGGCAGCTCGCCGCGGCCGGGCAATGCAGCACGTCGTCCTGCGAAGGCTACGACGCCTGCGTCGCCAAGGCGCAGGAGACGCCACCGTCGAAGGACGAGCTTCGTTGTCGCGACGTGTGCAGTCGCTCCTTCCAGTGCAGCGGCGAAGACGCCTCGGGGCAGCAGGCCTGCGTGATGCGTTGCGTGTCGGACAAGTCGGCCCGCAGCGAGATGAAGCAACGCGAGAAGTGCTCGGCGCAAGCGTGTGGCGCCTACGAGCGTTGCATGATCGCCGGGATGGGCGTCCCGGAGAACAAGCTCGCCTGCATCGGCGCGTGCCGCCGTGAGCTCGAGTGCCAGACGGGGCAGAAGCCGGACGCCGCCACGCTCGCGGGCTGCCTACGCTCCTGCAACAAACCCATGGACGAGATCGAGGCGATCACCTCGTGCTCTGAGCTCCCCTGCAACTCGTCGGGCTTCGAAGCGTGCGTCAGCTTTAAACGAAAGGAGGCGCAGTCTCGCGTCGCCGTCGCGCAGGCGCCGCCCGTGGTCGCCGACAAGTGCATCGCTATTTGCGAGAAGGCGCAGTCCTGCTCGCAGGACGATGGTGGCGACGCGTGTCTCGCCCGATGTCGGGACAAGGCCCATGCGGCCGAGTTCAAGGCCCGTGAGGCCTGCGCGTCCACGTCCTGCGGCGAGTTCGACGTTTGCATCGCCGGCAGAATGGGGCTGCCGAAGCCGAAGCTGGCGTGCGTGAACGCGTGCCGCCACCAGACCGACTGCAAGCCGCCGGGTGAACCCCGCTCTTTCCCGCTGGTGCTCGCGTGCGCCAAGTCGTGCACCTGGTCGCCGCAGGATCTGACGGCTATGGACGCGTGTGAAGCCCGCGGTTGTGGCGCTTCGTTCGAGCGTTGCATGGCGGAGAAGACCGGCAAGATCGCGGCCGGCAAGTCGGTCAAAGATCAATGCGTCGCCTCGTGTGACGCGTCTGCGAAGTGTACGAAGGGCGCCGGTGGTGACGCCTGCGTGAAGCGCTGCCTCGAGGTCGGGGGCGAGTCGCCGGAGTTCCGAGCCCGCGTCACCTGTCAGGCCACCTCCTGCGACCAATACGACGCCTGCATGCTCGACGCCCTCAGCGTCAAGGTGGAGGCGCGCCGTTGCCTCGACTCGTGCCGTTGGGATCTCTCCTGCGAGCGTGGCAATCAGTCACACGACTTCAGCCGTCTGGCGCAGTGCGTGAGCGAGTGCCGCATGTCGGACATCGAGCTCTCCGCCCGCTCGGACTGCCAGCCTATCGGCTGCGGTTCGGGCTTCCGTGAGTGCGTGCAGAAGCGTCTCTCCGAAGCCGGTGCCAAGGCGCCAGGCGCGCCGGCGCCGGCCCCTGCGGCGCCACCCGTGCCACGCTCTCGCTGAACCTGCGACGTCGTCCCGGGCTAGCTGTCGAACTCTGAATCAGGAAGCGACGCTCGTTCTCGGCTCAATGACGCCGGATCGCGCGGGTCGCGCACCGCGAGGCGTGGTCCGAGGCGGCTCGCGATGACGGCCAGGAGTCGCGGGAAGGTCGACGGCGCCAAGGCAGACACGGCGACGCCGCCGAAGCGATTCTCGACACGAGCTTTTAGCCACTCGTCGCCGTCGCGCCCCTGGGGGGCTGCGTCGTCGCTGTCATCGTCCGGTGGCATCGTCACGCGATCGAGCTTGTTCAGCACTCTCAAGACGGGTTTGTCGTCGAGCTCGAGGTCTCGCAGCAGCGACTCGACGGACGCGATCTGATCGTCGGCGCTGTCGCTCGATGCGTCGATGACGTGAAGCAGGAGGTCGGCCTCGTGGAGCTCCTCAAGCGTGGCTCGGAACGCGGTCACGAGGTCCGCCGGGAGCTCCCGAATGAACCCGACCGTATCGGTCACGATGATCTCGCCGAAACCCACGACGTCCGAGTCCTCACCAAAGGCGATTGTCTTCGGCAGCGCCATCCGTCGGCTGGTCGGGTCGAGCGTCGCGAAGAGCTGGTTCTCGGCGTAGACCTCGGCCGAGGTGAGGGCGTTCAGCAGGGTCGACTTACCGGCGTTCGTATACCCGACGATGCTGACGACGGGCACCTCCGCCTTGCCGCGACGGCGTCGCCGTAGTCCTCGGTCACGCGCGACGCGTTCGAGCTCCTTCGTGAGCAGCACGATGCGGTCCTTGACGCGACGGCGATCGATCTCGAGCTTCTGTTCACCCGGTCCTCGGCCGCCGATCCCGCCCATGAGCCGACTAAAGGCCTTGGCGCTGTCTTGGGACAGGCGGGGCAGTCGGTACTTGAGCTGGGCCAGCTCGACTTGAAGGCGACCCTCGCGGCTCCGGGCCCGCCCTGCGAAGATGTCGAGGATGAGCTGGGTGCGGTCGATGACGCGCAGCTCGCTGGCCTCCGCGATGCTGCGGACCTGCGCTGGGCCGAGGTCGAGCCCGAATACGGCGAGGTCGGCCCCTCGCTGCATCGCGGCGACCGTGAGCTCGTCCAGCTTACCGCGGCCGATGGCGGTCTTTGGGTCCAGAGCGGGGCGTCGCTGCCGGATCTCGTCCACGATCTCGAGGCCAGCCGTTCGGGCCAGCTCTCGGAGCTCGTAGAGCGCCAGCTCCGCATCCGGGCCACCAGGCACGATCACCTGCACCAGCACGGCTCTCGTCCGCGTGGACCCGGCGGTGCCGGCGATCGCCGCCGACAGCGCCGTCTCCAACTCGGCTAGGGCGACGTCGAACCCACGCTCGGACGCGACGTCCGACGCGAGACGCGGCAGAGCCAGCGACCAGGGCTCTCGGCTCCCGGGCGCGGCTTTGGGATCGATCTGCGCGACGTAGAGCCGCCCCGGGCGCCCGTCCTCGGTGACTTCGAGCGCCGCGACGGCGTCGAGGCGCAAGAGCGAGAGGTCGGTGAGGTCGTCGCGGGTGAGCGCTTCGCCCTGGAGATGGGTGTGGATGAGGCGAACGCCGCGAAGTCGGCTCTTGGCGCCGCGTTCTCGGCCGACATCCGGCAGTTGCAGCCGCTGAGCGTCGCCGACGACCACGGCCTCCACGTCACCCCGGCGAGAGACCAGCACCCCGACCTGCCGGCCCGTCTCGCGGCTCACGGCGGCCAACTGGTCGTTCAGCTCAAGGCTGGTGAGCGCACCGCGCGGGACGTGCCGCCGATAGAGCCGCTCAAGGGCGCGGGTTGCGCTCGCCCAGAGGCCGCTCGTGTTGCCATGGATCTCGGAAATGGTGAACTCCAGTGGGCCCGGCCCACGAGTCGGCCGCCTAGACGGGCACGACGCCCCGACGGCGCCACGGCCGTTCGACGGTCTTGTTGACCGTGAGCTCGAGGCCGCGGAGCAGCACGGCACGGGTGTCGCGTGGATCGATGATCTCATCGACGAAGCCGTGCGAGGCGACTTTGTAGATGTCGACATGGGGCCGAAGTGCGTCGGCGGCCTGCTTGACCATCGCGTCCCGCACTTCGGGGGTCGGCGCTGCCGCGAGCATCTTGCTCATCGCGATGCTCACCATGCCTTCAGGGCCCATGACGCTGATCTCGGCCGTGGGCCACGCGACGAAGACGTCCGGTTCGTAGGCGCGCCCCGCCATGACGTAATAACCAGCGCCGTAGCCCTTGCGCACGACGACGGTGAGCTTCGGGACCGTGGCGTCGGCGACCGCGAAGAGCATCTTCGCGCCGTGCCGGATGATACCCTGGCGCTCCATCTTGGACCCGATGATGAAGCCCGGCACGTCCTGGAGGAAGACCAGTGGCACGGTGTAGGCGTCGCACAGGGTGATGAAACGCGCGGCTTTGTCCGCCGAGTCGACGTCGAGCACGCCGCCGAGGTACTTCGGATTGTTGGCCACGATGCCGACCGGGAAGCCGCCGATCCGCGCAAACCCGGTAAGCAGGTTCTTGGCCCACTTGGGCTTCATCTCGAAGAGGTCGCCGTCGTCGACGAGCATCTCCACGAGCTTCTTCATGTCGTAGCTGCCCTTCGGGCTGTCGGGCAACACATCGAGGATGGCGTCTGGGAGCCGTTCGGAGGGCTTCGGCGCGTAGGCGCGTCTTGGGGGCTTCTCGGTGCAGTTCTGCGGGAGGAACGAGAGGAAGGTGCGGATGCTCGCGAGGCATTCTGCATCCGACTTCACCTCTTTGTCGGCGACGCCGGACTCCTCGTTGTGGACCCGGCTCCCGCCGAGCTCCTCTTCGCTGATCTCCTCCCCCACCGCGGCTTTCACGAGCGCAGGGCCCCCGAGTGCCATCGATGACGTCTTGCGAACCATCGGGACGAAGTCGGCGAGGCCCGGGATGTAGGCGGTGCCGGCGGCGCCGGGGCCCACCATGGCCGCGACCTGCGGCACGACGCCCGACATGTGAACTTGTTCGCGAAACAGGTAACCCGAGTCGGAGAAGAGCGCGATCGTGGACGCTTGGTTGAGACCGCCCGACGGATGGAGGCGCGCGCCGCCGGAGTCGATGAGCCAGACGATCGGGATGCGTTGCTTGAGCGCGATCTCTCGGACGCGCGTGACCTTCACCTCGCCGGTGGTCCCGATGGACCCGCCGAGCACCGTAAAGTCGTAGGCCGCGCAGGCCACGAGCCGGCCGTCGATGCGGCCGGTCCCCGTGATGACCCCATCCGCGGGTGCACGAACGCCCTTCACCTCTTCGTTGCCCACATGGAAGGTCGCGTGGGTGCCGAACTCCATGAAGGTTCCGGCGTCGAAGAGGTGCTCGATTCGTTCGCGGGCCGTCATCTTTCCGCGTTCGTGTTGCTTCTCGATCTTCTCCTCGCCGCCCATCAGCGCGACATCGGCGACTCGCCGCTCAAGGTCCTCGACGAGCGTCCGTAGGCGATTCTTCGGTGGTGCGTCGGGGGGGGCTTGACCCGCCGATGGCGTTTTCGAATCGGACGGTGACGTCATGCAGTGGCCTCTCTCGTGACGCCGCGTAGATGACGCGGGGGCGAACCTGAATGAGGGGGGGAGGGGGGCTGCGAGGGCGTGAAGCCCCCGATGAGGCGGTCGTTGCTCGATCCGGCGTACACCCGAGTCGGGGTCAAGCGTCCTCGACGAGACGAGGGCGCTGCGACGTCGCCATCAATCCTTGATCGTGAACGGCATTCGGGCCGACCGGCCGTTCTTGCTCTTCGGGAAGCTGAGCGACGAGATGGCGCCCGAGACGCACCCGGTGGCGCCCGTGCCGCTGACGCTGACCCCGGTCACACCGCCGCCTGGGGTGATCGTGAAGGCCACGGTGACGGTGACATTGCTCTCGCCAGCCCCCGTGACACAGCTGCGGATTCGCCCACCCGCGCCCTTGACGACCTTGTTCACCTGAGCCGTCGTGAGCGAGTCGGGAAGGTCACCGCCGTCACTCGAATCTGGAGCGGCTTCCGGCTTCGGCGCGACCGCGACCGTCTCGCCGAGCAGCTTGTTGGGGTCGATGGCAGGCGGTGACTTGGGTGCCTCTACCACCTTCGTAGCTTCGGCGGCCTTCGCGGCGGCCTTGGCCTCGTCGGCCGCCTTCTTATCCTCTTCTCGTTTCTTTCGAGCTTCCTCCGCCTTCTTCTTCTGCTCAGGCGTGAGCTCCTTCCTCTCCACCGGCGCCACGGGGGCTGTCGGCGCCGCTGCGACCTCGGTCGGCGCGGCGACAGGCGCCGCCGTCCCGACGCCAGGCGCGGCGCCTTCGGCTGTTGGCGCCGCTGGAACCGGCGTCGGCGCCACAGGTGCCACCGCTGGAACCGCCACGGCGGCAACCACCGGCGCGACGGGGGCCGCCACTGGAGCCGCGACCGCGGGGGCCGCCAGCGGTTGGGCGGCCGCGGGACCGGGTGCCGGGGGCGCTGGAGCTGCGGGCGCGGGAGGCGCGACGACTTGCGCGACCGGAGCGGGGGTCTTGTCCTTGGTGAAGTGAATCACCGCGAACGCCGTCCCGCCTGCGATCGCGGCGGCGCCGAGGATGATCCCGGCGATCATCCCGCCCTTGCCCTTCTTCTTCTTGGCGAGGATGGGGATCGAGGCTGGTCCCGTCGCGAGCGGGATCGGATCGGGCCGCGGAGCTCCAGCCGGGATCGACAAGTCACCGAAGAGGTCGCCGGCTTTGTCGTCCTTCTTTTTCTTGGAGAAGGAGCGGATGTCGATGAGACCCGAGTCGCCGCCGAGCGGCGTTGCCGCCGAGCTCGAGACGGGAGACGCGGCCGCAGAGGGCGAGCGCTTCTTCGACGAAGCCCCGCCGCCCTTCTTTTCGTCGAGGTCGCTCAGCGAGAACAACACGGAGTTGTCGTGCCGCTGGTAGCTGCCGCTCTTGGCTCCGCGTTTGCTCGTCGAGCTGAACACGTCGCCCGAGTCGTCGTCGTCGTCAGTAGGTGCGGGACCGAACATGTCACCTCCTGCTGCTTGTGCGACGGGCTTCGCCGCTTGAGACGTTTTGGCGGCCTCCTTCTGGAGGTCGCCAACGAAGAGCCGATCGAGAGTGCCGTCAATGGCGGACGGGGCCGGGGGCTCCGACTCGCGCGTTGGGGCCGCCGCAGAAGCCGCGGCCTCCTTCGCGGGCGACTCTTTGTTGCCGGCGTCCTTCGAGCCGAGGTCAGCGGCCGAGACCGCCGCCATCGCTTCGGCCGTGTCGAGGCGCCGAACCGCGTCGTCGGAGAGCTCATCGGGCCTCAAGGATGCCAGCTCCTCGACGTCCTTGAGCGGAAGCCAATTCTCCATGCCGGCGCGCCAGACGTAGGTGTCGGCTGTCACGGTACCCGCCGCTACGGCGTCTCGTACCGCCGCCAGCGTAATGGGGCCGTTTTGCTGCCCGTCGAGCACGTAGTACCACGTCGCTTCCGATGAGCCTTCGGCCTGAGGGGCGCCGCCGCCGGCTCCGTGGAAGGTGATGATCGCGTCGCAGTTCCGGCACCGGAACTTGAAGACGCGGCCCTCGCCGCGAACGCGGTCGTCGCTGACGTTATAGTGGGTTCCGCACTGTTCGCACTGCAGCTTCATGCGCTGAAGGTCCTCCGTGACTACTGAGGGTCCCCGACTCTCGCGGGCACCCGCACGATGCTCGGTTCGATGGCCCGCCGGTGACAACGCACCGGCTCCTGCGTTTGGTTCTCCGAGGGCGAGGGCGTTCTGCTCTGGCCCGAGCTTTGCGGCGCGTCCGTGACCCAGGTAGACTCGGAAACGAACACCTCCATGGATAACACCTTGACCGACTCCGCACAACCAGCCCAGCCCCCGGGACATGGCTCCAAGTCCGTCGAATTCACTGCATCGAGCGAGCCGGATGCAGCGTCGCCGCACGTCCCGACGCAGGGCGAAGCGTCGTCGCTCGATGGTACGCCGGCCGAAGGCGACCATGTTCGACCGGAGACCGGGGCCGTCGACGGCTACCTCCGAGAGCCACGGCTAAGCGGCTGGACGATCGATTTTCTCGAACGAGTGCGCCTGATCCTTCGTGGTGGCTCGGTTATCGATTGGTATCGCCTCGGCTTCGAGACCGCCGAGGAGGTCCGCGAGTTCCTCGAAGTGAATGGGCACGACGTGGACGACGCGGCGGACCAGCAGCGCGTACGCGCGTTGCTCAAGGAGGCCGCCAGCTACTTGCGAAGCGAGCTCGACCTCGACGTCCCGACCTCGCTTTCTGAGCCAGACACGCTCGACTGGCCCTTCCTCGTGGCGTCCCGCCGGTCGAGCGACCCGAAAGAGAGCGCCGACCAGCGGACCGCCTGCATCCTATTGAAGCTCGTGCACACCATGAACCACCTCGAAGCGCGCGAGCTACGTCTGGCGCTCGCGCTGCCCGAAGTCGAGGTCTTCGCGCGGGTCGAAGCGCGCGTGGGTGACTCGATGCGCCGACTGCAGCAGGAGGGGCTCCCCATCCTGCGCTTCGACATGAGCCGAAAGGCCCGTGACAGCACCATCACGAAGCTTCTCTCCAAGCGCCGCGCCACGGCGGCTCAGATCCTCGACCGGCTTCGCTTTCGCGTCCTCGTCGAACAGCGGAGCGACATCCCGTCTGCCCTCGCAGCGATGACCCGCCTCCTCGTCCCCTACAACCACGTCATCCCGGAAGAGAGCAGCAACAACCTCATCGACTTCCCGAGCTTCGCGCGCAGCATCCCGCGGCTACGCCCATGGCTCGGAGGTCTCCAGTTTCGTTTGGACCTTGAGCGCGAAGATCCTCTCACCCGAGACTTCAACGAATGTTCGGCCGATGAGTTCCGCATGATCAACTTCGTGGTTGACGTGCCCGTTCGAGTCGACGATGTCGTCGCTCGACCTGAGCACGCCCACCTCGGCGGGCTCGGGCGCATCGTGTTCGTTAACGCCGAGTTCCAGATCTACGATCTCACGACGTGGCAGAACAACGAGCGAAACACGGCGGCGAGCCACGACGCGTACAAGGCTCGCCAGAAGGAGCGCGTGCGGGAGCGCCTTCACGAGGGGCTCGAGCGCACGTGGGGCAACGGATGACGTCCCTCACCTCGCCGCCGCGGGAGACCCAGGACGGGTCTCCCGGCATCTGAGCGCATCGGGCCTCACCGGGAGCTGGGGCGGATCGACAGCCTGGATTCCCGAACCAAACCGACGAAACGACGGCCTCTCGCGGGAGGCGGACCGCAGGACAGCGTGGACATCTCCGAACTCGACTACGACCTTCCGGACGAGCTCATCG
>JADMJS010000163.1 GCA_018780435.1 Myxococcales bacterium
CGGAACTCGGCCTACGCCTCGGGCGAGGTCTCGTTCTCGGGTTCGGACCTGTTCTAATCGGCTGCTCGCAGCCCGCTGACGGCGGCTCCTTCGGGAGCTGAGCGTCGGTAGCGCAACCCCCGGGGCCCTCGTGTTCTCGGGGGTTGTTGCGTTAAACGCCCTCGGCGTGACATGAAGTGGCCCATGACGACGTTGGGATATCGTGCGCTGACGGTTGGCCTAGTGCTTTTCTCGTGCAGTACCGAGCCTCGAACGCGGCGGGATGCCTCTGGCTCCAGCTATGGTGAGTACAGCGGCTGTCTGGACGGCTCAGGACCTACACCTTGTGTCCCGGAAAATTCCGTCATCGAGATAGAGGACCACCCAAACAACTCGACGCTGGCCCCCTGCGACACCGGCACCATCAAGAGCCCGGGCGCCGACATCGACTCGGCCGAGCTCAACAGCGGCGAGTACCTGACCAGCTGCCAGCTCACCGGCACGACCGCCTGTGAGAGCGACAGCGCGTCGGCGTCGCAGGCCGAGGGCACCCCGGATGCGACCGGCAAGGAAGAGACCGGCACCTACACCTCGCTCAACGGTGGCCTCCTCCGCTGCCGCTGGAGCAACGGCAGTGTCGTGACCTCGAGCGACAACATCACGGTCATCGAGATCGGCGGCACGAGCGGCACGAACGTCGAGCAGTACCGTATCCGCCTCTGCGACGCCCTCGCCGGCGGCTGCCAGCGGAACTCGGCCTACGCCTCGGGCGAGGTCTCGTTCTCGGGTTCGGACCTGTTCTGATCGGCTCTCAGCCGGCTGACGGCGGCGCCTTCGGGCGCTGAACGTTGGTAGCGCAACCCCCATGAACTTCGTGTTCATGGGGGTTGTTGCGTTAAAGGGGCCGTCCCTGTCACAGTCGCTTTATGGCTAACGTCATCGGCCGTGTCTGTATCGTCGCTGTGGCGCTTGCCGCCTGCGTGCCGGAGAGGAGACCGCGCCGGGACGCTGGGGCCCCTCCGTGGGACAACTGCGGTACGGACTCCTCGCATTGCGACGATCCCTTTGACGATCCCTCCGTCGTCGAGAACAGCGTCATCGAGCTCGAGGACGACCCGAACAACTCGACGCTCAGCCCGTGCGACACCGGGCCGATGAAGAGCCCCGGCGCTGACATCGACGCGGCCGAGCTGAACGGCGGCACGTTCCTGTCGAGCTGCCAGCTGACGATGACCTCTCCGTGCGAGAACGACAATGCGTCGGGCTCTTCGGCCGAGGGCTCGCCCGATGCCACGGGCGCGGAGGAGACGGGCACCTACACCTCGCTCAACGGTGGCCTCCTTCGCTGCCGGTGGAGCAACGGCAGCGTCGTGACCTCAAGCGACAACATCACGGTCATCGCGATCCGATACCCGTTGGATTTGGGCTTCGAGCAGTACCGCATCCGGCTCTGCGACGCCCTCACTAGCGACTGCCGCAGGAGCTCGCCCTACGCCTCGGGCGAGGTCTCGTTCTCGGGTGCGGACCTGTTCTGACGGCTCGCCGGTGCGAAGTCCGAGGGCCACGAGCGCCCAGAAGTTACCGAAATGCCCCAAGCTTTGTTATCCTGGCAGGCAGTCCACGCACGCGCCTATGGGAGGCCCCAACGTGATCCGTAGCACCCTCTTCCTCCTGGCCGCGTGCCTCCTCGGCGCCGCGTCTGCTGGCGCCCAGGAGCTGAAGTTCTCGCCGTCGGCCCCAATTCGGGACGGTGAAGTCGTCGAGATCTTCGTCGACGAGAAGGGCGACATCTACCGGGAGCTTCGGTATCACGGCGTCGTCCCGAATCAGCGCGACGACATCGGCCGCATCACGCGCACCCGCACCAAGAAGGGCAAGCGCGTCTCGCCGGCTGTCACCTGGGTGGGCTTTCAGCAGCAGCGCTTCGCGTCGCGCGTCTTTGTTCAGACCACACACCTCACGCACTACACCATCACGAAGCCGGACCCGAGCCGCATCGTCATCCTCATCGACGACGCGAAGGTGCCGGCACGGCAGACCCGCCGGCCACTCATCACGAGCCAGTACGCGACGTCGGTCTCGGCGGTGCGCGCCAAGAACGTGAAGGGCGGAGCGCAGGTAACGATTCACCTTTCCCGCCCCGCGGGCTATCTGTACAAGCAGGAAGGGCGCTACATCTTCATCGACGTCGAACGATGACGATGACGCCCAACTGAGGTCACCGCGAACGGGGGCTGGACCAACCTCGGTCGGCCCCGTCCTCCCAAGGGCCGAGGGCGCTCCCGATGAGCGACCGGCCCCTCCCTACCCGCCAAAGCGTGGTGCTGGCCCCAAGGCCCGCGAGAGAGTGAGCATGAGCCGAAAGACCCAAGGTGAGCCGCCGTTGGCTCCCGAGACGCCCCACACCCCCGAGAGCACGAACGTGAAGGCCAGCCCACGAAAGGCGTCCAAGGCGCCCGCCACTGAGACGGCCCCCGCGAAGGCGCCCGCCGCTCCGGCCAAGGCAGCCCGGTCCGCGGCCCAGGCGGAGACGGAATCCGGGCCCCAAGCCGAGGCGAAGGCCAAGCCCACATCGACGTTCGAGACCCGGCCGGCGCCGAAGGCCGAGGCCAAGCTCGCGCCGAAGGCCGAGGCCAAGCCCGCACCGAAGGCCGAGGCGAAGCCCGCACCGAAGGCCGAAGCCAAGCCCGCGCCGAAGGCCGAGGCCAAGCCCGCACCGAAGGCCGAGGCCAAGCCCGCGCCGAAGGCCGAGGCCAAACCCGCACCGAAGGCCGAGGCCAAGCCCGCGCCGAAGGCTGAAGCCAAACCCGCGCCGAAGGCTGAGGCCAAGCCCGCACCGAAGGCCGAGGCCAAGCCCGAGCCGAAGTCCACCCCGAAGACCGAGGCCAAGCCCGCGCCGAAGTCGGAGGGCACTATCGCGACCGTCGAGACCAAACCCGCGACGAAGGTCGAGCCGACGCCGCCCGTCGAGGCCACGCGACCTCCCGCCAGCTCGCCCGCCCCGGTGGCGGCGCCGCCGCGTCGACCGGCGTACGGCGTCATCGATCTGCGCCGCAGCCCGGCCGCTCCGCCTGCGGCCCCGCCTCGCACTCCGGCACCCGCACCCGGCGCGCGACCCGCACCACGGCCGGCTCCGCCTATCGCCGCGCCCCGGGCCGTCCCGGCACCGGCCCCGACGACACCGACCGCCAAAGCGCCGCCCGCTCCTCCGCCCTCGGCGCCAACCGCGCTGAAGTCGGTCCCGACGGTCCCGACGGTCCCGACGGTCCCGACGATCCCGACACCGGAACGACCGGCGGCCCCCGCGCCGACGCCCGCCCGGCCCCCTCAGCCCGAACCCCGTCGTGCGCTCGATCCGGTCCCACCGCCGCCAGCGCCGTCGATCGAACGGGCAGCGCCTCCCCCCCCGCCGGTCGCGCCCCCCGCGGTCGCGCCCGCCCCCAGCGCGGTCCCCTCCCCCATCGCCCCCGCCGCCTCGGCTGCGGTCGACACCGGCAACGTGGACGACGACGGGCGGGAGCTGACCGATGAGCCGGGCGCTCGTCGCCGTCGTCCGGCGTATCGACCGCAGTGGCTCGCTCCCACGAGTGAGCCCACACCGGAACTCGAGCCGCCTTCGGCCGTCGCGTCGCCCGCACGACCGGCTCCGACGCCCGCACCGGTCACGCCCGCGGTCTCCACGGTGGCCGCCCCGTCCAAGCCGGTCGTCCCGTCGTCCGCTCCGGGCGACACGGCGGCCTCCGCGGCCCGTGCGCCGGAAGCCTCCGAGCGAACGCGCCCGCGTTACGAGCCACCGCCGCCGCCTTCACGTCAGCCCGTCACACGCGTGATGGTCTCCGTGGTGGTGGTGTCGAGCGTCGACCATGAACCGGACGCTGCGTTCGTCGAGTCGGTGAAGACGCAACGATTCCTCCACGGCGTCGAGCTCGTCGTCGGCCGTGGCGAACGGTCGGCATCGCTCACGCGCGAGCTCGATCAAGCCGGCTTCACCTCGGTCTACGCCGACGAAGGCAGCTTGGTGGTGCGTTCCATGCTCGATCGTACGGTCGAAGCCTGCCGCGGCGAGATCGTCATCCTGGTCGCGCCCGATCTCGTCCCCCAAGGGGACGGCTGGGTGAACGCCCTCGCCGGCCCGCTGCTCGCCGATCCTCGCGCTATCGTGCTCCGCGGCCTCGTTCGACCCGAGCCCGGCCTCTCGCCGTACGACGCCTATCGCTTCGAGCAAGCGCGCGTCGATCCGCTCGACTTCATCGCGTTCCGCAAGACGGTCTGGGAGAAGCACCCCTTCAAGAAGAGTGGCGATCTCGGCATTCGGTGGCTAGAACGGCTCAAGGACGAAGGACAGCTCCGATCGACCGAAGAGGCCGTCGCGACCGGCAAGCTGGCGATCCCCGAGGACTTCACGACGATCGTGCGCGCGACCTTCTGCAACCTGCCGGAGACGCTGCCGGAGGCCGTGAAGCGCGGTGTCCGGGAGACCCTGGCCGATTGGGACGCGCTGCGTCGCCGCGGCCTCGACAGCCCGGCCGCAGCCTACACGACCGCGCTCAAGGTTCGGATGGCCGAGATGGTCGGCCGTACCCGCTGGAAGACCGCGTTCGGCCAGCCGATCCGGCACATCACGCGCCCATGAGTGGCGATTCGCCTACGGCGGCGGCACTCCACGAGGCCCCGGGTCCGGCGACGACGTCGCCGATCATCACCCCCCTCTCGGACACGCTGACGCGTATCGAGGACGGCGACCGGACCATCTGGATTGTCGGCACGGCCCATGTCTCCGAAGCCAGCGTGAACGAAGTGAAGGCGCTTATCGCGGAGCTCGCACCGGAGACGGTGTGCGTGGAGCTCTGCGAGCCACGCTACAAGGCGCTCACCGACGAGTCGCGTTGGAAGAAGCTCGACATCTTCCAGGTCATCAAGGAGGGCAAGACTCTCTTCCTCATGGCCAACATCGCCATGGGCGCCTACCAGCGCCGCCTCGGTGCCGAGCTCGGGGTCAAGCCGGGCGCGGAGCTTCTCGCGGCGGCACAAGCGGCCGAAGCGGCGGGCGCGCGGGTCGAGCTCGTCGACCGCAGCATCCACGTGACGCTCAAGCGGACCTGGGCCAGCCTCGGCTTCTGGAAAAAGTCGGCGCTCATCGGCGCGATGATCGAAGCCCTCTTCCCAGGCAAGTCGGACGAGACCGTCGACATCGAGAAGCTGAAAGAGCGCGCACAACTATCGGAGATGATGAAGGAGTTCGCCAAGGCGCTCCCGGAGGTCCACAAGCCGCTCATCGATGAGCGGGATCAGTACCTCATGAGCAGCATCGCGGACTCGCCGGGCAAGCGGATCCTCGCGGTCGTCGGCGCCGGCCACGTGCAAGGGATGGTCGGCTACTACGGCAAGCCTGTGGATCGGAAGGCCCTCGACGTCATCCCTCCCCCGTCGCCCTGGCTCAAAGTCTTCGAATGGGGCTTCATCATCGCGGTGCTCGCCGCCTTCGTGGTCGGGTATTTCAATCAGGGCGCCGGCTCGCTCGAGGAGATGGCGAAGGCGTGGATCCTCCCGACCGCGCTCGGCTGCGCCGCTTTCACGATAGTCGGCCTCGCTCACCCGCTCACGGTACTGGTGGCGGCGCTCTCGGCCCCCTTGACGACCTTGAACCCCCTCATCGTGGCCGGAATGCCGGTCGGCCTCTCAGAGGCGTGGCTACGCCGGCCGACAGTGGCTGACTGCGAAGCCATCAACGAAGATGTGCAGAGCCTCCGGGGCATCTACAAGAACCGCTTCACGCGTGTCCTGCTCGTGGCGCTCCTGTCCACCTTCGGCGCCGCCATCGGCGCCTGGACCGGGATCGGCTGGGTGTGGAGCCTCGCCGGGCAATAGTGTGAGGCGAAGGGTCCTGGACCGCGTCAGTGCTTGCAGACGAAGGATATTGAGACGTCGGCGCCATCGGCGCTCGCGGCCGAACACGCCTCGCCATAGAACTGGACGATGTCGCCGTCGAGCAGGTCCCAACCGCTCTGGTGCGTCGGATCTTTGTTCACCTTCTGCCCATCGACCGTCACGCTAATGAAAGCGTATCCCGGGGTCGGGTTCACGTGAGCGTTGCAGCTTGAGACGGAGCCGGCGATGGTCGCCAGCGCCGTGGCCAGCGCGGCGGCGTCGTCGGTGACGTAGTACTTGGTCTCACCGGGGAGGGCTGTCCCACCTGCTTCCGCCATCGCGTTCAAGTTGTCGGCGGCCTTGTCGCTTCCCGGGAGCCCGATGACGTAGGTCTTCACACCGCTGGCAGCGAGCCCCGTCACGGTGGATTCCAGCTCGTGACGAATGCAGTCCTTCTCATTGATGCACAAGCTGCAATTGCCCCCGACGCACATCCCGGTCTCGGGCGTGGTGCAGGCGGCGCAGTTCGACGGGCACGTCGGCGAGCCATCCGTAGCCAAGACGACGACCCGCGGACTGGCGGGATCGAGGAAGCCGATGAGCTGAGAGGCTGCCACCATCGCGCCGCCCGTCGGCGTCCCGTCTTTCAGCGACGCGGCGTCGAGAGCCGTCGAGATGAAGCCGGCGTTACCGAGCGCGAAGGGCACGTCGGGGTTGTTGGCGACGATGCAGAGGTCGTCCGCCTTCGGATACATGAGGAGCCCGAAGCGCAACGACGCTTCGTACGCGCTCGTGATGTCCTTGATGGCCCCTTTGGCGTCCGTCCACTTCTGGCCTTTCATGCTGCCGGAGCGATCGAGGACGAAGAGCACCGACGCGGGCGCGACGTCCTCGATCGTCACAGTCTCGTCGCCACAGATGGGGAGGCCACCGTCCGTCTTCGCGGTGTCCGTCGCCGCGGTCGTGTCTTGGGCGCCGCCGGGGTCCGCCAGGTCGGTGGCGTCTAGTGGCTCGGGCGCGTCCAATCCGGGCACGTCTGCGGAGGTCGAATCGGACGACCATGGGGTGACGTCCGGCACGTGGACATCGACGAACGGTGCATCGCCATCTGTCACATCGATGGGCAACGTGAAGCCACCGGCGCTGTCGTGGGGGAGGACGTCCGCGCGCTGGCGGGGTGCGACCGAGTCGCTGCCGTCACTACACGCAGCGAGGGACGCCGCCAAGACGGCCAAGGCGAGGTGGAGAGGGGTCGTGGCAGCCATAGGCGGAGGGTAGCCTAGGAGCCCATAGCCATGCCAGCGCGCCGACGGCCGCCGACGCGCTCAACGGCCCGGAATCACGGATCAGCGTACTTGACCGAACAACCCCACGCCTTGGTGTCGGGGGTCGCCACGGGGCGGCCGGCGAGCAGATCCTCGAGGGCCTTTTCGACGTAGTTCACGATGGTCTCGCCGGGGTCGGGCTCACCGCCCTCCGACGAGTCCAACGCGCCGCGGTAGGCGAGGACACCCATCGCGTCGATGATGAAGATGTGCGGCGTCTTCGCGGCGCCGTACGCGCGACCCACCTTGCCGTCCGCATCGAAGAGGATGGGGTAGCTGAGCTTCCACGCGTCGCGCGCGGTCTTGTTCGCCTCGTCGCCGTGGCCCTCTTTGCCGGCCGCGTTGGAGTTCACGGCGACCCAGACGACATTCTTGTCCTTGTACTTGTCGGCGAAGCCGAGGAGACCGCCCTTCTCGTGGGCCGCCTTGACGAACGGGCACCCGGGGTTGAACCACTCCACCACGACGATCTTGCCCTTCGCCGAAGCGAGCGAGAACGACGCGCCGTCGAGGCCCGTCAGGGAGAAGTCGGGCGCCGGCTTGCCGATCTCAGCCGCCGCCGGGACCGCGGCCACGCCGCCTACTTGGCCCATGGCCGCTTGAGCCTGGGCCTGCGCAGCCTGAATCGCGGCCTGGGCCTGCGCCTGAGCGGCGGCCAGGGCCGCTTGCGCGTCTGCCGGGAGGGCGACGTTCGCCGCGCCCGCTGCCGCGACGGCCTGCTGTGCCTGAGCGAGGCCAGCCTGCATCGCCGCCGCACCGGCCGCCTGCGCTGCCTGCGCCGCGGCCAACGCCGCCTGTGGGTTGGCTGCCGCCGCGGCTGCCGCTGCTTGGGCCGCCGCCAGCGCCGCTTGCGCTTCTGCTCCACCCGCCGCAGCCGCTGCCTGACCGGCCGCCGCCGCCGCTTGCGCCGCCGCTAGCGCCGCTGCCGGATCCACTGCGCCCGCTGCACCCGCCGCCGCTTGGGCTGCCTGCAGGGCCGCCGCTTGGGCTGCCGCCAGCGCCGCCGCGGGGTCACCCGCCGCCTGGCCTGCTGCCGCCGCCGCCTGTCCGGCCGCCGCCGCTGCTTGGGCCGCTGCCAGCGCCGCGGCGGGATCCGCCGCGCCGGCTGCCGCCGCCGCTTGCTGAGCGGCCGCCATGCCCTGGGCAGCCGCTGCCTGCGCCGCCGCCAACGCGGCCGCGGGATCGCCTGCGCCGGCTGCCGCCGCCTGCTGCGCTGCGGCCGCGCCGGCCGCTGCTGCCGCTTGGGCCGCAGCGATGGCCTTGGCGGCGTCGTCACCGCCGGCGCCTTGCGCGGCCGCGATCGCCTTCTGTGCTTGTTCGTTAGCCTCCTTCACGGCCGCGGCAGCGTCGCCCGCCTTGTCGGCCGCGGCCTCGTCACCCGCCTTCTCGGTCCCTTCGTCCTCGCCCTCGTCCTTCTCGCCCTCCTCCGGCTTCTCCTCGGCGGCCTTCGGGGCCTCGACCTTTTGAGCGGTGGGCGGTGGCGTCGGGGGTGCTTCCTTCTTGCAGGAGACGAGCCCGAGGGCGGTCGACAGCGCGAGGCCAAAAGTCCAAGTTCGCATCTCTGAGGCTCCTATCGAGGTCGGTGATTCGCACCGAAGCGCGGCGAAACGGGCGGTCGCCCGGATCGGCCGGCTCGGGAACGCATCCGAGAACCAGAAAGTTCGGGTCGTCATGTCCAGCGCCAGCGCGCATGGAACGGCGCGACGATGTTCGCGCGCAGATGGGTGTAACAGAAAGTCCACGTTCGCCCAAGTCGTCGGCAGGAGGTGCCGCGAAATCGCTTCCCGCCGACGACTAGGACCTACACTCCACGGGTTGCACCCCGCCGGTCCCTTCCGGTACAGGTGGGCCGTGCCGATGACCCTTCTCGCTACGTTGGTCGCGCTGGGGACCACCACGGTGACGCCACCGGAGCCAGGACCTCTCTGGTCCATCGTGGTTCCAGGCCACGGCCGTGCGGTCGTGGTCCCGCCGAAGGGCCCGGACCCGGCGCCGCTCCTCATCGCCATCCATGGCTCGTGGGACCGCCCGGAGTGGATCTGCGAGATGCTGGACCGCGCGCTACAGGGCGACGCCGCTATCCTGTGCCTCCGCGGAGTGCTCCGGAAGGACCGCCCCAAAGACGGGCCACGATGGACCGTCGGCGATGAAGCCACTACCCGCTCCGAGGTGGCGGCCGCTGTCGACGTCATTCGGGCGACCTTCGGAGTCGGCGTCTTGACCGACCGGCCCTTCCTCTCGGGCTTCAGCCTCGGCGCTGGGATGGCAGCGACGCTCGCGCGAAAGAGCTCCGACGCGTGGTCAGGCGTGCTTCTCGTCGAAGGCGGAATGGGCGTCGGCGTCGCGGGACGGGTACCCCAGACGCTCGCGCTGGCGCTCGCCTGTGGGACCCGCGGCTGCTCGGTCAAGAGCGCTAGGGTGTGCCGCAAACGACGTGGCCCCTGCCGGGCCGAGACCGATCTACGTTACGGCCACAGCTATAACCCACCCTTCGAGGAGTCGGGCGGACGCCTCTTGCGGTGGCTCTTCGCGTCGGCGGCCGGTGCCGCCCCGCAGTAGCGCGATCGGGCGACGTTCAGACGGAGAAGGACGAGCCGCACCCGCAGGTCTTGGCCGCGTTCGGGTTCTCGAAGTGGAAACCCGTGAACTGAAAAGACTCGACGTAGTCGATCTTGGTGCCTTCGAGGTAGGTGAGGCTCATCGGATCGACGAGCACCTTTAGCCCGTGGAAGTCGAGGACCCAGTCCCCGGACTTCTCTTCGGACTCGAAGTCCATGTCGTAGGTGAAGCCGGAGCATCCACCACCGACCACCATGACGCGGAGACCGTGGCCGTCGAGCCCTTGGGCGCGAGCCATGTCCTGGACCTTCTGGACGGCGAGTTCGGTGAGCTGCATGAGACTGTCCTCCTGAAGAACGGGGACAGTCTAGGGGTGGGG
>JADMJS010000250.1 GCA_018780435.1 Myxococcales bacterium
ACATGATCGTCTGTCGCACGGAGCAGCCCATCCCGGTCGAGATGAAGAAGAAGATATCCCTCTTCTGCAACGTCCCGCCGGACTGCGTCATCTCGGCGCAAGACGTCTCCACCATCTACGAGCTCCCGGAAGCGCTCCACAGCGAAGGGCTCGACTACCGAGCCTGCGAGCTGCTCGGGATTTGGAGCCCGGAGCCCAACCTGTCGGCGTGGCGCGAGATCGTGCAGGTCATCAAGTCTCCCGACCTGCCCACCGTCCGCATCGCCATCGTCGGCAAGTACGTCGATCTCGCGGACAGCTACAAGTCGCTTCATGAGGCCCTGACGCACGGCGGCATCGCCAATCGGGTCCGCGTCGAGCTCGACTACGTCGACTCCGAGACCTTCGAGCACAACCCGGACTCCGTCGCCACCCGCCTCGGCGGTGCGCACGCCGTCCTCGTCCCCGGTGGCTTCGGCAAGCGCGGCATCGAAGGCAAGATCAGGGCGGTGCGGTACGCTCGGGAGACCAGCACGCCCTACCTCGGGATCTGCCTCGGCATGCAGGTGGCCGTCCTCGAGTTCGCTCGTCACGTCGCGGGCCTCGGTGGCGCTAATTCGACCGAGTTCGAGCCCGAGTGTGGCTTCCCCGTCGTCGACCTCATGGACGAACAGCGCGGGGTCACGAGCAAAGGCGGCACCATGCGCCTCGGCGCCTACCCGTGTGCCATCGAGCCGGGCAGCCTGGCCTGGGACGTCTACGGCTCCGGGACCATCAATGAGCGCCACCGCCACCGCTGGGAGTTCAACAACCAGTTCCGTGAGGTCCTCGAAGCGTCGGGCATGCGCCTCTCCGGCCTGTCGCCTGACGGCAAGTTGGTCGAGATGGTCGAGCTCCCGAACCACCCCTGGTTCCTCGGCTGTCAGTTCCACCCGGAGTTCAAGTCGCGCCCACTAAAGCCGCATCCGCTCTTCTCCGCCTTCATCAAGGCGGCGGCGACGCACGCGTCGGGCGCCGGCAAGCGCCGTCGGGACCGCTCGGCCACGCAAGCCGAGATCGCCGTCAACTGATCGCGGATCGCCGAGACTCGGCCGCGCGGACACAGGAGCACTCGTGACGGACAAGACCATCTTCGCCCGCATCCTCGACGGTGAGATCCCCTGCCATCGCGTCTACGAGGACGCACATGTGCTCGCATTCTTGGACATCTTCCCGTTGTCGCACGGTCACACTCTGGTGATCCCGAAGCAGCGGGTCGCATTCCTGCACGAGCTCGACGACGATCACGCCGCTGCCCTCGGCCGCGCGTTGCCCAAGGTCGCTCGCGCGGTGCTGTCCGGCACCGGCGCGACGGCGTACAACGTGCTCCAGAACAACGGCGCGAGTGCCCACCAGGCCGTGTTCCACGTGCACTTCCACATCGTTCCGAAGGTCGACGGCAAGGGCCTCGGTATCGGCTGGCAACCCGGCAGCCTCTCGGCGGATCGCGCGACTGAGCTCCTCACCGCGATTCGCGCGCACCTCTAGCTGGCGGCGGCGCGGCCCCCGGCCAGCTCTTCACAGAGCGCCCAAAGCCGATCGGCAGCGCCGTCGGGGTCCTTCGTCCACGGCAGAACATGCGTCTTTCGCGACTCTCGGTCGAAGAACAACTTCCCGGAGACGCCGACGGTACACCCGGCGTCTGAGCCCATCCGGGGTGCATCGAGTTGCTCGTGAGGCCAGTTCCTTCCCAGCGCCTCGCGAAGCGCTCGTTCAGGAAGACCTGCCGCGTTGTGTGTACATACCTCCCGACGTCACGTGGATGACACGGCCTCGCGCGACGCGTGTTCGAGCCCGAGAGCGAGAACGAAGCCGCGCAGGACGTTCGTGGCGAAGCTCTGCTCGAAAACGGACTCCTTGAACTTGGACCACACGCTCATTTCAAACGCCCATCCTCGAATCGGCGTTACCCTGCCGCAATGCGGCGAAGGCCGCTCGGAGTCTGCCCATGTTGATGCGCGCTTTGGCGGTCTTATCCATCCTGGTGGCGCTGCCCACGCGACCTAGCCACGCCTGCACCACGTTCCGTCTGCAGGGACCGGAAGGCCCGGTCATCGGCAAGAGCTACGACTGGGACACGGCACCCGGGCACCTCGTCTGGAATCCCGCTGGCGCCCGCAAACGCGCGTTCTTGCCGGGCCTCCTGGACACGCCGTACGAGTGGACCGCCCGTTACGGGAGCGCCACGTTTGTCCAGTACGGACGAGAGCTCCCGAACGGCGGCATGAACACAGAGGGGCTCGTCGTCGAGGTCATGTGGCTGAACGAAGCCGAGGCGATGGCGGTGGACCGCCGCCCCGCCGTGAGCGAGCTGCAGTGGATACAGCTCCAGCTCGACCGTCACGCCACGGTCAGAGAGGTCGTCGCGGCCGCCGACGAGGTCCGAATCGCCCGAATCTACGCCCGGGTTCACTACCTCGTTTGCGACGCGACCGGAGAGTGTGCCGCCCTCGAGCCGCTCGGTGGGCGTCTGGTGGTCACGCACGGCGACGCGCTCACCTTCCCGGTCTTGGCCAATGAGCCTTATGCCGACGGTCTCGCGAGCGCGCAGCAGTGCGCCGGGCTCGGCGGCAAGGAGGCCATCGGGCGCACGGCGCGCACAGGGCACCGCTTCGCGCGGGCGGCAAAACGGACTGTGACGCCCGGGACGCCGGCCGACGCCTTCGTTCAGCTCGAAGACGTCGCGCAAGGGGGCTTTACGAAGTGGCAGATCGTCTATCAGCCGAAGACGCGGGAGATCGCTTGGCGAACATCGAATGCGCGCGCCATCAAGCGGTCTGGGCCGCTGTCCGCGCTGCCGGCCGCGTGCGCCACGGGAGCGCGTTACGTCGATCTCGACGTCGAGGCGGCGGGGCCAGTGACGTGGGTCCCGTGGACGGCGGAGGCCAATACGCGCTTGCTCACGGGCAACTACGAGGAGCTGGCCACGTCGACGCAGGAGCGCCGACTCCTCGGCGTCCTCGCTGCTGCGGCGGCTGGCTACCCGGTCGGAATCCGCTGTCAATCACCCTGAACTATCTCCAGTCACTACAAATTCGCTGGAAGCGCCGGGATTCCTTATGCTAAGAGGCCGCGCCCCGTAGAGCCCACGACGTCCCTCGGCGTAGCGGCTCGTTTGCGGACCCCCAGGGCAGGGAGGCCCTTAGCATGACGCTCACACGACCCTTCATTGCAATCCTGGTCGCCGCTTCGGCCTGGACCCACAGTGTCGCCCGCGCCCAAGGGTGCGACGATGCGCACTCAAGCGGAGTTGGTTGTTTCAACCGCTGGGACATCAAGGGCTTCTACTACGCGGTCGGCCAAACGCTGACCAAGAAGGAGAACAATATCGCGACCGAGCTGCTCGCGTCGAACTCCGTGACCGTCGTGTCCGGTGACGACACGATCCCGGCCGGCGCCACTCTCGTGAACGCCTATCTGTATTGGTCGGGCGCCCGCGAAGATGCCGACTCGGCCGTTCAGCTTCGGGCCCCGGGCCTCGGCTTTCAGAACGTCGACGCGGCCAAGTGCTACAAGGACGACGACAACCGCGTCGGCTCGATCTCGAACTTCTTCTACGCTTGCCGGGCCGACGTGACCGGCATCATCAAGGCCGCCGACTCGGTCTACGGCAACTACGACGTCTCGGGCGTCGACTCGGTCATCCTCCCAGGTGGCCAGACCTGCCAGTCGGACGTGCAGTGCTACACGGCCGCCTCACAAGCTGCCAAGAAGGAGATCACGTCCTGCAAGGACGCTCAGGGCGAGTCGATCTGCGAGTGCAACAAGACCTCGAACACCTGCAGCTTCGGTCAGTCGACCATCGCGCACGCGTCGTTCTCGCTCGTGTTCATCTACGAGTTCGGGACGCAGACGCGCTCGATCTTCCTCTATGACGGCATGGAGGCGTTCATCGCGCAGACCTTCGACTTCAACCTGACCAACCTCCAGACGCCGAACAAGGACAACAACGCGGGTACGCTCAGCTACTACGTGGTCGAAGGTGACGACGACAACGTCGTCCCGTCGCCCCTCGACCCCGAGTCGAAGAAGCGCGACAACCCGGGCGAGAAGATCACGCTCGCGTGGGGCAGCGACACCGGCTTCGACGAGTCCACCGAGCTCTCGAGCGAGACCAACCCGATTTGGGACGACCCCTTCAACGGCTCGGCCGGCGCGGGCGTCGACATCGAGTCCTACGACCTGAACGTCCCGAAGACCCGCAACAAGGCCAAGGTCACCATCCACACGCCGAACTTCGGCTCGGTGAAGGAGTACCCGGGCGAGATCTGCACCGATCCCACGAACAACAACCAGTGCCAGCAGCAGGTCCACCAGTGCGCGTGCAAGACCCCCGGCACGAACGGTGCGTGTTCTCAGTACGCCTGTATTGACTCGTACGCCAATGACGGTATCGGCGTCTCGTTCCTGATCCTCGGCTTCGACGTCTTCGCCCCGACCTTCATCGGCGCCAAGAAGGAAGTGTCGGTCGAGGGCAACGTGAACGGCACGTCGTACGATGGTGACGAGAACAGCGACGGCAAGCTGAACCCCGGTGAAGTCGTGACTTTCGCGGTATCGACCGAGAACGATGGCTCGTCGAAGACCTCGGACTTCCAGGTCGTCGACCCGCTCCACCCGGCCCTCGTGTTCGCGGGCTGGAACGGCAACGCCACCCAGGCCTTCGCGGTCTACTCGGGCCACTCGACCTCGGCCGGCAAGTCCAAGGCCTACCCCGCGTCGGTCGATGGCAACAACGTCGTCACCATCTCGCTCGGCGATCTCGAGATCGGCGAGTCGGTCAAGGTGTGGTTCCAGGCGCGCCTCAGCACGACCTTCTCGTGGCAGACGGGCGGCCAGACCATCACGAACCAAGCCGAGTTCCGCGCCGAGTTCGTCGACCCCGTCCCGACCGACTCGGACGACAGCCCCGACGTGGTCGATGAGACCGACATCCCGGTGGCGATCATCGACTCCGACGGCGACGGCTTCCCGGATCACCTCGACAACTGCCCGGACGTGAAGAACGTGGTGGACGTCGGTGGGGTGAAGACCCAGCCCGACGCCGACAAGGACGGCATCGGCGACGCCTGCGACCCCGACCGCGATGGCGACGGCGTCGACAACGGCAGCGATCCCTGCCCGGACGACGGCTTGCTCAGCACGCCGGAGGACGGAAAGAAGTGCACTGACAGCGACGACGACGGGGTCAATGACTTCGCCGACAACTGCCCCGACGTGAAGAACGCGGACCAGGCGGACCTCGATGTGGACGACCTCGGCGACCTCTGTGACGACGACCAGGACGGCGACAAGCTGACCGTGGCCCAGGAAGAGAGTATCGGGACCAGCGATCGCGACAGCGACTCGGACGACGATGGACGCAAGGACAGCGAAGAGGTCAGCTTCAACGATGACGGGACCAAGACGCTCATCTCGGACCCGACCCTCTGCGACACGGATGGCGACGGTCTCTCCGACGGCCTCGAAGCGGGCGTGCAGAACCCCCCCGCGGGAACCAAGACGGGCCCGGGCACCTGCTTTGTGCGTGACCTCGACCCCACGACCAAGACCGACCCGACCAAGACCGACAGCGATGGCGGCGGTCTCCTCGACGGCGCCGAAGACAAGAACAAGGACGGCAAGCTCGACAGCGGCGAGCTGAACCCGCTCGACCCGTCGGACGACGTCGTCATCGCCGGCGCGTCGCAAGCCTTCCACTGCAGCGGTGCGGGAACGAGCGGCTCGTCCACGAGCACGAGCGCCCTCTGGCTGCTCCTCCTCGCCCTCGGCGGCCTCTTCGTGTGGCGCCGCGGTCAGCGTCGTGCCGCGGGGCTTTCGTTGCTCGCCGTCACGGCAGTGCTCCCCGCGTCAGCGCGTGCTGACGACGTGGAGGTCAACTACGCCCCTTTTCGCTTCGCCGGGAACCACAAGGGCATCATCACGACCGAGTCCGGTGAGCTCGAGCCGCCCTTCGACTTCACGGCGGGCCTCGGCTTTCACTACGCCCACGAGCCGGTCGTGCTCCGCAGCGGACTCGATGACGGCAGCGTCATCGGCAAACCCGTCGTGGCCTCCCGGCTGAACCTCGATCTCTCGTTCGCGATGGCCTTCACGAACTGGTTCGAGCTCGACGTCTACATCCCCCTGATCGTGAACCAGAGCGGTACCAACCCGAACACGAAGGAGGACATCCCGGGCTTCGCCCTCGGCGACATCTCGCTGACCCCCCGCTTCGCGTACTGGAAGAAGAACAGCGGCTCAGTCGGCCTGCTGCTCCCCATCATCTTCCCGTCCGGCAAAGCGACGCCCGGCTCCTTTGCGGGCGAGCCCCAGTTCGCGTTCCGTCCGACCCTCGCTTTTGGCGTGGACTCGGAGGTCGTCGACTGGGCCCTGAACCTCGGGGCCACCATCCGCAAGTCGACGTCCGAGGCCGCTATCGAGCAGGGCATGGACTTCAACTACTCGACCGGTCTCGAGTTCAACCTCTACAAGGAGGCGCACTTCCTGGCGGTCGATGTGTGGGGCGGCACGCCCTTCAATGGCTTCTTTCAGGACCTGAACTCGACGCTCCTCGAAGTCGACGCGGCCTACAAGTTCCGCATCTGGCGCGTCTACACGACGCTCGGCGGTGGCGCGGGCCTCACGTCGGGCCGTGGTATCCCGGACTGGCGCATGTTCCTCCAGGTGAGCTACGCCTCCGAGGTCCTCGACCGTGACGGCGACGGCGTCGAAGACGACACCGACCAGTGCATCGACGATCCCGAGGATCGCGACGGCTGGCAAGACGCGGACGGCTGCCCCGAGCCGGACAACGACGGCGACGGCATCTTGGACGTCAACGACGAGTGCAAGAACGAGCCGGAAGACTTCGACCAGTGGAAAGACGGCGACGGCTGCCCCGAGCTCGACAACGACGAGGACGGCCTGCTCGACCCGAACGACCAGTGCAAGAACGAGCCGGAAGACCGCGACAATTGGAAGGACGAGGACGGCTGTCCGGATCCTGACAACGACGAGGACGGTGTCCTCGACGCCGCGGACAAGTGCCCGAACGACAAGGAAGATCGGGACAATTGGCAGGACGCGGACGGGTGCCCGGAGCCGGACAACGACGGCGACAAGTACCTCGACGCGGCGGACAAGTGCCCGAACGACGCGGAGAACTACAACGGCTACAACGACGAAGACGGCTGCCCGGACATCCTCTTCACGTGCAAAGAGTTCATCATCGACGACAAGGTCTACTTCAAGACCGGCTCGGCGAAGATCGATCCGAAGTCGTTCAAGCTCCTCGACGCCGTGGCGCAGACCATCCTCGCCAACCCGGTGGCCGAGATCACCGAGGTCCAGGGTCACACGGACAAGGCGGGTGGTCGCGGCTACAACATCAAGCTGTCCACGGCGCGTGCCAACTCGGTCATGAAGTACATGACGGCGAAGGGCGTCCCGGCGGAGCGCCTGACGGCCATGGGCTACGGCTTCGACAAGCCGCTCGAGCCCGGCAAGGATACCAAGCAGTACTACGAGCAGAACCGCCGCGTGCAGTTCATCGTGGTCAAGCTCGACCCGAGCAAGGACGAGCGCTGCCGCTAGTCGCCCCTCTCCCGGCGCGCTCCTGAGGGGGCGCGCCGGGGACCCTCCTGTCCCATCTCCCTCGACAGAATTCAGTCGCCGCGGTCATCGCGGAGCCGGCCCACGTCTCGCGTAAAGCCGCGAGCGGTGCTTTACGTAGTCCCTCGCGGGGCAGGCGTATCGGAGTCGGCTAGCCGCCTTCGAGCCAACGCGTCAGATCGCCGTGGTAGCCCGTGCGAGCCCAGTGCGCATCGACGCGGGCGTTGATCGCGTCACGGCGCTCGGCGCTCCAGCGCGACTCAAGACCGTCGAGGACCCGACTGGTCACGTCTGCGGCGCTGTGTCGACTGTCACGAATGTTGCCACGCCCCGTGAGCGCGTTCCCGAGGGCGTAGACGGTCGGGTAGCCACGTAGGCGGCCGGTCTCCGGTTCGTCGATGTCGAGGAGGTCTCCTCGCATCGGGACGCCGGGGAGCGGCTCCGGGAGCGAGCCGATGGCGCTGATGATTCGGGAGGCCCGCAGTTCGAGTGGGGTATCGCGGTCGTCGGCGCGTGCGAAACGAAGGCCGACGAGGCGTCCATCTTGGACGATCGGGCCGATGACGGTAAGCCCGGCTTCAAAGGTAATATCGAAGCGGTCCAAGACCTTGTCGATGATTCGGGTTCGGATGGCGCGGGCTTTGGTGAGCTGGTCATCGGTCGCGTTCGTGGGAAGGGGCGAGAGCGGCATGTCCTCTTTGTGCCGCCGGTAGACCAGCCGGATGATCGGCTGCGAGCCCATCTCTCCGGCATGGGCGCCCACGCCTTCACGCTCAAGCTCGACCGCGCTGGCGTGACGCTCGCGACGTCGCAGCCCGGCCTGCCACGCCTGAATGCGGAGGATCTTCACGACGTCGATGGACGCGAGGCCGCCCCCCACGACGAGGCTGCCCTCAAGTGCCAGGTCAATGTCGTCGTCGTCCGAGGAACGATTGTAGTCCGCCACGAAGTCGTTTTGGCGGATGAGGCCACGTCCGACCCACTCGTCGGCGCCCGGGAAGAGCTGCCGATCACGCCACGCTCCGCTCGCGAGGAGCACCGCGTCGAAGCCCCAATCGCGGACGAGCGCCCCGAGGTCGACGTCACGCCCGAGCCGCGCGCGAGGTACCAGCGTCACGCCGGGCATGGCGAGATGGGCCGCGATCGTCGCCATCTCTTGGGCGCGGAGCTTCTCGTGCCACCGGGGCAGTCCGTCTTCGATCTTTCCGAAAGGACGCGGGTTTTGCTCGAAGACGACCGGCCAGAAGCCCCGCTCCGCACACACGACCGCCGCTTCTGAGCCCGCGACGGCGCCACCGATGATCGCAACGGCGCCGCGCGCGTCGAGACGCGACTCACTCAGCCGTGACTGTCTTCCGCCATCGTGAACATGCATATCGCCACTCCGCCGGTCATGACGTCAGGGCGCGCTTCGATGGTCCCCCTCAGAGGAGCGCTTCTGAGGCCAGGATGCGCCACGAAGGCGCCTTCGCCAACCCCCCTCGGGGAATGACCCCTCACAAATGTGAGTGGTGCGACCTGGACAGGTCGCCCGTAGCTTGAATGGTGCCAGCCGCGCCTGGCCCCGACCATCGCAGTCATCGCAGGAGAGCCCCATGAAGTCCCTTACCCTCGCCGCTTTCTCCGCCGCCCTCGCCACCACCGCCTTTGCGGCGACCGCCTCCGCCGCGGCGGACCTCGCGGTCTCGACCTCGGCGCCTGCGGGTGTCCACTACTACGACACGGCCACCTACCGTGTGTCCGTGAAGAACGTGGGCAACCAGACCTCGACGGGTGGGAGTCTGCAGATAGACCTGCCGCGCACGGCGACGAGCCCGCAGGTCTACACCCTGGGCCAAGTGACCTCGCTGCCTGCGGGTTGTTCGCTCTCGGCGAGCCGCATCACGTGCAGCATCGCCAGCACGAAGAAGGGCGTGACCCGGAACTACGACTTTGGCTTCAAGGCGCCGTACAGCGCCAGCCCCATCGCATTCTCGGCGCGTATCGTCCCGGCGTGGACCGGTGACGCCGCCGGCAACAACCTCACCAGCCACACGCTCGCCCTCTCGGGCCACACGACGGCCGTCACCGAAGGCGCTGCCTACGAGAACCGCCACTGTACGGGCACGGGCCTCTCCGCCTTCTTCGAGTGCACCCTCTTCCCAAGCTCGATCTCGAGCCACGAGACCACCTTCGCGGCGGGCGGCGTCATGACCTTCACGCCGGACGTCGACCCGGCCTACACCGGCGCCTGGCAGCAGAACAGCACGGATTCGCTGAGCTTTCAGATCTTCGAGTCCGGTGTCGTCATCGCGGAGTTCGAGGGCCAAGGCATCGGCGGCGGCTGCTTCGAGGGCCTGACCCACTTCTGGGACGCCCCGGGCGTGCTCAGCCCCTACGTCTCGCCCTACGAGGTTTGCCCGCTCTGAGCTTCACCGGTCGACAAAGCACCCCTCAGAAATGTGAGTGGTGCGACCTGGACAGGTCGCCCGTAGCTTGAATGGTGCCAGCCG
>JADMJS010000590.1 GCA_018780435.1 Myxococcales bacterium
CGTTGCCGAGGTTGAGGACAAAGGCGAGGACGCCAAAGACGAGGTCGGCCTCGGCAATTCCCGTTCTGAGCAGACAGTGCTGGAGCGTGGCGTCGATGATGAGCCCCCACTCGTCGTGTGCCAACTCGACGCATTTGCCAACGCCTCGAACAGCGGACGACCGTGCTTGGCTGCAGGCCGCATGAAAAAAGCGTCGCTCTTTGAGGCGCTCACCAACGCGCTGCAGCACGTTGTGCTCGCACTCGTCCATCAGGTCAGCCGTAGCAACGTCGCCATGGCAAAAGAAATTCTCAAAGTTGAGCGCGCGACAAAAGCGTTTGCGTCTAAATATTTCGTTGTTCAATCGCGCTCACGGCAGGAGCAAAACTTCGCGCTTCAGCGCGGCGTAGTTGGGAGAGCCGACGCCACCGACCGGCGACCAGCCCGGCGCCGCCGGGTAGCCCCAGTCGCAGCAGACCGGCGAAAACCCGTACGCACCGCAGCGGTTGTTTCCCACGAGGACTGGAAACGACGTGTCGGGTGCGATCTCGGCCAACTTGTAGAGCAGCGGATTCAAGAGCCCAAGTGCCTTCTTGCCAACGCGGAGACGCTGATCGTTCAGCAGCGTGATCAAGCCGGCGAAGATCGGGGCGCTGGCGCTTGTACCATCAATAGGGATAAACGTCCCATTGAGTACGGTCATCAGATTGTGGCCAATCGCAACGGCGTCCGGATAGCCGCGGCCGAGGGCGTCAAACGCGTGCGCCGGGGGCAAAACGGCCGAGTCGAGGTAGCTCTGTACGGCCGCTTTTTGGTACCACGCCCGGCCGGAGCCGGAGATAGAGCGGTTTGAGAACCCACCACCGCTGGACCAGAAAAGGCCAAAGTCCACCGATACGCCCACCTCACCCAAAGGCCCGTTTGAGCAGTCCACGGCGCCATAGCAGGCGGGCTCGGCAAGCGGCGTAAGGTACGTGCTGCCGACCGACGTGACAAAAGGCGATTGACTCGGCCAATCGGCATGAAGAGTAGTGCACGTGGGCTGCGACATTGGTCCAAATCCGAGATCGCCAGCGCCTGTGTCGCCGCTGGCGATGATCACGGTGAGACCCAAGGCAGCCAGCTTCGCAAACTCGACGTCGGAGCGCTGCAGGTAGCCTTTTCCAAGGTACTCGTTGACATTCGCCTCACTCATGCCGTAGCTCAAGCTGTTGACGGATGGCGGGTTGGTCATGTTCGCAACAGCGATTGCCCACTTCAGAATGTCGTCGATCTCGACAGTAGAGTTGGCGAAGACAGACCAGAACGTGATCGGCGAGTTCTCGGCAACCGCGCCGAGCATCTCGATGTCGAGCGCGGCCTCGCCTCCGGGCAGGCTGGCGTTGTTGTAGCCGATCACGGTCACTTGGTTGACGTTGGAAACCGGCACGCCAACGGCAGCGTAGAACTGGGCCAGGTCAGACGGCGAGTAGTACTGCTGCTCAAACTCGACCACGCTGCTCGTGGCACCGGCAACGACCTGCTCCGACGCAGGCACACCCATCCGTTGTTTGAGATCTGCCGGCAAGATCGGCGGCGTCGCCACTGCGTTGAACTCGAACGGGCTCGAGGTCAGCGTCTTGCCACTCGCAAACGTGAGCGTGGCGGCCCAGTCGCTCGCGGGCTGGTAAAACTGCGACCGCACGGTCACGCCGCAGATCACCACGCCGCCCTCGACGCGGCACCGCGTCAGATCGCCGTTGCCCTGAAGAGGCTGCGGCGTGGTCGCCAGAGTCAGGTTCGCCGTCACGACGAGCGACGTGAGCGGGTCGCTCGAGCAGGCCGGCAAGCTCGTCGGCGTCGTGCCGTCGCTGCAAACGAGCTGCACGTCGGC
>JADMJS010000507.1 GCA_018780435.1 Myxococcales bacterium
CTCTACGACGGCATGAAGGACAAGTGGATCGACGCCGCGGCCTGCATCGAGAAGTTCGGTGTTGGCCCGGACAAGGTGGTCGAGGTTCAGGGGCTCATCGGCGACGACGTCGACAACATCCCGGGCGTCGACGGCGTCGGTCCGAAGACGGCCGCCAAGCTCATCGCCGACTACGGCACCATCGACGGGGTCTACGAGCACCTCGCCGACGTGAAGGGCAAGCTCAAGGAGAAGCTCGAAGCGGGGCGCGAGAACGCGTTCATCAGCCGGAAGCTGGCACGACTGCGCCTCGACTTGCCGCTGCCGTTCGACCTGCCGGCGCTCGTGGTCCGCGAGCCGGACGCCGAGGCGCTCGTAAAGCTCTTCACCGAGCTCGAGTTCAAGGGCCTGTTGCGTGAGTTTCAGACGGTCAAAGCGCCTGCTGCGGACGTCACTCGGACCACGGTTCGGGACGCGGCCGCGCTCGACGACATGGTCTTGGCGCTCTCGGAAGCGCCGGTCTTCACGCTGCAGGGGCTCTTCGACCGGTCCCCGTACTCGCGCGCGGCGCTCGTCGCGCTGGCCTTTGCGGTCCCGGCGTCGGGCGCGGGGGGCCCCCGAAGCTGGTATCTGCCCCTGCGGCACCGTCAGCTCGACAGCGGTGATCAGCTCCCCGTGTCGACGACGCTGTCGGCGCTGGCGCCCTTGCTCACGGCCGAACGTCGCGCCCAGCGGGCCGCGCATAGCTGGAAAGAGCTCGGGTTTGTATTGGCGCGGGAAGGGGTCGCGATGGCCGGCGTCGGCTTCGACTCCGAGCTCGCGAGCTACCTCGCCAACGCCACTAAGTACGCACATTCCCTGGAGAACATCGCGCTCGACCTGCTGGAGGCGAAGCTGCCCGAGGTGCCGCCCGACGTCGACCGGGGCCGCCACGGGTGGGACGAAGTGGCCCTGCAGACCGCCGAGTCCTTCGCGCTCGCGCGGGTTGAAGCGGTGCTCGCGCTCATCGAACCACTTGGCAAGGCGCTCGACGCGAGCGAGGGCCGGAAGCTCCTCGTGGAGCTCGAGCTCCCGATGAGCGAAGTCCTACTCGGGCTCGAGCTCGAAGGGGTCCGCGTGGACGTCGGGATCTTGAAGGGCCTGTCCGGCCGCTTCGAGACCCTCATGGGCGAAGCCGAAACGAAGTGCTTCGCGCTCGCCGGCACCACCTTCAACATGGGCTCGCCGAAGCAGCTCGCCGAGGTCCTCTTCGAGCGGCTCGGGCTCCCCGTGAAGAAGCGAACGAAGACGGGCCCATCGACCGACGCGAGCGTCCTCGAAGAGCTCGCCGAAGAGGCACCGGTCGTGCAGGCGATCCTCGACTGGCGGGAGCTCCAGAAGCTCAAGGGCACCTACACGGACGTGCTCCCGACGCTCATCGATCCCCGAACCTCCCGGATCCACACGAGCTTCCGCCAGGCGGTCGCCGCGACGGGGCGCCTCTCGAGCTTCGATCCGAACCTCCAGAACATCCCCATTCGCAGCGAGGAGGGCCGGCGCATCCGGGACGCGTTCATTCCGCGCGACGGCAACATGCTCCTCTCCGCCGACTACAGTCAGGTCGAGCTGCGAATCCTCGCGCACCTCTGCCGCGACCCCGGTTTGCTCCGGGCGTTCGCGGATCGCGTGGACGTGCATCGGCGCACGGCCAGCGAGATCTTCGACGTGCCCGAAGCCGAGGTCACCTACGAGCACCGCGCCGCGGCCAAGGCGATCAACTTCGGACTCATGTACGGCATGAGCGCCTTCCGACTCGCGCGCGACCTCCA
This sequence comes from Myxococcales bacterium, assembly GCA_018780435.1. GTDB lineage: Bacteria > Myxococcota_A > UBA9042 > SXOO01. The sequence goes on from JADMJS010000507.1 coordinate 1,788, forward strand.
GATATCGCGCAAGCAGGCCCAGGACTACATGGACCGCTACTTCGAGCGCTACTCCGCCATCAAGG
>JADMJS010000343.1 GCA_018780435.1 Myxococcales bacterium
CGCTTGTTCATGAAGTCGCGGACGCGCACGCCTTCGAAGTCGGGGACATGGATGTCGGAGATCTGAGCGAAGTGCATGACGAGGGAGCCGAACCTACTGGGCCTACCTTTCGGCACGCCTGAGTTGAAAATCACGGGTCGCTGGTGCTATGACGCCCGCCCGCGGCCCGAGGCGAGCGCACCTCGTGGGACCGCCAAGGTGTCTAGGCGCACGTGAGATTGTGGGGTCCGTCATGCAGAGTCAATCCGAAGTCGAAATCACCCTCCCCGATGGCAATAAGCGCAGCTACGCCAGCGGGACCACGGGGCTCGAGATCGCGAAGAGCATCAGCGAGGGCCTCGCGCGTCGCGCGCTGGCTATCTCGATCGATGGGACTCCGAAGGACCTCCACCTCCCGATCACGACGGACGCGAGCATCAAGCTCCTGACCTTCGACGACAAAGAAGGCCTCGAGGTGTTCCGGCACTCGAGCGCCCACCTGCTCGCCCAGGCCGTGGTGGCGCTCTTCCCGGACGCGAAGCCGACCATCGGCCCGGTCGTGGAGGAAGGCTTCTACTACGACTTCTTCCATGCGCCCTTCACCGAGGACGACCTCGGCCGCATCGAGAAGAAGATGCAGGAGCTCGTCAGCGCCAAGCTGCCCTTTAGGCGCTTCGAAGCGTCACGTGAGGACGCGAAGGCGATCTTCCAGGACAACCCCTTCAAGGTCGAGCTCATCGAAGGCTTCGAGGAGGGCACGAGCTACTACAAGCAGGGCGACGACTTCGTCGATCTCTGCCGTGGGCCGCACGTGCAGCACACCGGCCAGCTCGAGGCGGTCAAGCTCACCAAGCTCGCCGGCTCGTACTGGCGGGGCAAGGCCGACCGCGAGAAGCTGCAGCGCATCTACGGCATCAGCTTTCCGAACAAGAAGCAGCTCAAGGAGCACCTCGACGCCATCGAGGAGGCCAAGAAGCGCGATCACCGCAAGATCGGCGCCGAGATGGAGCTCTTCGCGTTCCACGAGGAAGGCCCCGGCTTCCCGTTCTGGCTCCCGAACGGGATGATCCTCCAGAAGGAGATCCTCGGCTTCTGGCGGCTCCTGCACGAGGTGCTCGGCTACCAGGAGGTCAAGACCCCGATCATGCTCTCCGAGACGCTCTGGCACCGCTCCGGCCACTACCAGAACTACAAGGAGAACATGTACTTCACGTCGATCGACGAGGGCGGATTCGCGGTCAAGCCGATGAACTGCCCCGGTCACGTGCTCATGTACAACGCGAAGAAGCACAGCTACCGCGAGCTGCCGCTGAAGATCGCCGAGTTCGGCCTCGTGCATCGCCACGAGCTCTCCGGCGTCCTCCACGGCCTCTTCCGCGTCCGCATGTTCACTCAGGACGACGCGCACATCTTCTGCGCCGAAGACCAGATCAAGGACGTCATCATCGAGGTGATGTCGCTCGTGAAGCGCTTCTACGGCGCCTTCGGCTTCGAAGACGTGCACGTCGAGCTCTCGACCCGACCCGAGGACAAGTTCATCGGCGACATCGAGGTCTGGAACCGCGCCGAGCAGGCCCTGAAGGACGCGCTCGACGCCAGCGGCACGAATTACAAGCTGAACCCCGGTGACGGCGCCTTCTACGGCCCGAAGATCGACTTCCACATCCGCGACTGCATGAAGCGGTCGTGGCAGTGCGGCACCGTGCAGCTCGACTTCAACCTCCCGATGCGCTTCGAAGCGGAGTACGTGGGCTCGGACAACCAGCCCCACACGCCGGTCATGATCCACCGCGCGATCATGGGCAGCATCGAGCGCTTCATCGGCATCTTGACCGAGCACTACGCCGGCAAGTTCCCGCTCTGGCTCGCGCC
>JADMJS010000122.1 GCA_018780435.1 Myxococcales bacterium
TCAACCCACAGTGGGTGGTCCCGAAGCGCATCTTCCGCAAGGAGATGATGAGCGAGTACTCCGGTGAGCTCCCCCCGGAGACCGACGAGGCCGCTTTCGAAGCGTTCTGGGAAGACAAGGGCTACGAGCTCCATGGGCGTACCGAGAAGAGTCGGTACCTGCGGCTGCCTCCCGGTCCGCGAAACCCACTCGGTAAAGTGAAGCTCCTCTTCGAGAATCGGCATTCGGTCTACCTTCACGACACGCCCTCCAAGAAGTTGTTCAAGAAGGCTCGCCGCGCCTTCAGCCACGGCTGCATGCGTGTCGAGGGGCCCGTCGCGCTCGCCGAGGTGCTGCTTCGACGCGACGGGAGCTGGCCGGATGCGGTCGAAGCCCGCGTCCTCGAACATTGGGAGGAGACCCCAATACAGCTCATCCGCCCCGTCCCCCTCTTCGTCGAGTATGTCACCGTCGTGCCCGACACCGAGTCGGGCACGCCTGGCGCGGTTCGGTTCCTCTGGGACGTCTACGGCCGCTACACGGAGAAGGCGCGTACTCGGAAGGGCGCCACCTCGCATGCGGACGGAATTGGGGTGGTTGTCCCGGTGGAGGGAACCCGTCCTGTCATGGGACGGTAAGCCCCACCATGCTGCGCAAGGCCCTCGGGAAGCTCCTCCAATCGGGAATCGAGAACTCCATCGTGGACAAGATGTTGAATGTCGCATTCGGCCGTCGGTCCGCGAGCGCGACAGAGCAGCAAGCCGTGCGCAGGCCGGTCGAGTCGCGCACCGTCCCGGTCGGCTGGCCAGCGGTGACGTTGCCGGTGACGGAGGAGCCGCCGATCCCGGAGGGGCTCTTGCAACCGCTGCCGCTCCAGAAGCTCCAAGGGCAGGGGCCGACTCCGCCGAGGACGTCAATGCCAGCGCCGCCACGGCGCCTTCGGGTGCGCTTCGATGCCCCGGCACCGAAGGCCGATCCCCACGACGTCGGCATCGTGGCCCAAGCAACTCCGGACAATCGCCAGTGCGCGTTCATGCTCGAACGCCCGGTCCTCACGGGGCTCTCGTGGCGCTTCGTCGATGCCGCTGCCGCGAGCGCGAGTCCCTTCGCGCGGGCGCTCTTCGAGCAGCCCGAAGTCGCCTGGGTGCAGGTCCACCACGACCTCGTCACCATCGCGCGCCGCTCTGGCAAAGATGGCGACTGGCTGCCGCTCGCCGAGAGCCTCGGCGCTCGGATTCGCGCGGCCATGGGCGCCGGGCTGCCCGTGTTGACGGAAGAGCAGCGCGCCGTCATCCCGACGCCGTCGGTGCTGCGGACCACCATTGAAGGGATCATCGAGGCCGAAGTGAACCCCGGTCTCGCCGCCCATTCGGGAAACGTGACCCTGCGTGACGTGCGCGGCAATGCCCTCTACCTGGAGATGGGCGGCGGGTGTCAGGGGTGTAGCGCGGCGGCGCTGACGCTCAAGGTCGGGATCTACAACGCCTTTCGGGCGCAGGTGCCGGGCGTTGGCGTGATCTACGACCTCACCGATCACACCGCGGGCACAGCCCCCTACTTCACCGAACCCGTCGCGGACGTCGGAGCTCCGACCTGAACGAATAGGCCACTCGCGGGACCCGCGCCGGAGAATCACCCAAGGGCGTGACCCGTCACGCAGGGGAACGACGAACTGATTGAGGGTGTGACGGTGGCGGGCAGCGAGGCCCTCTTTCGGGCCGCCGCCGCGCGAGGAAACGCGGTCAGTTGACCGGAAGGGCCGTGCTGTCGTCGCTATTGGACTCGTGGCCGAGCGACTTGAGGAACGAGGCGGCGTCGCGGCGAAGCCAGACCTCCCAAGCGACGTCGTCCGTGCCGAAGTGGCGCTGCGT
>JADMJS010000471.1 GCA_018780435.1 Myxococcales bacterium
TCCGGGAAGAGGAGGAAGTGCGCCGACGCGAAGTTGAAGTACTGCTTGTCGACCTTGATACCAAATCGTTTCATGAACTTACCTGTTCTGGGTCCTCGGACGTGGCCGGTCCGCGGTAGAGGCACCGCGTCCGGGAGCTCTCGGCGACGACGACGCCCGCGAGCCCAGGCAAGAGCGGCGCCACCTCCCGCCACATCCACGCGGCGAGGAGCTCCGACGTCGGGTTCTCGAGCCCCGGCACGTCGTTCAAGTAGCGATGCTCCAGAAGGTCTCGGAGATGCTCGACGGCCTTCTCCATATCGCCGAAGTCGACGACCCAGCCCAGCGCCGGATGCAGCGTGCCGGCCACGCGAAGCTGGCACCGAAAGCTATGGCCGTGAAGGCGCGAGCAGGGGTGCGAGTCCGGCAGCGCCGGGAGCCGCCGCGCCGCTTGAAACTCGAAGTCGATCTCCAGATCGAAGCGGTCGTGGAGGCTGGTGCGAGGGTGGCAGACCACCGGGGAACCCTACCGCGTGGGTGAGCGCGGTCAACTTCCGAGTGGGCGATCTCCACGAGCCGGCCGGCTTCGATGCGCTCTACAAGTACCTCATGCACCACTTCGGTTGGTCTCCTTCGTCGGCCTTCAAGCGGATCCAGGCGGCTCGGGCGTGTCGTCGTTTTCCTGAGCTGCTCCCGGCCATCGCTGCGGGCGACCTGAACTTGTCCGCGGTGTGCGCGCTCGCACCGGTGCTCACGGCGGAGAACCTGTCGCGTGTGTTGTTCGAGGCGGCGAGACTGCCTCGGGAGGAGCTCAAGGTCTACATCGAGGACCTTCGCGCCGTGAACCGGTTCAGGTGTCACTCCGACAGGAACCTCGGCCAACCTTCCGGACTGACGCCACGTGGAGATGGACCAAATCTGGAGAGGCCCGTCCCACCGCGATCCTCGTCGGAGTGGACCACTGGTCCAACTCCATCTGTTGAATCCGGCCTTCTTTTGGCCGAGGTTCCTGTCAGAACGCCACCGCGAATGTCCCCGAATCCCAGTCCATTCACCTCTATACGCTCACCGCTCCTGTTCCGGCGGCGCCGAGGCGACAGGCCGCAGCCTCATGAGCTCCGCCCGAATCACGGCGACGAACCCCACGTCCTGCACGAGCTCCTCGCCGACGACGACATCGAGCCGGCGGCGCCCCACGCGGAGGGTGAGCTCGGTGCGGCCGGGGTCATCCGGGCGGCTCGTTCGGATCCGCTTCCAGAGGCGAGGCCATCGGCTGGTTTTGGGGTAACGGCTCGCGAGCTGGCGGGCGATGCGCCGACAGTCGGTCAGAGAGAGCGCGGCTTCTGCCACGGCATCCCCGTCGCGGAAGCGCACCGTGCCGCCGCCGAGTTCAATGGCGGAGTAGCGGTCGTCGTCCCAGAGCGTAAGGCGGATGAAGAGCCGACCGCACGGCGTCTTGCCCGCGCCGAGGGCGCTCAGGTCGGCGTCGAGGTCCGTCGCGGCAGCGGGGACCTGTTTCGGCGGCAGGGCGAGTAGCAGTGCGGCCAGAAACGGGGTCATGACCACGCGTGTCGCGTCCGGGCCGGGTGCGTCACGGGAAGGTGGTCGCTTCGAAGACAAAATCGCCGAGGTCATTGGCCAAGATGCCGTCGACCACGATGTAGCGGGTCTGGCCAGCGGCGAAGTTCGCGACCACGCTGCCGCCACCGAGCTCGAAGGTGGCGCCGCCGCTCACACAGGCGCCCTGGCCCGGGTCGCCGCAGACGTCGGTCACGTAGAGGTAGGTGTTGAAGCCCGTCTGGCCCTGGTCGAACGAGAAGAAGACGTCCTGCGCGATGGGCGAGGTGTAGACGAAGACGAGGTCCGGGC
>JADMJS010000361.1 GCA_018780435.1 Myxococcales bacterium
GCTCTTGCAGCTTCAGGCTGATCAAGATGAAGCCCGAGATCGACTCGGCAAACGTTTCGATGATTTGCTCCATTGAGCGAGTCAAAGTTTTAGTCAAGTGATCAATCGCCAACCAGCGATGCGATGCAACTTGCTGCTCTGCCTGCTGGCTGACAGCAGTGTCGCTGATCGCTCCACACGCTTCGACTCCTTGTGCAGCAGCCGTTCAACACCGGAGGAATCCAACTCTGAGAGATTTCGCTCTCGGACGCCCCCGATTTCTCAAACGCGTACGTGTGCGCAGTGACAATCCTTTCGTCTCGTCAGTGACAGCAAAAGGCCAAACAAGACAAAAACGATTTTTCAGCTTCCTTTTTTTTTTTTTAGCTGACGCACCGCGCACAGGAATGCTCGCTCTTGCCGCACTGCTCGGTGCCGTGGCGGCGCAGAAGACGTTCCCGCTGACGTTCACGGGCAACGCCGAGGTCGACTTCCCGTCGCAGGTGGGCTCAGCGACAAACTTTGCCGCGGGCCGCTTCCCGATCGTCGTCGAGAACGACCAGCTCGATGTCAGCGTGCCGTCTTCCTGGCCGTTTCCGCAGTCGGGCTGGGACATGAAGGACTTGCGCTTCGCGTACGACTACGCGCTCGACCACTTCCACATGGCCATCAACTGCTTTGGTGTGTGCGGCGACGCCGACGGCGACGGCAACTCGTCGCAAACACCGTCGGCTCTTTCTGCGCTCGGCGGCCAGGATCTGCCGTCGTTTGCGGCGTCTGAGTCGTGCGCGATCGCGTTTGACATTGGCAACCCAGTCTCGGGCTCGGGCGAGCCGGATACCAAGTTCGACATTGTAGTCGGGTACCCGGAGGAGGTTGGTCCAGGTTCGGATCCGTTCCCGTGCGGAGGAGCGTCCTGCAAACTTTGATGTCCGCTGCTTCGGCCTGTACCGCTACAACCAGGCGCAGGGCGCCCAGCAGCTCGGCCGGCGCTTCGTGTACAAGAACGGCGACACGTTGCTGTCGGCGGCATCGAGCTCTGCCAAGGACCGCAACCCGACGACGAGCACGCAGCGCCCGGACCTCGAGTGGTCGCTCGAGAACTTCAACCAGCTGCGCACGCTGGCCGGCGTGCCCGCGATCGACCGCACGGGCGTGGGCCAGTTCGCGGTCCACGTCTCTGCGTTCTGCGGCTCGTCCCAGGACGCCGGCGTCGGCGAGGATTGGTTCGCCGACGGTATCCAAGGCCGCCGCATCACCTGGCCCTGCATGTTCGTGTCCGACGCGTGCGACGTGTGCGGCGGCGACGGTTCGACGTGCCGCGACTGCGTTGGCGTCGTCAACGGCCCGGCGCGCTACGACGTGTGCGACGTGTGCGGCGGCGATGGCTCGACGTGCCGCGACTGCGCCGGCGTCGCCAACGGCCCGGCGCTCTACGACCGCTGCAACGTGTGCGATGGCAACGGCCAGTCGTGCGTCGACTGCCTCGGCAACGTGTTTGGAACGTCGCGCTACGACGTGTGCGGCGTCTGCGACGGCAACGGCTCCACGTGCGCAACGTTGGCGCCCACCCCCATGGCGACACCGTCTCCGACGCCTGCGCCCACACCGGCTCCAACGCCATCTCCGACGCCCAGCCCTACCCCCGAGCCCACTCCCAGGCCCACACCGTCGCCGACACCGTCGCCGACGCCACTTCCCACTCCCAATCCCACTCCCGCGCCGACGCCGATGCCCACGCCAGCGGTCAGCTGCGTCGTGTCGCCGTTTGGCTCGTGGAGCGCGTGCTCGACGACCGTGCGCGACTCGCTGTGCGCCAACACGACGCGCACGTGCGGCAACGGCCTGTCGACGCGCACGCGCACG
>JADMJS010000463.1:0-38057 GCA_018780435.1 Myxococcales bacterium
TCCTCCGCTACGAGCTCCCGCCCGGCTACGCGCCCGAGGACCGTGGCCAGGCCGTGCACCTGGGCGAGATGGCGGTCCACCTCGCCGAGACGTGGGCCCGCGAGAAGAACGCCCGTCGCGGCGTCAACTACCTCGGCCGCGCCCTCTGCTGGAACGCGGACCACAACCGCCGCGGCATCCAATGGGAACCGCACGGCCCGGGTAGCGGCCCGGACCCCATCATGGCGACGTCGCTCGACACCCTCTACGTGGCCGAGATCGAACGCCAAGCCTACCTACACACGTATGCGGAGTCGCTGGACCTCTGGCAGCAGGGCGACCACGCCATCATCTTCCCCTTCGGCACCTGGAACGTCGTCCGTCACCACGCCGCCATCGTCTCAGTGCCGCCCCCGAACTTCCGCCGATAGCGCCGAAGGGCGAGCGCGAAATTCGGCGGCCAACGGGGCCCGGCGGGAGGGGTGCGCGTTCTGCCTGGATTCACACATTTGCGTACATACTGTATATCATAGTAACACTATCGCCACCGCGAACCGAGCGGAGAGCGTCCGCCTCGGTCCACCTCCGATGATCGATTCCGAACACTACTGTCAGCGAAAGCTTTGCGACTGTCAGCGAAAGCTTTGCGCGGTCCACCTCCGATGATCGATTCCGAACACTACTGTCAGCGAAAGCTTTGCGGCGAACCGAGCGGAGAGCGTCCGCCTCGGTCCACCTCCGATGATCGATTCCGAACACTACTGTCAGCGAAAGCTTTGCGCGAGGAGGAGGGTCGCGGCGTACACCACCCAGATGTTTCGATCAGCGATGGTACGGAACAACAGACACCCTTCCGGCTATCGATCACCGGAATCGCCGCGGTGGCCTCACATGCTGCACCCCAGACGTGACGACGGCGTCGGCTTCGATTCGAGCGGTGGTACTACGGGCAGCCGCTGCAGAGCAGCGACGTGGCCACGATGGAGCCACTGGTGGTCGCCGGTGTCACGCCTTGTAGGTCGATGGTGCTGCCCGTGAGGCTCGAGCCTGCGCCCACGTGGAAGCGCGTGAGGTCGCCGCCCGCGAGGTCCCCTTCGAGGACGAGCACGTCGCCCGGGGCGAGCACCTGCGCGCCGCCCGTGATCTCGAGGTTCTTCAGGCGGACCACGGCGCGATACGGCTGACCGACGACCGAGATCCCGCTGACCCCGCTCGCCGTCGCCGTCACGACGTTGCCGGTGTGGCTCAGGACCTCGAAGATCGTGTCGTCCAGCAAAGTCGCGCCGCCCTGGCCCACGCGCGGGTTGAAGGAGGAGCCCGCGTGCCGGTTCGCATCGCCGAGGCTGACGCTAGACGTGAGCGTCGTCGCGGCTTCGGCCGTCACGTTACCGGACGGGATCCCCGGGAGCGGCGTCGAGCCCGCCGGCGCCGTGAGGCCCTGGTTCGAGACGATGAGGGTCGGCTGGCTGTCGGCCGACCCCTTGATCGCGATGGTCCCGGCCCCACCCGGAACGAAGCCGGTGCCGCCACTCGCGTCCACGAAGCTCATGATCGACCCGGCCCCGAAGTTCCCGGTGAGCGCGGCGTAGCCCACGATGGCGATACGCCCGCCGCCGCCGCCGCCGCTCGTGCCGTCGGTCGCGTCGCCACCGAGGGCCTGAATGCGCCCAGCGCCCGCACCCGCCACGACCACGGCCGTGATCTTGACCGACCCGCCCGCGCCCGCGCCGCCCGAGATGTCCTTGCCGTTCGCCATGATGGTGCCGTTCACGGCCAAGGTCCCGGTGAGTGTGATCGCGACCGCACCGCCACCATTGGCTTCGATACCGCCGCCGCCGCCGCCGGGCAGCCGTGGGTCGAGGAGCGAGCCGTAGGTGAGCTGCGCGACGCCGCCTTCGAGCGCCGTCCCGCCGACGCCGCCATAGCTGCCACCGACGCCCAGGCCCGCGCCGATAGCGTTGCCGAAGGTGCGCCCCTGGGCGTAGCCGCGCCGGTTGACGTTGATGTTCGAGCCGGTGGCGATGGTGAGATTCTTGCCCGAGAAGTCGAGGTCGAAGACCGCCGTGTTCGTACAGGGGGGGTGCGAGAGCGTCGAGGTGCCCTGGATGAACGCGTCGCCGTCGACCACGATGTCGGTCGCGTTGACGAAGGCGCCGCCGTCGATGGTGAAGGCGCCGCCCGCGAGGATACCGCCCACGTCCAGCGTCGACGCCGAGACGGTCACGTCGCCGTCCACGTACATGTCGCCCATCGCGTGCGTGCCGCCGAGGAGGTCCACCGCGCTCGCCGTGAGTGGTCCGCCATTCAGATCCACGACCGCCGACGAGCCGCTCACTGTGAAGCCCCCCGTCATCGTGAGCTCGCCGACGTCGATGGTGGCCGGCGCGAAGCTGTTGGCCGTCAGCGTGACCGTGCTGGCCGTCGCGACGGTGAGCCCTGAGAGTTCGGCGCCGGTGAGCGTCATCTCGAAGGGGAACGCGCTGTCACCCTGTCGCTCAAGGGAGCCGGTGTGGAGCCGGCCCGGCGAGCTGCCGCTGTTCACGAGGGTGAAGCCGGTCGCTGCGCCGAGGTCGACGACGGGGAACTCAAGCTCAAGCGCCCCGAGGTTGACGTTGCCGCTGCCCGACACGAGCGAGAAGGATTGGCCGATGTTCGTGCCGACACTCTTGATCGTCGACCGGCCGACCGCGGTCGACACCGACAGCGCGCCCTGCACGGTCACGTCGCCCGCCGCGCGGATGGTCGCCCGCGACAGGGTCACGGAGCTGAAGGTCACATCGTCGCCGGTCTCGAAGGCCGCACCCGAGGACATGACGACGTTGAAGGGGAAGGCGGCGTTTCCGGCCCGGACGATCGAGTCCGCGATGAGGTTCGCGGCGCCGATCTGGACCGTCCCCCCGCCGTAGTTGACGCCCGCCAGGAGCCCCGTGAGGCGAATGGTCTCGACCGTCCCGAAGTCGATGGCCCCGGCGATGAGGCCGCCCTTCGCGTCGAAGGTGGCCTCGTCGCCCGTCGCACGGTCACCGTGGCGAATCACGACCTGCCCAGTAGTCTCCACGGCCGTCTCTTCGCGGATGTCGAGGTTCTCCGCGACGAGGACGCCGATGGCGGCCTTGCCGACGACCGCGACGCCCATCGGGTTGCCGCTCAAGAAGAGCCGGTCGGCGGTGTTGGAGATGACGCGGAAGGTGACGTCCTCCTGCAGGTTGGCCAAGGCCCCTTGTTCGACGTTCGGGTTGACGCGCAGCCCGACGTAGCGACCGGGCGAATAGCCGGCGCCGGCGATGGTGATCGAGACCGAGTCGATCGCCGTGACGACGCCGAGCGGAATGGTCGTCAGGGTCGAGACGCCGGCCGTGGCGTTGGTGCCTTGGGCCGGCGTGCCTTCGTCCGCGCCCGCGCCGAAGATGATCTCCGGCTCGGTCTGACCCGCGGCGCGCAAGACCAGCGCCCCGGCGGGGCCTTTGTTGTAGACGGCGACACCCGACCGCACCGACACCTTCTCAAGGATGGAAGTGTCGGCAAAGCTGCCCGTGCGGCTCTCAAAGCCGACGAGCGAGATCACGCCGCCATTGCCGGCGATCTTGGTCAGCGCGGATGCGTCCGAGCCCGGAACCGGCCGGCCCCGCGCCGAGATCGTGCCGGTCCCGGCTAGCGTCTTCGCCTCGAGCCGGATGCGGCCGCCCGAGTCGCCCGCGCGGAGGCTGTTCGACGAATAGGGTACGTCGAGGATGCACTCACCGATGCCGTCCGCCCGGATGGCACCGTCGACGGTGGCCTTGCCAGAGCCGACCACCTTGATTCGGATGAGGCCGCCGGGCGCCGTCACGAAGCTCGGCGGCGACGTCGGGCAGTTGTTCCGGCCCGACGTTCGGGGGTTCTCGAGGTCGCCGAAGAGCTCGAAAGGCACGCTGATCACGGGCGGGGTGGCGGCGCCGATGGCCGGGCCTTCGCCGCTCGCGTCGATGAACGACCCCGCGCCGACGAAGAGCTCATCGACTTCGATGTCCATACGCGCGCCCTTGTCGTGGGTTACGAAGCCGCCCTGCATGATGAAGCTCCCGAACTTCATGAGCGGACACGCGTCAGTCGTGTTGATGGTCAGGATGCCCGACTTCACCAGGATCGACTTGCCCTCGAAGGCGTTGTAGTTGCTGCAATCGATGGTCGACGAGCCGGACACGACGAGCTCCGGCTGTACGAACTGCACCTGCGCCGTATCGCCTACGGTGACGCCACCGAGCGTCGCCGTCAGGGTCGCTGTCTCCTCCACGATGGATGACCGCAGGCGCTGCGTGTAGACACCGCCGCCCGCATTGGCGACCGCGCCGATGAGCGTCCCGGCGCTGGTCTGAATGGCGATGGCGTGCGGCGCGCCGATGGTCGTCGGCGATCCGTATTGGTCGCGCACGACGACTCGCACCGTCACCTCGTCGAGCGCGTCGGCGACGATGCTGTCGCGGTCGGGCTCGATGGTGCACTTGAGCGCGAGCGGCGCGCCCGGCGGCGGCGCGTTGACCGTGATGATGCCCGTGGCGTCACCGAGGACGCCCGCGGTCAGCGGCGACGCGATGAGGCGCCCCGACGAGACCGGGGTTACCGGCGCGAAGGTCGCCGACTTCTTGTCCACAGCCGCGACCGGGAGGTCGAGCGTGCCGTCGCGAGACCACGTCACCGGCTGCCCACCCGCGAAGAGCCCGTTTACGTCGTAGCCCGCGGCGTACACCGTAATGGACTGGCCGAGCTCCATCGTGAAGGTCCCGACCGCCGAGCCTTGGCCCTTCGCCGCATCTCGGATGACAACGGAGGTCACGGGACCCGGGACCTGCGGGTCGCACGCGTCGCCGATGTTGTCTTCGTCGACGTCTTTCTGATCGAGGTTCGATGCGATCGGGCAGTTGTCACCGGCGTCGGGCGTGCCGTCGTTGTCGTCATCGGCATCCGTGCAGTCGGCTTCGGCGTCGCCGTCGAGGTTCGGGAACGACTCGTCGATGGCGCCATTGCAGTTCGAATCGAAGCCGTCGCAGAGCTCGGGCGCGCCGTTGAAGACGGTCTTGTCCTTGGGCGCACAGTCGCTCGTGTCCGGGTCGCCGTCGTTGTCGTCATCGGTGTCGACGCAGTCGCGGATCGTGTCGACGTCGAAGTCCGGGAAGCCGAAGTCGGCCACGCCCTTGCAGGAATTATCGACGCCGTCACAGACCTCGATCGCGCTCGGGTGCACGAGCGGGTCGAGGGGTTTGCAGTCGGCCCCATCGAGGGTCCCATCGTTGTCGTCGTCGTCGTCGCACGCGTTGCCCTGGCTGTCTCCGTCCGTGTTCGTCTGCGACGCGTTGGCCACGGTGCGGCAGTTGTCCGACTCATCGGCGACGTCGTCGTTGTCGTCATCGCCGTCGCACGCGTCACCAGTCCCGTCGGTGTCCGAGTCGGTCTGGATCTGGTTCTGAACCTTCGGGCAGTTGTCGGCCCCATTCAGGACGCCGTCGTTGTCGATGTCCGTGTCGACACAGTCCGCCTGCGCGTCGCCGTCCGTGTTCGGGAAGCCGTCGTCCTTCACGCCATTGCAGTTCTGGTCGATGCCGTCGCAGATCTCGACCGCCGCCGGGTGTACGGCAGAGTTCAACGGGGCGCAGTCACCGAGGTCTCCGGTCAGATCGTTGTCGTCGTCCGGATCGATGCAGTCGCGAAGCGAGTCGCCGTCGGTGTCGACGAAGCCCTCGTCCACGATCGTGTCGCAGTCGTTGTCGATGCCGTCGCAAAGCTCCGTCGCCCCGGGGAAGATGAGCGCGTTCGTCGGCGCGCAATCGGTCGCGTCCACGATGCCGTCGCCGTCATCGTCCGGGTCGCAGGCGTCGCCGAGGCTGTCCGTGTCCGAGTTGGTCTGGCCGCCGTTCTGAACCGTCGGGCAATTGTCGGTGCTGTCGGGGCGGCCGTCGTTGTCGTCGTCCGTGTCACACGCATCCCCGAGGCCATCCGAGTCCGTGTCCGTCTGATTATTGGCCACCGTCGGACAATTGTCATTTGTGTCCGGCGTTCCGTCATTGTCGTCGTCGAGGTCGAGACAATCCGCGAGCGCGTCGGCGTCCGCGTTCGGGAACCCCTCGTCCTTGAGGCCGTCGCAGTCATTATCCAGGTTGTCGCAGACCTCGGTCACGAGCGTCGACACCGACGGATTATTGTCGAGGCAGTCCGTTACGTCCGGGTCGCCGTCGTTGTCGTCATCGACGTCGACGCAGTCGGCGTCGGGATCGCCGTCGAGGTTCGAGAAGCCCTCGTCGATGAGGCTGTCGCAGTCGTCGTCTTTGCCGTTGCAGGCTTCGATTGCGAGCTTGCTCACCGACGGCGTCTTCGGCGCGCAGTCCGTCGTATCGGGATCACCGTCGTTGTCGTCATCGGCGTCGACGCAGTCCGCAAACGCGTCGGTGTCGGAATTCGTGAAGCCTTCGTCGGTCTGCCCGCTGCAGTTGTCGTCGACGCTGTTGCAGCTCTCCACGGCGAGCCTCGACACCAGCGCCGCGAGAGGCTGACAGTCTGACGTGTCGGGGTCGCCGTCGTTGTCGTCGTCGGTGTCGATGCAGTCCTTGCTCCCGTCGCTATCCGTGTCCGGGAAGCCCTCGTCGGTCGTGCCCGAGCAGTTGTCGTCCTTCCCATTGCACGTCTCGGAGGCGCCGGGACGAATCGCAGGGTTGTTCGGCGCACAGTCGATCGTGTCGGCGCTGCCATCGTTGTCGTCATCGAGGTCGCGGCAGTCGGGCGTGCCGTCGAGATCGAAGTCGGGCAGCCCCTCGTCGATGGCCCCATTGCAGTTGTTGTCGACGGCGTCGCAGGTCTCGGTCGCCCCCGATGAGATGTTCTTGTTGAGCGGCGCACAATCGATGTTGTCGGCGTCACCGTCGCCGTCGTCGTCGGAGTCGATACAATCGGCCTGCGAATCGGCGTCGGTGTTCAGGAAGCCCTCGTCGATCCCGAGCTTGCAGTTGTTGTCGATGCCGTCGCAGGTCTCCGTCTGGAGCGGGAAGATCGCCGCGTTCAGCGGCGCACAGTCCTGCGCGTCGGCCGCACCGTCACCGTCATCGTCCGTGTCGCACGGGTTGCCCTTGCCATCCGCGTCCGGGTCGGCCTGATCGGTGTTCTTCGCGATCGGGCAATTGTCGACGCCGTCAGGGACACCGTCACCATCGTCGTCGTCGTCGACACAGTTCGCTTCGCCGTCGAGGTCGAAGTCCGGGAACCCTTCATCGACGAGGCCGTCACAGTTCTGGTCGATCCCGTCGCAGAGCTCCGACTCGAAGTGTGAGATCGCCGCGATGAGCGGCTCACAATCGAAGATGTCCGGGTCCTCGTCGCCATCGTCGTCACTGTCGAGACAATCGCCCGTACCGTCTTGGTCCGTGTCGCCGAAGCCCTCGTCGATGAGGTCGTTGCAGTTGTTGTCCTTCGAGTCGCAGACCTCGGCCGCGCCGGGATAGGTCGCCGGGTCGAGGGGCTTACAGTCGACCTCGTCGAGAGCGCCGTCCCCGTCGTCGTCGGGGTCGCAGGCGTCGCCCTTGCCGTCGACGTCCGTGTCGAGCTGCGTCCCGTTGCTGGCGGTGGGGCAATTGTCCGTTGCGTTCGGCGCGCCGTCGTTGTCGACGTCGGTGTCGCACGGATCGCCTTGCCCATCGCCGTCCGAGTCGGTCTGAGACTCGTTGGCCAAGAGGGTGCAGTTGTCAGCCGTATCGACCACCCCGTCCCCATCGTCGTCGAGGTCCACGCAGTCGGCGTCACTGTCCTGATCGGTGTTCGGGAAGCCTTCGTCGGCCGCCCCCGAGCAGTTGTTGTCCTTGCCGTCGCAGAGCTCGGGCAGCAACGACGAGATGGTCGCATCGAGCGGGGCGCAGTCGCTGTCGTCCGGGTCGCCGTCGTTGTCGTCGTCGATGTCGACACAATCCGCGAGCGAATCGGCGTCGACGTTCCCGAAGCCCTCGTCCACGCTCCCGTCGCAGTCGTCGTCCTTGCCGTTACAGAGCTCGGTCCCGCCGTTCTTCACGGCCGCGTTCTTGGGCGCACAGTCGGTGTTGTCCGGATCGCCATCCCCATCGTCGTCGAGGTCGAGGCAATCCGCCGTGCCATCGACGTCCGTGTCGACGAAGCCTTCGTCGATGATGCCGTCGCAGTCATTGTCGAGGCCGTCGCAGAGTTCGGCCGCGGTGTTCGAGATCGACTGCTTGAGCGGCGCACAGTCGGTCACGTCCGGGTCGCCGTCGTTGTCGTCGTCGACATCCGCGCAGTCGGGCGTCTTGTCGCCGTCGCTGTCGACGAAGCCGTCGTCGGCTACGCCAGAGCAGTCGTCATCTTTGCCGTTACAGATCTCGGACGCACCGTTTCGCACGAGCGGGTTGGTCGGTTCACAGTCGGTGGTGTCCGCATCACCGTCGTTGTCGTCATCGAGGTCGACGCAGTCCGCCGCGCCGTCGTCGTCGCTGTCGGTGAAGCCTTCGTCGACCGCGCCGTTGCAGTTGTTGTCGACCCCGTCGCAGCTCTCGAGCGACTTGTTGGAGGTCTGTGGCGCGAGCGGCTCGCAGTCCGAGACGTCCGGATCGCCGTCATTGTCATCGTCCGAGTCGACGCAGTCGGCCACGCCGTCGCCGTCGGTGTCCGGGAACCCGTCGTCGACCACGCCGTCGCAGTTCTGGTCGATGCCGTCGCAGAGCTCGGTCGCTTGGGGGTTCACGGCCGCGTTGCGCGGACGGCAGTCGGCGGCGTCGAGGCTGCCGTCGTCATCGTCGTCCGGATCGCACACGTCACCGAGCCCGTCGCCGTCCGTGTCCGTCTGCCCGCTGTTGGGCGCCAGCGGGCAGTTGTCCGCCCCGTCGTCTTCGCCGTCGTTGTCGTCGTCGTCGTCGCAGGCGTCGCCAGAGCCGTCGCTGTCGGTGTCCTTCTGGTCGGGGTTGCCGATGCGCGGGCAGTTGTCGTCACCGTCGTCGAGCTCGTCGTTATCGTCGTCCTGGTCCTGGCAGTCCGCCTGGCCGTCGGCGTCGAGGTTCGGGAAGCCTTCATCGACGCTGGCGTCGCAGTCGTCGTCCTTGCCGTTGCAAATCTCCTGGAGCGACGAACCGACCGTCTTGTCGAGCGGCGCGCAGTCGGTGTCGTCCGGATCGCCGTCGTTGTCGTCATCGACGTCGATGCAGTCGCGGAGCGCGTCCCCGTCGGCGTTCGGGAACGACTCGTCGATGAGGCCGTCGCAGTCGTTGTCGATCCCGTCGCAGACCTCGGGCGCGAGGTGCGAGATGGACTTGTTGGTCGGCGCGCAGTCGACGCCGTCCGGATCCCCGTCGACATCGGCGTCGGTCTCGATGCAGTCTTTGATCCCGTTTTTGTCTAGGTCGCCGAAGTCTTCGTCCACGAGCCCGTCGCAGTCGTTGTCGATGGTGTCGCAGTCCTCCTTCTTGCCTTTCTTCACCAAGGGGTCGAGCGGCGCGCAGTCCGTGGTGTCCGGGTCGCCGTCGTTGTCGTCGTCGGGGTCGATGCAGTCTCGGAGCTGGTCGGAGTCGTTGTCGAGGAACCCCTCGTCGTAGAGGCCGTCGCAGTCGTTGTCGAGCGCGTCGCACGCTTCGACGGCCGACTTCGAGATCAACGCGTCGTCCGGCTCGCAGTCCGTCGTATTGCTGTCACCGTCGCCATCGCGGTCTTCGTCGCAGGCGTCGCCCTTGCCGTCGCTATCGAGGTCGGCTTGCGCCGGGTCGAAGGCCGACGGGCAGAGATCGCTCACGTTGAGGGCGCCGTCGCCGTCGCGATCGATGTCGCACGCGTCGCCATCGCCGTCGGTGTCGGCGTCGAGCTGGTTGAAGTTCGGGTCGAAGGGGCAGTTGTCCGCCCCGTCCGGAATGGTGTCGTCGTCATCGTCGAGATCGACGCAGTCGGAGAGCGCGTCGCCGTCGGTGTCGGTGTAGTCGTCGTCGGTGTACCCATTGCAATCGTCGTCGACGCCGTTGCAGGTCTCGGCGGCCGGGACGGCGGCGTCGCAGACGAGGCCCGTGAGCCCGGTGCACGTCTCGACGCCCGCGCAGGTCCCAAAGAGCGTGGAGCGCGAGCAAGGCTTCGGTGCAAAGCCCTCGTCGGTCGCACCATCGCAGTTGTCGTCGAGGCCGTTGCAGGCGTCGCCCATCGGCACCTTGGCGTCGCACCCGACCCACCCGTCGGGACCGTCGCAGAACTCGAGGCCGTTGCACGTGCCGAACTCGTTCTTGAACTGACAAGGCCGGCTGGTCTGGTCGAGCTCGGCGGAGCACACGCAGCTCCCCGTGTCCGGAACACACTGGCTCGAGCCCACTTGATCGGCCGGTGGCGAACACGAGTAGCCGGAGGGGCAGTCGCCCGAGTCGAGGCAGTGCTGCGTGCAGTACTTGGCACCGTTGGTCCCGATGGCCTGGCAGCGGTCGAGGCTCCCGCCGCAATCCTCGTCGACGTTGCACGGCGCGCAGAGCTGAACGGTCCCGACGATGCAGATGAACGCGATGTCGGGCTCGGTCTGGGCGACGCCCTTGCAGAGCCAGCCTTGCGGACAATCGTCGATGCAGAAACGGGAGCAGACGTAGCTCCCCGTGGGGCCGGGGACGCAGAAGCCGGAGTCACACTCCGAGTTATCGGTGCACGGTGCGCCGAACTCGCCGGGGGACGTGTCGTCCGGGAGGAAGACGTCGATGGGCTCGAAGACGTCGTCCTCGAAGAGGCTGTCGAGGCTCACGATGGGGACGTCGGGGTCCTCTTCGACGGTCTCGACCTGCGTGTCGGCGGTAGTCGAGACCTCCGACTTCGTGTCGGGCGTCGCAATGGCGGTCGCGGCAGCAGGGTCGGTGCCGCAGCCGAGAGGCACGAGCGCCGCCACGAGGGCACCGAGGACGAGGGCGACGCCATGACGGCGGGCACACGGGGAGGGCTTGGAGAAGGCGAGGTCAGGAGCGGCGTGCATGACCTCCTAGCGTACGGGGTGAGGGCTCGGTCTACAATAAGGGGGACGGTTGACCGCGTCGCGCCCCGCCCGGCCCCTTCCGAGTCCGAAGACATACTCCCCGTATTTCGAGGACTTGGAACGAGCCGGGCGGGGATGCGGCGCGAGGCAAACCGAACCACTTAATGTAGTCCGAGCCCTCAAGGCCTCCGGTTCAATTGATCCCCAGAAGCTCCACATCGAAGACGAGGGTCGCCTTGGGCGGGACCTGAGGCGGCCGCCCGGCTTCACCGTAGCCGTACTGGTACTGGATCGTGACGATGCCGCGCTGACCGAGCGTGAAGCGAAGCAGCCCCTCGTCCCAGCCCTTGATGACCTGCCCACGCCCGATGTTGAACTGGAAGGGCCGATTGCGGTCGCGCGACGAGTCCACCTTTCGCCCGTCAATGGTCAGGGTGTAGTGGCAGGTGACCATGTCGCCGGGCTTGGGCGTGGTCTTGCCGTCGCCGGCCTGGGTAGTGCTGATGACGACGTACTTCTCGAACTCATTCATCGGGATCTCCTTGGGGTGTTGGCAGGTCGCTCGGACGGGAGAGAGTGGGCCGCTCAGCCGTCGGTATCGGCGTAGAGGTCCTTCAGGCGGCCCATGACGGCGGGATCGGCGAGCGTGGTCGTGTCCCCGACGGCTCGGCCTTCGGCGATGTCGCGCAGGAGCCGGCGCATGATCTTGCCGGAGCGCGTCTTCGGGAGGTCGGCCGTGAGGTAGACCTCTTCGGGTCGGGCGAGCGCACCGATCTTGGCCGCGACGTGCTGTCGTAGCGTCTCGCACGTCTCGGCGCGTGTCTTCCCGATCCCGGGCGTCCCGGCCGTCGCGCCGTCTTTGAGGGTGACGAAGGCCACGATCGCTTGGCCCTTGAGCTCGTGGGCACGGCCGATCACAGCGGCCTCGGCGACGGCGGGGTGGTCGACCAGCGCCGACTCCACTTCCATCGTTCCGATGCGATGACCGGCGACGTTCAGGACGTCGTCGATACGGCCGAGGATCATCAGGTTCCCGTGTTCGTCGCGTTTGGCGCCGTCGCCGGGGAAGTAGAATCGCCCACCCCAGCGGGAGAAGTACGTCGCTTTGAACCGTTCGTCGTCACCCCAGATCGTGCGGAGCATGCCCGGCCAGGGCGTCCGAATGGCCAGGGTCCCGCTGCCACGGGCGACCTCGTTTCCGTCATCGTCGACGATGCACGCGTCGATGGCCGGCATCGGCGGCCCGGCGTATCCCGGCTTCATGGCCGTGACGCCGGGGAGCCCCGAGATCATGATGTGGCCCGTCTCGGTCTGCCACCACGTGTCCACGATGGGACAACGCTCTGCGCCGATGTGCCGGTGATACCAGATCCAGGCTTCCGGGTTGATCGGCTCGCCGACCGACCCAATGAGACGCAGGCTGCTGAGATCGTGGAGTTCCGGGAGCTCGTGCCCCCACTTCATGAAGGCCCGAATCGCGGTGGGGGCCGTATAGAAGATGGTCACGTGGTGGCGGGCGATGATCTCCCAGAAGCGGTCTCGACGCGGAAAGTCCGGAGCCCCCTCATAGAGCATTACGGTCGCGCCGTTCTGGAGCGGCCCATAGACCACGTAGCTGTGCCCCGTGACCCAGCCGATGTCGGCCGTACACCAGAAGACGTCGTCGTCTGTCAGGTCGAAGACCATCGCCGTGGTCGCCGCCGTCCCGACCGCATAGCCGCCCGTGGTGTGCACGATGCCCTTGGGTTTGCCGGTGGTGCCCGAGGTGTAGAGGATGAAGAGCACGTCCTCGGCGCCCATCGCCTCGGGAGGGCACTGGTCCGGCTGCACCGAGACCAGGTCGTGGTACCAGACGTCGCGACCCGGGGTCATCTTGCAAGGGAAGGGATCCCGCGCGCGTTGCAGCACGACCACCTTCTCGACCGAGGGCGTGTGAAGGAGCGCGCGGTCGGCTTCGTCCTTGAGCGCCACGACGTGCCCACGACGCCAGCCGCCGTCCGCCGTCACGAGCACCTTCGCGGACGCATCGACGATACGACCCGCGAGGCTCTCGGCCGAGAACCCGCCGAAGACGACGCTGTGGATAGCGCCGATCCGAGCGCACGCGAGCATGGTCGCAACCGCTTCGATGGTCATCGGCATGTAGATCGCGACGCGATCGCCACGCTCCACGCCGAGCGATTTCAGCCCGTTCGCGAGTCGGCACACGTCGCGGCGGAGCTGACGGTAGGTGACCGTGCGGACCTCGCCGTCTTCGCCTTCCCAGATGATCGCCGCCTTGTTCGCGCGGCCCTTCTCGATCTGAGCGTCGAGGCACGCGTGCGCGAGGTTCAGTTTGCCGCCGTCAAACCACGTGACGTGAGGGAACTGGCCGCGGGTGACGGTCTCCCAGGGCGTCATCCAGGGTACTCGGGCCGCTTCGTTCGCCCAGAACGCCGCTGGATCGGCGCCCGCACGATCATAGATCGCGGCGTCGTTCACTCGGGCGTCCGCGGCGAAGGCAGCCGGGGGTGCGAAGCGTCGGTCTTCGGTCAGCAGGTCGGAGAGCGCCGCGTCTTTCGAGTCGGGCATCGGGTCCTCGGTGTTCGGGCGGGTGGGTCGCTCGGTCGCTCGGCCGCGGGGGCGCGCGAGCGTGAGCCGAGTGCAGGATAGCCCCATGGGCCGAAGAGGCAAAGTGAGCGCGCCCCCCTCGTCCCGAAAGCTCGACGCCCCGGCGCCGATTTCCGTTATCCTCCAGCCCCATGCGCCGTACCCTCATGCTCCTCGTTACCGTCACGTTGTTCAACGCATGCTCGTCCGGCCAGGAAGGCACACCGAACGCCGACGGGAGCGAGGGTGACGGGACCGTCGATGGCCCAGTCGACGGCTCGGAGGGTGGAACGGACGACGTCACGGGTGATGGACCGAGCGACGGGTCGGACGGGACGCTCGATGTCCTCGTCGATGCGGCCGCGGACGACGCCGGTGCCACTGACGCCACCGACGGCGAAGACGTCGCTACGGCCGATGGCAGCGACGTCGGCCCCGACGTCCCGAAGGGCCCGGTCCCCTTCGAGACGCCGCTGCGCCGCTGGATCCCAGCGATCACGCCGAACAACGTGCTCGCGACCGTGGATAGCGAGAGCTTCAAGATTCAGCTCGTGGGTGGCACCGCGATCGAGGCGCTGACGTTCGCAGACGACGAGGTCCCGAGCTCGCCAGTCGCTATCGCGGCCGGGCTACTCTGCTGGGACGTGAACGCCAATGGCAGCTTCGATCTCGGACTCGAGGACCTCGACGGCGACGGGAAGGCCGGGTACGGCGACTGTGCCCTGAACCCGCTCGGTCCACCGGCCGGGCGCCCGGGCTTCCTCGTGAGCGTCAACGCCGCTGCCGGCTGCGTCCTGACGGCCGTGACTACGACCGGGGTGACGGCGTGGACGCTCTCCGTCGCCGGGGAGTGTCAGCAGCCAACTATCGTCGACTCCTACGCGCTCCTCCCCATCAGCACGGGGGCCACGGGCGTCGTCCGGCTCGTCGACCTCCGGGATGGTCAGCCGTCCACCCAGATCTCCTTGCCGGGTGCCCCCACGACGTCCGCCGCCTTCGTCGGCGACGGCCGTTATGCCATCGGGCTCGTCGGCGGCATCGCGGCGGTCGGCGTCGCGACGCAAGGCGGGACGGGCCTCTTCCTCACGGGTTCAGCGGACACAGCGCCCGAGAGGCCGACGGCCATCATCCGGTCAGGCTACTCCGCCATGGCCATCACGACGCGGCGCCCCGAAGACCCGACCGACTCCCTCGGCAGCCGCATTCGGCTCTTCACCTACGGCGCAAACTTCGTGGAGCTCCCCTTCGATCTCGCGACCCCGGGCCCCATCTGGGCGTATCCGGTGAGCGCGCTCGTGGATGGTCAATGGCTGGTCGCCGCCGGCGGCACGGGGTGGACGCGCGTCTGGAACCCATCGACGGGCTCAACCGTGAGCGGCCCGGCGTCGCAGTTCGGGACCGTGCTCGCGCTCGTCTTCGGTGGAGACGAGCAGCTCTACGCAGGGGAGATCGCATGGAACGGCGATCCAGAGCTCCAGGGTGACTACGAGTGGGCGCTCTGGCGCTACGATCCCCGTGAGAACACGACGCCTGAGATTGTCGAGTCCGGGAGCTATCCGTTGCCACTGCGGTGGCTCGGGGCGCCTGTCATGTTGTGCGACATCGCCATCCTTCAGCTCTTCGTGGACGCCAAAGAGGTCCCGAGTGTGTACGAGGTCGTGAAGCCGTGCGCGGGGAGCCTCGCCGCCGGCGGCTTCGCCCGGCCCTTCGGCGACAACGCGAGCAGCGGGCTCTTCGCGCCGATCGCCGACTGCGCGACCGGCCCGGGGGTGGTTCCGTGCGCCGCGTCATCGGGCTGCACGGTGAACACCGACTGCGACGACGACAACACGTGCACCATCGACACCTGCATCTCGAACTCGTGTTCCTACAAGTTCCTCGCGGGGTGCTGTGCAAGCGACGAGCAGTGCAACGACAAGGACCCTTGCACGGAGAACCGCTGCGTCAGCGGAAAGTGTTTCTACCCGCCGGCCGAGAGCTGCTGCGAATCATCGTCGGATTGCGACGACCTCAACGTCTGCACCAAAGACGAGTGCGAAGACGGGACGTGCGAGCACGCGATCGAGAAGACACTACCCGGCTGTTGCACGGCGAACATCGACTGTTCGACCAACCTCCCGTGCGCGACTGGGATCTGCAACGAGCAGTTCAACTGCGAGATCCTCTATACGCCGAACTGCTGCAACCAGGATAACGACTGTGACGACGGGCTGAAGTGCACCCTCGACCTCTGCGAAGACGGGACGTGCAC
Organism: Myxococcales bacterium; assembly: GCA_018780435.1. GTDB lineage: Bacteria > Myxococcota_A > UBA9042 > SXOO01. The sequence goes on from JADMJS010000463.1 coordinate 15,768, forward strand.
CCAGACCCCGAACCCCGAAGAGTTCGGCTGTTGCGGCGACGACGCCGATTGTGCGACGGGGAACCTCTGCATCGCGGGCGCGTGCGACATCACGACGGCGACCTGCTCAGTGAACCCGATCGACGGGTGTTGCCTCACGAATGTTCAGTGCAACGACAAGAAGCTGTGTACCAAGGACATCTGCGAGAACAATGTGTGTAAGTACGAGACCGACCTCGCCCCCAAGGGGTGCTGCGACGAGAAGTCGGACTGCGTGGTGGAGCTGACGTCCTGCATCCTCGGCTACGAATGCAACCTCGTGAAGAACGAGTGCCAGAACGAGATGAAGGATTGTGACGACGACAACGACTGCACGCTCGACTCGTGCAAGAACGGCGAATGTACTCACGCGAACATCCCCGGCTGCTGCCTCGTGAACGCGGACTGTGAAGACGGCGACCCCTGTACGGTGAACACCTGCGATCCGGACTTCAACGTCTGCACCGAGTCTCAGGCCGGTGGCTGCTGTAACGTCGCTGCTGACTGCGTCGACGCCGATCCGGCCTCAACCGAACAGTGCATCAGCAATGTCTGCGTCATCAGCCGCTGCGACGAGTACCCGTACACCACGACCGACAAGCCGCTCGATCTCGTCTTCGTCGTCGACCAATCGACCTCGATGAACGACGAGATCCCACTGGTACGAACGTACATGAACGACCTCGCCGCCTGGATCGGCACCGCAGGCGTCGATTACCACGTCGTGCTCATCGCCTCGCGCAAGGCGACGAGCAGCAACACACTCTGCATCGAGCCGCCGCTCGCGGGCCCGAACTGCGAGAACGCGGAACGTTTCCGCCAGATCGACATCCAGGTGTCGAGCCACAATGCGCTCGGCCTCATCATGGACGAGATCGAGAAGGTCGAGTCCTTCATGCGCGCCGGCTCGACCCGCCAGGTCGTCGTGATGACCGACGACACGAGCAACACCTCGGCCGCCGCCTTCGCGTTCTTCGTCTCGGCGCGCCCGGGCTGGGACGACTGGGCCCTTCACGCCTTCGTCGGCGTCGACGGCAAGACGTGCGCCCTCGCCCCCGGCCAGGACTACCTCGACCTCGCCGCGCTGACGGGCGGCCTCACTTACGACATCTGCGACCAGTCGTGGATCAGCACCTATGACGAGCTCGGCAAGGTCGGTGCGACCGCCGGAACTAGCTTCGCGCTCCCCGCCCCGCCGCTCGTGGGCACCCTGAAGGTTACCTATGACGGGGCGACCCAGACCGAAGGCGTCGACTGGACCTACGCCGCCGACTCCAACCGTGTCACCTGGACCGAGCCCCCGCCGCCGGTCGGGAAGGTCCTCGAGATCTGCCTCGACTACAACGCGGCGCCGACCAGCGCACCCTAAGAGCCGGCTCCATGGGGGCCCCGAGTCGTCCCGACGTCGCGGAGGGTCGATGTGGGCGAGACGGCGTTGGTCTTGGAGACCACGCGCATCCACCAGGAGGGCGCGGCTGAGCCTGACATCCCGGGGAAAGCGTAACGTCGTGCACGATCGCGTCGGGCACGCGCCACTGGCGGTGAGGATAATCTTACCGTGGTTTCGTCGTCGGCCCGTCGCTCACGGATCGAGGATGCGCAGGTGCGTCTTCGCTTCCGCTCGATAGGTTGGCCCTTCGACAGCCCAGATCCCCGCACGGGGCGCCGCGAGCATCTTGCGGTAGAGCCCGACCGCCTTCGGGCGCTCGTCGGCCCGGCGGTATGCCTCGGCCAAGTAGAAGAGGTTGCGGGGGTCCTGCGGATGATCGGTCGCAACCCCCTCGAGGATGCCGATGGCTTCGTCGAGGTCGCCGACGCCGCTGGGCCAAGACGGCGCGTAGAGGTAGATGGCGCCGAGGACGCGCCGCGGCTCACCGCCTTCGTAGCCCGGATCGATGGCCGCCGCCTTGGACGCCGCCTCGACGACCGCGTTCATCAGCCTGTCGGCTTCCGTCGGCCGGCTCTTGGCGAGGAGACCGGCGCACGCCGCGTAGTAAAGGTGCCCGTGGACCTTGCCGGGGCGCATGCTCCGCGCCTTCTCGGCCGCCGAGAGCCCTTCTTGCGCCCAGTCCGAGGCGCGCTCCGCGTCAATGCGAGCGAGCACGCTGTCGACTCGCGCGAGCCGCCAAGCGGTGCCGTAGCGGCCCGACTCCAGGAGGTCGACCTTCTTCAGGGCCGTGCGCGCCCGGACCAGCTCCCGTATGCGGCGCGACGTGGCGTGGACGCGGTCCGCGACCTGATAGAGCTCGGCGACCGTGAAGGGCAGCTCGTCGTAGGGCACCGCCGGGAGCTCGTCGCGCTGAAAGAGCGCCTGACAGCCCGAGAGCAGGCTGACGATGACGACGAAGATGTTCCTGGCGAGATGCCGCATGGAATGAAGTCTAAAGCCGAGCGCCTGTCCGGTCACGAAGGCGACGCACCCGTGCTCGGGTTCACGTCCGAAGAAGGCCCGCGCCGGACCACGAGGTAGAGTACGATCCCGACGGCGACGGTCACAGCGCACCAGAGCGCCGCCATCTGGTCCTCGGCGAGCGCAAGCGCCACCATCCACAGGAGCACGCCCCCCGCGACGATGGGCGTGAGGGGGTAGAGCGGCACGCGGTAGGGACGCGCGAGCCCCGGCTCCCGTATTCGGAGCACGACGAGACCAAGGACGGTCAAGGCCGAGGAGAGCGAGAGCAGGATGCCCATGAAGGTGAGGAGCTCGGCCAGACCGCTCCCGAAGAAGAGCAGCAGCGTGAGCACGGTCTGAAACCAGACCGCGTTCGCGGGCGCGCCCCGGGCGTTTCGGCGGGCCAGCCATGACAGACGAGGGAGCGGGGCCGCGGTCGCCGCGTAGACCCGAGGCCCCGCCATGATCCACGCCCCGATGGCTGAGATGTAGCCGAGGCCGATGATGACGGCCACGACGACGCGCCCCGTCGGGCCAAACGCCGCCTCGGCAGCCGCCGCGCCGATGTCTTTGCGACCCGCCAGGGCGCCATAAGGCGCCGCGAGGAGGAAGCCGAGGTTCAAGAGCAGATAGACGCCGGTGACGATGAGCGTCCCGAAGATGAGCGCTCGCGGCAGGTTACGCATCGGGTCCTTGACCTCGCCCGCCACGTATGCGGCGCCGTTCCAGCCGCTGTAGGCATACGCGACGAGGATGAAGGCCCCGCCGATCCCCGGCTGGCCGAGAGCGTCTCCGAAGCCGCGTGGGTCGTTAGCCCCCACATGGGACCATGAGCCGTAGGTGACGAGCAGGAGGCCCATGACCACGAGGACGCCTATCTTCGGCAGCGTGAGCGCGTCTTGCGTCGTGGCGGCGCCAGAGACGTCACGGGCATGGAGGATGGTGAGCGCGACAATGACCAGAAAGCCCAGCGACTTCGGGGGGATCCACGCCGGGAGCAGCGGCAGGAGGTACTCCTCGAGCGCGAGCCCTGCCGACGCGACCGGCCCCGCGAAGCCGACGACCAGGGAGACGACCGCGGCGACGAACCCGAGCGAAGGGTGATACATGCGGCCGATGAGTGTGGCGTCGGCGCCGTTCTCGGGGACCGCCGAGGAGAGCTCGGCGTAACAGAGCGCCCCTGAGAGCGCCACGATCCCGCCTACGCCCCAGAGAAGGAGCACGAGCCACGTCGAGCCCACAGTGCCGAGGAGGAGCCCGGTCGCAGTGAAGATACCGGTCCCGATGATGTTGGCGACCACGAGCAGGGTCGCTGTGCGCAGCGCGAGTGTCCGGACCGGAGATTCCATCCGGCGAGACTACCCGAACGACGGCGGGACGCTAGGAGGGTGCTGATTTTCGGACCGAGCAGGCCGAAGCGATTCCCTGTGGAACAAGGAGGCTGTCGAGTGACGCCCTGAGTGTACCCAAGAGCTACGTGAGGACGTATCACAGACATCTGACGCCGCTCCCGTGCGGCAGCGCGAAGGCCGACGACGGGAGAAAAGCAACGCCTCCTTGGGGGGCGGGTGCGGGGGCGGCCCCGGGGAGCGAACCGGCGGCCTACCCCTTCGATTGCGAGTCGCGCTGAGGCACTTTCTGCGTTACCGTGCCGCGAGTCTGGAATCCGCCGTCATGAGATCATGCGCCGTCATGGTCGAACGCGGACCGGCTGACACGTCGCCCCAAGACCGAACGGTCCACCGAGGAGCCCGACATGCAAGAACCGAGCGAGACGTCGACCAATCCCACCACCGGCAGCCCGAGCGCCCCGGCCGCCCGAGCGCCGCGCAAGCGCACCCCGCGTAAGGCAGCCGCCCCAAAGGACAGCGGCTCGCCTTCCGCGGACGCCGCCGCCAAGCCGCCTCCCCGTTCCCGACGTCGGACGTCGTCTGCCGCGGCGCCCCAGGGCACGGCGCCCCAGGGCACGGCGCCCCAGGGCACGGCACCCCAGGGCACGGCGCTCAGTTCCGCCGTGGCCAAGAAGGTGCGCCCCCCGCGAAAGCGGGCACCGAAGGCGGCTCCCCCGGCCCCCGTCGAGCCGGACTCGTCGGTCGAAGATCTGTCGTCTCGCCGGAAGGCCAAAGTCGGCGTCGAGGGTGAGCTCACGCGCGCCCAAGCGGCGGCCGCGCTACGGGCGCTCGCCGACGGCCTCGAGAGCGGCAATATCGCCACCAAGGGCGACGAATCGCGGCTCAGCCTGGGCGTCCCCGACGCGCTCACCTTTGAGCTGAACCTCAAGAAGCGCGGCCGTCGCGCTCGGCTGTCCTTCGAGCTTAAGTGGCGAAACGCGAAGGAGGAGGCGCCGGAGTCGGCGTCCAAAGAGGCCGACGAGAAGGCCTCTCGGACCGAGAAGAAGGCCAAGAAAGCGGCCCGGCAAGCCGAGCGGGCGAGCGCTGCGGGCGACGACGGTCCCGACGAGGACTGACGTATGACCGCCCGAATCGTTCGGGAGGGTCGAATCCCCGACCCGGTTCGGGTGGCGCGTGCCCTTCGGGCCCCCGAGCTCGGCCCCTGCCTTCTCTTTCTGAGTGGTGGAAGCGCGCTGAGGCAGACCGCGCGCGTCATGAAGCGGCATACTCACAACACCGTCCACCTCGTCACGCCCTTCGACTCCGGCGGCAGCTCGGCCATCCTGCGGGACAGCTTTGGGATGCTCGCCGTCGGAGACCTGCGCAATCGGATCGTCGCGCTCGCCGACGAGACCGTGCGCGGCAACCCGGCGACCTACGAGTTCTTCTCCTATCGGCTCGCCGAGCACGGCACCCCGATGGCGCTGCAGGACGAGCTGCTCGCCATGATCGACGGCCACCACCCACTCACCGTGGCGATCGAACTCCCCCTCCAGCGGCTCATCCGGAGCTACCTTCGGGTCTTCGCAGCCCGGACGGGCCTCCTCCCCCTCGCGGGTAGCCTCGAGTCCATCGCGCTCCCCCGACCGGCGGCGGCGTCGACCGCGCCCTTCGATCTTCGCGGGGCGAGTATCGGCAACCTGCTCCTCGCGGGCGGGTGGCTCGTCCATGATGGCGACATGGACGCCGTCAGCTACCTCTTCTCCCGTATCGTGGAAGCACGGGGCACCGTGGTCCCAACGGTCGACCGCAGCCTGCACCTCGCCGTCGCACTCGAGGACGGTCGTGTGGTGGTCGGGCAGCACCGGATCACGGGCAAGCAGGGCCCCCCTCTCGAGTCGCCGATCCGTCGACTGTGGCTCACGTCGTCGCTCGACAGCGAGGAGAGCGTCGTGTGCCATGCCTCGGACAAGGTCACGGGACTCATCACGTCCGCCGACGTCGTCGTCTATCCCCCTGGGAGCTTCTACACGAGCGTCATCGCGAACCTCACTCCCCTCGGGATCGGCGGCGCTATCGCCGCAGCGACGGTCCCCAAAGTGTATGTGCCGAACATCGGCCTCGACACCGAACAGCTCGGGATGACGCTTCAGAGTGCCGTCCAGGCGATCGTGCTGAAGGCCCACGCCAGCGCGGGTCGTGATGGCACGCCGACCCCAACAGACTACGTGACCCACGTCCTCTTCGATCCCAAGGCGACACCTGCCGCTGCCCTCGATCTCGATGCGGTCACGGCGATGGGGATTGAGCTCGTGCCAACGTCACTGCTGGCGACCTCACTGCTGGCGACCTCACTGCTGGCGACCTCGCTGCCCGGTCCAGGGTCCGAGCCGGACCCGGCGGTCGCGCCCGAGCGACACTGCCCGCAGAAGCTCACCGCCGCCCTCTTATCCTTCGCCTGACGACGCCCTCGAGACCGCTCCGGAGCACGCCCTTGAACGACCGCTACGACCTCGACACCCTGACGAACGCCAAGCGTATTCACATCCTCGGGATCGCGGGGACGGCGATGGGGACCTTCGCCGGCATGCTCAAGGCGCGCGGCCTCGAGGTGCGCGGCTCGGACGCCGCGGCCTACCCGCCGATGAGCGATCAGCTCGCTATTCAGGGCATCCCGCTGATGCTCGGCTACGCGCCCGAGAACCTGGACTGGGGACCCGACTTCGTCATCGTCGGCAACGTCATCCGCCAGGTGAACCCCGAAGCCACCGCCATGCGAGACCGCGGCCTTCCACACGCGTCCTTTCCCGAAGCCTTCGGCCACCTCTTCCTGAACGACCGCCGCCCCATCGTCATCACGGGGACTCACGGCAAGACGACCACCACGAGCCTCATCGCGTGGCTCCTCGAACACGGCGGGGCGAGGCCCGGGCTCTTCGTCGGCGGTGTCCCGCTGAACTTCGGACGGAGCTTCCGCCTGGGTGACGGGACGCCCTTCGTGGTCGAAGGCGACGAATACGACACCGCCTACTTCGACAAGGCCCCGAAGTTCCTGCACTACGCGCCGCAGGTCGGTGTCATTACGAACATCGAGTTCGATCACGCCGACATCTTCGCCAATGTCGAGGTCATCGAGGGGTGGTTCGAGCGCTTCGCCCGGCTGCTCCCGCCCGGAGGGCGCCTCGTCGTTCACGGCGCGGAGGCGAGGGCCCGCCGCGCCGCCGCCGCTGCCTTGTGTCCGGTTGAGACGTACGGACGCGGCGCTGCGCTGCGGGCGGCCGGGCTCGACGCTCCGAATTGGCGCGCCGAAGACGTGTCACTGGACAGCGACGGCGCGACCTTCCACCTGTGGCAGGGCGACCGTGATCACGGGGTCTTCCAGAGCCCCCTCCCAGGTTTGCACAATGTCGACAACACGATCGCCGCGCTCGCTGTGGTCCTTGGGGACGGGATTCCACCGGAGACCGCACGCCAGGGTCTCGCTCTTTTCAAGAGCGTAAAGAAACGTCAAGAGATCAAGGGCATCGTTCACGGTGTCACGGTCATCGACGATTTCGCCCACCACCCGACAGCGGTTCGAGAGACAGTGTCCGCCATCGCGGCGCGGCACGTGAGGCAGCCGGGTGCGCGCCTCTTCTGCTGCTTCGAAGTGGAGTCCAACACCTCACGTCGGCGCGTATTTCAGGACGACTATGCGCCTGCGTTTGCCGGCGCGAGCGCCGTCCTCTTCTGTAAGCCACTGGACAAGCCCGACAACCTGCCCGAAGAGGCCCGTCTGCAGCTCCCGGAGGTCGTCCGCTCCCTGGAGGCGATGGGCATCGAATCGCACCTCATACCCGAGGTCGACGACATCATCGCGTGGCTCGTCCCCCGCCTCCGCGACGGGGACGTGGTCCTGGGCATGAGCGGGCGCCACTTCCACGGATTTCACGATCGACTGCTGGCCGCTCTCAAAGCGCGTGACATGGCACGCCCGTAGCGTCCCAACCCACTGAAATCAAAGAAACTATTTCCATTGACTTCCAACTATTGGGGGCGCTACTCTGCCGCATCCTTGGGGGCCGTCCTGAGCATTTGGAGGGGTGATGTCGCGACCAGCTGCAAAGAAGAAGATCGCCGAAGTCTTCAACTGTAAGTTCCTGAACTCGGACGTGAACGTGGTCAACTGCGTCGACGGCTACGTCAATGCCAACTCCCTCAACGTCAAGCACTCCCCGTGCTTCAAGTGCTCGATCGGACTCAAAGTCCGCATGCAGTTCGCCGCCCAATAACCCTCACCCACCCCAGTACGGTCGGCTGACTCCACTCGATCTGGAGGCCGCCATCGCATCTCCGGTCCCGCGCAGAGCCGCGATGGCGTGGTGAAGCGGTATCGTACTACGCGACCATCGCCCCCATCCCCACTTTGCGTCTTGGCGCCTTGGCGCGAGCCCCCCGGCGGGCTCACCGCCGACGCGGCGTCACCGCGATGACGGCGAGCATCATCGCCGGCATGGACACGGCGATGACGTGCGTCGGGAGTGTCACTTTGGCGATCGAATCCAGGAGCCGATCGATCTGCCCGGCGTCACCGGCGACCGCGATGGCGGGGATGTCGAGGAAGAACGCCTTGTAGATGTTGGCACATACATAGAGGACCGCGAGGAACTGCGCGCACACGAAGGCCGAGATGGCGCGCGGGCGCGGCCGGGTGATCGCCTTGCCGAAGAGCGCGACGAGGCCCATCAGCACACTCAGGGAGATGACCGGCGCGGTCCAGAAGGTGCCGTTCACGAGGCTGCCCCAGTAGAGCTCCGAGGCCACCATCAACGCGACCGAGCCACGTGTCACGGCGACGTCGCGCGAGGGAGCCCGAGCGATGATGACGGCGAGCAGGAGCCAGAGGGCCAGGAAGAGGACCTGCCCTCCGAGCCAGTAACGCCACGACCCGAGGGCGCCGATGGTCCCAATCGCGAGCCCGACCCCGAGGGCGCGTCGCGATCGTGCGACCGCGGCGGCGGTCCACGGCGCAGCGACGACAAGCGCGACGAGCGCGAGGATAGCCAGGTACGTCGGTAACGACTCTACGACCAGCGCGCGAGCGGTCCCCGGCGCCGCGAGCCGGCCGTTCAGGTCGTCGAACGCGGCGGAGAGCGGCGCGCCCGGGCCACCGGCGGGGGCGTCGCACGGCAGGAGGACCGCGCTCGCCGAGACCGAATAATCGCCCAGCAGATCGGGGACTTTGACGACGCGGGACGCCCACCGCGTCTCGGCCTCTAAGGTGGTCATCTCAAGGGCGATGGGCCAAGCGCGCCGCTCGACGGTCGGCCCACCCCCGGTGGGCACGAAGTGCAGGACGGGCTCGGCCCGCACGCAACGTGCCTCGGGAGCGGCGAAGGTGATCGCGACCGGCACGAAGACCCACTGCCCGGGCGAGGCGTGCGGCGGCAGGATGATCTCGGTCTCGGCTCGGCTGGTGATGGACCCGAGGAGGAGCACTGCTATGCCGGCTCGCGTGAGCCCGCTCACGGCAACACCTCGGGCCTCTCGATGGCGAGGAGCGTATGCGTCCGAATGTCGACCTCGATGGGCGACAACACGGGCAGTCCGCCCTCCCCGATCGCGGTCACTCGCGTCCCGTTCTGGAGGAGCACGTCGCCGGTGTCGAGCTGCGCCGGGATCCCGACGAAACGCGGCGGGATCGGCTGGCCGAGCGCGGTCAAGATGGTCGGAGCGAGATCCTGCAGGCCGGTCGGGCGCGAGACGCGCCGCGTCGGGCCAAGGCCCCAGATCATCAAGGGGATTCGTTCGTGCTCTGAACCGGGTCGGTACGTGCGGCCGAGGGAGGTCTCGAGCTCCTCCGAGATGCCGCTGTCGTGATCGGAGTAGATCGCGACGATCGTGTCCTCGAGGAGCCCGGCGCGTTCGAGCTCGCCCATGAGGAGCGCGATGACCTCGTCGGTGTAGCGGACCGAGAGCAGGTAATCCTGCAGGATTCCGCCGGTCTGCCGCCCGAGCGCGTCGCGCACGAAGGTGAACGGATGGTGGTTCGTCAGCAGCACGACGTGCGCGAAGAAGGGCTGAGCTGGCGCCCGCGCGACATGCTCCCGCATCTTGGCCGTGGCCTGGAGCACGAGGGAACGATCGGAGACGCCCCACCCCAGGCGGTCGCTGTCGTCGAGCTCGGATTTCGAATAGCTGACGTGGTAGCCGAGACGCTGGTGGTTCTTCTGCCACCGCCAGAACTCCCCCTCGGAGCCCTCCATCGAGAAGCAGTGGTAGCCGAGGGACGCGAGCAGCTTCGGGAGCGACAGGGTCCGGGAGAGGTCACGGCGCGTGAAGATCGGCTCGTTCTGAGTCGGGACGAGGGAGGCGAGGACCAGCACGTGCGCGTCCGAACTGCGACCGACGCCGGTCTGATCGATGACGTGGTCGAAAGACCACGTGCGGTCGCGGAGCCCCTTGAAGAAGGGCATCGCCGGCTCGCCGTCGAGGGTCGCGTCGAGAGCCGCGGCGTCGACGGACTCCAACTGGAGAAAAATGACGTTCTTGGGACGAGTGCCGCCATTGGACGCACCGCCCTTCGGGAGCGCCGAAAGCGCCGCCGAGCGCCAGGCGTGTCGCGCCTCCGTAAAGGCGACGTAGGAGCTCGGATCCACGTCCGCGACGTCTTCGAAGACGCCGCGAAAGGCCTGGCTGCCAGCGTCGTAGAAGGCGTAGGCCAGAAGCCCGACCTCGCGGACCAGGTGGCCGTTGGTCCACCGGTACCCAAACACGGACCAGTCGACCGTCCAGAGCGCGGCGCCGAGGAGCGCCGCCCAGGAGACGAGGCCGCCCCGCCAGAGTCGGGCCCGGAGTGGGCCGCTTCGAAGACGGCGGATCAGAGCGGGTGGTCCCGCAACCAGAGCGCCGCCTGACGAGCGAAGTAGGTGAAGATGACGTCGGCGCCCGCGCGGCGGATCCCGAGCAGGCTCTCAAGCGCCGTCTTGCGGAGGTCCAGCCAGCCGTTCTGGGCAGCGGCGTGTAGCATCGCGTACTCGCCACTCACCTGATAGGCCGCCACGGGGAGCGTGGTCGCGCTGCGCAGCGCGGCGATGACGTCGAGGTAGGCGCCAGCGGGCTTGACCATGACGATGTCGGCGCCTTCGGCTTCGTCGAGCACGAGCTCCCGCAGCGCTTCGCGGACGTTCGCCGGATCCATCTGGTAGGTCTTCTTGTCGCCTGCCTTCGGCGCCGAATCGAGCGCGTCGCGGAACGGACCGTAGAAGGCGGATGCGTACTTCGCCGTATACGCCAGGATCGAGACGTCCGTGAACCCGTCGTCGTCGAGCGCGGCCCGAAGCGCACCGACCCGGCCGTCCATCATGTCCGAGGGCGCGATGATGTCCGCGCCCGCACGCGCCTGCGAGAGCGCCTGGGCGCAGAGCGCCTTCACGGTCGGGTCATTCAGGATGCGCCCGTCATCGGAGACGAGGCCGTCGTGACCGTCGGAGTTGTAGGGGTCGAGCGCGACGTCGGTCACGAGCATCGCGTCCGGGAAGCGGCGCTTGAGCTCCGTCAGGGTACGCGGGATGAGGCCCTTGGGGTTCCAGGCTTCTTCGGCGCCACGCGTCTTTTGCGCCTCGGGGATAGCCGGAAAGAGCGCGAAAGCACGCACCCCGACAGCGAGGCTGGCCTCGACTTCGGCATAGAGGCTGCTCGCCCCCATCCGCTTGCAGCCCGGCATCGACGCGATGGCGACGTCACCCGGCGCATCGTGGATGAAGAGCGGCGAGATGAAGTGTTCGGGCCCGATCACGGTCTCGCGAGTGAACGCGCGGATGACGGGGCTCTTGCGATTGCGACGAGGGCGATGGACGAGGTCGAGGCTCATGGTGAGGCGGAAGCTACTCCGCGGCGCGAACCTTGTCGACGAATCGGAGGCTCGAGGAGGCTGCTGTTTTTCGGACCGAGCCGGTCGAAGCGATGTCGTACGGGAGCAAGGAGGCTGTCGAGTGACGCCCAGCGTGTACCCCTGAGTTACGTGAGGACATATCGCAGACATCTGACACCGCTCCCATGCGGCAGCGCGAAGGCCGGCGACGGGAGAAAAGCAGAAGCCTCCTGGCGCCCTACCCCGGCCCGGTCTCGCCCCGGAGCACCCGGCCAAGGCGGGCGATCAGGTCGGAGGCGATGAGGGACTCTTCCCCGACGTCGGCGGCGGCGAGATCGCCGGCCGTGGCGTGGGCCCAGGTCGCGATTCGAACCGCGTCGAAGGGATCGGGCTCGTGGTGGAGCGAACACGCGATCATGCCGGCGAGGACGTCGCCCGTCCCGGCGGTCGCCATACCCGGGTTGCCGCGGGTGCAGACGGCGATACGCCCTTCGGGTTCGCCCACCAAGGTCGCCGCGCCCTTGAGCACCACGATGGCCATGGACGCGTGAATGAGGGCGTCGAGTGCGCCGAAGCGGTCGTCCGCGATGTCGGCGGTCGTGCGACCGAGGAGGCGCGCCGCTTCGCCCGGGTGAGGCGTCAAGACCAGCGGCCTCGCTCTCGTGGCGAGCATCGCGGGGTGCGCCGCCAAGACGGTGAGCGCGCCCGCGTCGAGTACGACGGGGAGGTCGCTCCGTGACAACGCGAGCGCGACGAGCGCGACCCCGACGGGCCCGGTGGGCATGCCCGGGCCGATGACGACGGAGTCGGCAGCCACGATGAGGCGCGCCATCACATCGTCGCGCAGGCCGACGTCGTCGTAGCCGGCCTCTACCATGAGCTCCGGCTGTAGCCCTTCAAGGCGGCCTTGGCAGTCGGCGTGGGTGGCGATGGTGACGAGGCCGGCGCCGAAGCGCAGCGCGGCGGCGCCGGCGAGCAGCACGGCCCCGCCTTTGCCAGGGGCGCCGCCGATGACCAGCACGTGGCCCATCTGGCCCTTGTGGCAGTCGGCGGGCCGGCGGGCGCGCAAGGCGCCGCCGAGGTCGTCGATCAGCGCCACGCGGGGACCGAGGTGATCGATGACGGCGTCGGGGATCCCGATGTCGGCGACGATGAGGCGTCCGGCATAGTTGGCGCCGGGATGGACCACGAGGCCGCGCTTCGGGGCGGCCATGGTCACGGTGACGGTCGCGTGAACCGGCTCGCCGAGCCCTTGGCCCGTGGTCGCGTCGAGCCCGCTCGGGATGTCGACGGCGACGATGGGGGCGCCTTGCCGGTTCAAGAGCGCGATGAGCTCGGCGGCGAGCCCCGAGACGGGGCGGTCGAGACCGACGCCGAAGAGCGCGTCGACGAGGACCGTGGCCGTCTCGATCGCCGTCTCCACCGACGCCTCGATGGCGTCCGACGGCGACGGATGGGGCGCAGCGACCTCGAGGACCGTGACCCCGAGCACCTGCGCCATGTCGAGCTGCGCGCGTACCTCGGGCCGTAGCCCCTCCTTCGTGCCCAGGAGGACGCAGGTGACGCGAACGCCTCGTAGCCACAGGTGGCGGGCCGCCGCGAAGCCGTCGGAGCCGTTGTTCCCGCGCCCGCAGACGATGGCCACGAGGCCGGGGCTGTCGCCTTCGACCTGCAGGAGCTCGAAGGTCGCGTCCGCCACGGCGCGGCCGGCGTTCTCGACGAGCACCAGCGCCGGGATGCCCGCTTCTTCGATGGTGAGGCGGTCGGCCTCGCGCATCTCGTCGGCGGTGACGACGGGGGTGGCCGTACGGCGTGCGATCGGCTCGAGGTGGACCCCGCGGCGTACGCTCATGAACGCGCGATCTCCCGCTCGATGACGGCCGCGATGGCGCGGGCGTGGCCCTCGATGACCTCGGCGTTCACGCCTTCGAGCATGACGCGACACTTCGGCTCGGTGCCGGAGTAACGCACGAGGACGCGGCCGTCGTCGCCGAGCTGCCGCTCCACGTCGGCGATGATGCGCCCCACCGCCGGGAGCGAGTCGAGCGGGGGCTTCTTCGGGACGGCGAAGTTCACGATGACTTGAGGGACACGCTCCATCACGCGCGCGACCTCAGAGAGAGGCCGGCCCTGGCGGAGCATGACGGTGATGGCCTTGAGCGCCGCGACGACGCCGTCACCCGTCGACGTGTGGTCGAGGAAGATGAGGTGCCCGGACTGCTCGCCGCCGACGTTGAAGCCGCCGGCCCGCATGGCCTGAACGACGTAGCGGTCGCCGACGGCGGCGCGTTCGAGGCGCACGCCTTCGGCCTTCAAGGCCCGCTCGAGCCCGAGGTTGCTCATGACGGTGGCGACGACCGTGTCTTTCTTCAGTGTGCCCGACCGCTTCATGTCGAGCGCCGTGAGGGCGAGGAGCGCGTCACCGTCGACGACATTGCCCTTCTCGTCCGCGATGATGACGCGGTCGGCGTCGCCGTCGAGGGCGATACCCAGGTCGGCACCGTAGACGCGAATGGCCTCGATCATGCGCTCGGGGTGGAGCGCACCGTAGCCCGCGTTGATGTTGATGCCGTCGGGCTTGACGGCGATGGGGATGACCTCGGCGCCGAGCTCCTCGAAGACCGCGGGCGCCACGCGATACGCGGCGCCGTGGGCGCAATCGACCACGATCTTGAGGCCGCTGAGGTCGAGGTCGGCCGGGAGGGCCGACTTCAGGAACACGACGTAGCGTGCCCACGCTTCCTCGATGCGGTGCGCCTTGCCGAGCCGAGCGCGCCGCTCGCCCCCCGCCGCGAAGGAGTCCTCGGCCACGTGCTTCTCGAGCAAGGCCTCGTCAACGTCCGGGAGCTTGAAGCCGTCGCGTCCGAAGATCTTGATCCCGTTGTCGTAGAAGGGATTGTGCGACGCCGAGATCACGACACCCGCGTCGGCGCGCATGCTGGTCGTGATGAACGCGACGCCCGGGGTCGGGAGCGGTCCGCAGAGCCAGACGTCGGCGCCCATCGAGCAGATCCCGGCCGCGAGCGCTTGCTCGAAGACGTAGCCCGAGAGGCGGGTGTCTTTCCCGATAACGATGCGGGCCCGCCCGCCTTCGACGCCCGACGAGAAGCGCGCGGCCAGCGCTCGCCCGAGCTTCAGCGCCATGTCGGGCGTCATCGGGGGGACGTTGGCTTCGCCGCGAATGCCGTCGGTTCCAAACAGCTTCATAATTTCAGCGCCTTTCGGTCAGAGTGACGATGGGGAGCGGCTGCAGACGTCATCGGCTCAGGTGGAGCGCGACTGGGTCCCGAGGACGTTCACCCCGAGCTCAGCGAGGAGCCGGGTGACGGCGATCAGCGGCAATCCGGTGATGGCAGTGAAGTCGTTTCCTTCGATGCGCGACATCAGCGTGATGCCGAGCGACTCGATTTTGCACGCGCCGAGACAGTCCGTAGGGTTGTCCTTGGCGATGTAGTCGGCGATCTCGGCGTCGGTGAGATCGCGGAAGGTCAGGCTATGTATGTCGAGGTGGTCGAGGCGCCGGCCCGTGCGAGTATCGATGAGCACAACACCGGTGATGAGCTCGTGGGTACGGCCTGCGAGGCGTCGAAGCTGGGCGGCGGCGTTCTCCGGTGTCTCCGGCTTGGTCTGTAGCTCCCCATCGACACTGGCCGTCTGATCCGAGCCGATGATGATGGCGTCCGGTTCCAGCGCCGCGACCGAGGCGGCCTTTTGCCAGGCGAGCTCGAGCGCCAGCTCCCGCGCCGGGAGCACGACCGCCCGCTCGTCGACGCCGATCGGGGCTCGCACGTCGAAGGGGATATGAAGTCGTGAGAGGAGCTCGTGCCGGTAACGCGACGTGGACGCGAGCACGATGCGGCGAAAAGCGGTCCCTCTCATTTGTTCGTGTAGCCCCATTCCTTCATCATGTCGCGCACTTCCTCGTCGATGTCGTCGGCGGACTCGGCGTCGTTACCGGTGAGCGCGCCGGCCCCGGAGTCGGCCCAGACGTAGATGCCGGCCGAGATCGAGTCGAGCATGACCGGCACGACCGGTGACTCGAAGGCGCCGAGCCCCGTCACGTCGAAGCGGGGCCCATCGAGCAAACACAGTCCGTAAGGGCCAATGTAGAAGCGGCCTTGGTCGAGCGTCTCGGAGACACCACCGTCACCCGTGTGATCGAGCGACCACGCGAGCGACGCGCCGGCCGTGACGCCAATCCGGACCTGATCGCCGCCGCTCGCGTTCACCTGAAGCGCTTCACAGGGGGCACCCGCTGCACACCCAGGGTCGAAGACGACGCCCGTCGCGCCTTTGGTCCGCTCGAGCCCGTGGAGACCCGGGTGGGACTCGAGGCGGCCGCGGAAGACGCCCTTGCCGTGAAAATGGACCGTGAGCCAGACGACCGCCGAAGCGCTAGGGGCGGCGGGGGCCGGCGCGCTGGGGCCCGCCGCAGCCGGAGCAGCCACCTCGTGCCCAGGAGCCGGGACCGTCGCGGCCGGCGAGGCTCCTTCGGGCGCGGGCGCTTCCGGGGACGCCCCCGCGGACGCGACGGGCTCTGCGTCGGCGGCGAGGGTCTCCGGTGAGGCGATGGTGTCCCCGCGACGCGCCGCGAGCGCCTCACGGGCCTTTCGGTATTCCCCTCGCATGGCGTCGAGCGTCGTCTTGCACTCGCCGTCGCAGGCGAGCGCCAAATTGGTCAGCTCATGCGGATCTTGGACCAGATCGTAGAGCTCCTCTCGCCCACGACGCCGGTCGTAGAGGGACTTCGACGAGAACTCGATGCGCTCGGTCGCGTCGTGGATGATGTACTTCTTGTCCTGAAAACGCAGCGATGACGCGAGGCGCGCTTCACCGAGGATCGGGATCTCCGGGAGGGGTGGGCCACCGAGCACGGTCTTCGAGTGGTCCCGCCCGAGCAGACGGTCGTCGAGCGGCATGCCGAGGAGCCCGAGCAATGTCGGAGCGAGATCGAGCTGGCTGACGGGCACGTCCGAGCGGCCGCCGGGCGTGATGCGCCCCGGCCATCGGAACGCCAGCGGGACGTGGATCTCTTCATCATAGAGTGTCTTGCCGTGGTTGTGGAGGCAGTTCGAGTCCCAGTTGTCGGCGTAACACTGGTGGCGCTCGTCCATGATCTCGCCGTGGTCGGCGGTGAGGACGACGAGTGTGTCGTCCGCCAGCCCGAGCGCGTCGAGGTGGGCGAGGAGCCGGGCGATATGGTCGTCCGTGTGCACAATCTCGGCGAGATAGGGGACGGAGAAGCCGGTGTCGGCGCCGAGGAGCGGGAGCAGCCGCTCTGTCGCCGACTTCGGCGGGAGGTAGGGCAAGTGCGGGCCGTTGTAGTTCACCATCAGGAACCAACGCCGGTCTTTGTTGGCGGTGAGCCACGAGAGCGCGCTCTCCGTAATCCACTCGGTGTCGCTCGTGCCGTGCCGGTGGTCGACGACGGCGTCGAAGCCGACATCGACGCTCACGTCCATGTTGCCGAAGAGAAAGAGGTTATTGGCGATGGCGGCGGTACGGTAGCCGCGAGCCGCGAGGAGCTGCGTAATGAGCGGGGGCCGCCGTTCGTAGTACTCGGCTTTGACGGCCGGCGGGTAGTTCCACCGCGTGAGGTGCCACGCGCCATAGGTCGGGAGCTGCCCGGCGAGGAACGCGTAGGTGGAGAGACGCGTCTGATTGCCGACCGAGAAGGCCTTGGAGAACTCGAAGCCGGCCCCGACGAAGGTCTCCATCGTGGGGAAGAGTCTCGGGAGGACTTTCCGGGTCTCACGGCTATGTCCAATTGTGTCGGCCCGTTGTGCATCGACGACCAGCAGGAGCACGTTGGGCGGGTCGTCACTGCCGGAGGCGGCCGACGTCGCGCCGGCGTCTCGGGTCACGATAGACGGCGTGGTGAAGAAGCCGGTGTACCGGTAGCCGCGCTCGCCCTCCGGGACGGCGAGCGACAGTTGGAGCGTGACCTCGCGCCCGGCCCACGCGGCGAGGTCGACGTGAACCGGGTTCCAGGCCTTCATCTTGTGGACGGGGCCGGCCTCGAAGGCCTGCCGAAAGAGGCCCAACGGGGCGGCAGCCGACTCGCCCGGCGGCGCCACTGGGGTCACCGTCAGGGCGACCGTGACTGGGCCGTTGCTCGACACGCGAGTGCCGATAGCGACATCGGTGGTGAAGGCGCCTCGTGCCGGGACCGTGAACGTCCACGACGCCGTCGCAGGCGCGGGCAAGGTCAACGCCGAACGCAGGGACCACTCATGGCGGTCGCCGTTCGTCCAGACGACACGGCGGTTGAAGCGCCCTGCCCCACGCGGGACCCACGGGTTGGCGAAGCTGCGCTTGCCCTCCGGGAGCACCTCGAAGCTCTCGGGATCCCCGTCGAAGTGGGGCGAGCTCACGTTCGTCGGTTGGAAGGTGTCGAGGAGCGAGATGACGACGGTCTCACGCTGCGGAATGTCGTCGAGGGCGCGTGGGGGTGGCTCGTTCGAGGGCCCGGGGATCGGGCCGGGGCCTTCCCGCGGTGGACCGGCTGGCGATGTCACGGACGGTCTCGGGACCGGTGATGCGGGCGCGGGCGTGGCCTGCGCTGGACGCGCCCGGCCGGACGACGGCGCCGGGACGGCGGTTGCGTTCGCACCGACCATGGGGGAGCCCGCGGTCGCCAGCGCCGCCCTGACGACACGCTTTGGCGGAGGGTTTTCGCCGCTGTCGACGAGGGCGCAGCCCAGGGTGAGGCCGAGAGCAATGGCGGCACTGACGGCGTGAGGCTGCCATAGGCGAGCGCCTACGCGCGTCGCGTCCGTGCACTGAGCTTTGCGTGCCGAAAACACGGGCCGGTTGTATCGGATGGCGGGCGCTCCTCCAAGACTTGCGTGGCGCAGCGGCGGGAGAAGGCGACGCTACTTGCAGCTCCCGCCATTGCTGACGTCGGCGGCGGGCAGCCCGTTCGTGCAGGTCGCGCCGTTCCAGTTCGCGCCTTTGAGCTGGGCGTCCGTCAGAGTCGCGTTCGTGAAGTTGGTGGCGCTGAGGTCGGCGAGCTGCAGGTCGGCCGCGATGAAGCTCGCGCCGGTGAAGGTCGACCCTTGAAGCACCGCTCGGAACAGGTCGGCGCCGTCGAAGCCACCTTGATCCATGGCGC
This sequence comes from Myxococcales bacterium, assembly GCA_018780435.1. Lineage (GTDB taxonomy): Bacteria > Myxococcota_A > UBA9042 > SXOO01. The sequence continues at coordinate 34,475 of JADMJS010000463.1, forward strand.
AGAATCGGAACGACGCGTCTCGCAGCTTCGCGCCATCGAAGCGGGCCTTCGAGAGGTCGACGACCTCGAACTTCGCGAGGGCGAGGTTGGCCCCATCGAAGCGGACCTGACTGAAGTTCGCGTTCTTGAAGTTCATGTCGGCGCTCGGCTTGAAGATGGCCTCCCGGAAGCTCGACCCGGTGAGGACCGTCTCCTCGAAGTCGACGTCCGTGAGGCTGGCGCGCTCGAAGGAGGTGGAGAGCATGGTCTTGCCCTTGAAGGCGTCGGTCTTCTTCACGAGGGCGCAGTCGAAGCTCTGGCCGACGGCGTTGTCCGCGGCCTTCAGTGCGAAGGCCTCGAAGCTGTAGGCGCCGTCCTCGGTGATCCCAAATTCGGGCCACTTGCCGAGCTCCGGGTTGAAGGCGCGCGACCCCGCGAACGACGCCGATTCGAACTCAGCTCGGCAGTAGGACGTCGTGGAGAGGTCGACGCCGACGAACTGGGCTTCCTTGAGGTTGGTGTCGGAGAGGTTCATGGCGCCGATGATGCCGACCAAGGTCGCGCCTTCGAGATCGGCGGACACCAGCGTCGCCCCATCGCTCACGACCGCGCTGCCGGGCTCGAGCCGCGCGCCGCGGAGGTTTGCTCCCGTCCAGTCGCCGCCGGCGAGCTTGGTTCGGACGAAACGCGCGCCATGGGCGTCGCACCCAGCGCAGTCGACCGCCGTCAGGTCCGCGTCCTCGAAGTTCACGTTCTCCATGACGCAGCCGCGGAGGAGCGCCTTGCGCAGATCGGCGCCCGCGAACGACGCGCCGGTCAAGGTCGACGCTCGGAAGTTGACCCCGTCGAGCACGCTCCCCGCGAAGCTGGCGCCGTCGAGCTTCACGCCCCGCAGGTCCACGTTCACCAGCACGGGCGCCGCGAGGTCTTCGAAGCGGGACAGGCGCGCGCCATCGAGCTTGGCCGCCTGGAAGACGACCGGCGTGCACGCCTCGGCCAAAGGCGCGCAGCCGAGTGCCGCTGCTGAGAACGTCGCGCCCGTGCCTTCGACCTCCGTGAAGTTCGCGCCCGTCAGAATGGCCCCGTCAAACTTCGCGTTCATCACCTTGGCGCCCCGGAAGGTCGCGCCGGACAACGTGCTGCGTTGCAGATCCGCTTCCGGCATTTCGACGCCGCTGAAGTCGACGCCGGTCAGATCGGTGTCGTTCAGCTTCGACTTGCCCATCTTGGCGCCTCCGAGGTCGGCACCATCGAGCTCGACGCCTTGCAGGTCGGCGCCTTCGAAGTCGGCGTCGGCTAGGTTCGCGCCCGAGAAGTCGGCCCCACTCGCGTCGGCGCCGGCGAGGCTTGCGCCCGTCATGTCGGCGCCGGTGAGGTCCGAGTCCGGCAGCGTAGCGCCATCCATCTTGGCTCCCCCGAGGTCCGCGTCGTCGAGTTGAGCGCCTTCGAGGTCGGCACCGGCCAGGTCCGCTTCACCGAGCTTGGCACCTTCGAGCGCGGCGCCGCCGAGTTTGGCTTCGGCGAGGCTCGCCTTCTCGAGATTGGCGGCTTTGAGGTCGGCGCCGGCGAGGTTTGCCTTCGCGAGGTTCGCGCCACCGAGGTCAGCGCCACCGAGCCGCGCCCCGGCGAGCTCGGCACCGGAGAGGTCGGCCCCCGCCAGCTTGGCCCCCGCGAGGTTGGCCTTCGAGAGATCGGCGCCCGCGAGCTTCGCGCCGGTCAAGGTCGCGCCGGGCAACTCGACACCGGCGAGGTTGGCGCCGCTCAGGTCCGGGAGCTTGGCGTTGACGTCACCAGACGCCAGCTTCTTGGCTTCGTCCGAGATCTTCTTTTGTAGATTCGCCTTGCTGATCTTGCCGTCGGCTCCGACAGCGCACTCGAGCCATTCCGGGAGCTTGCCCTCGATCCCACTGACGTCGACGCCTTCGAGATCGGCGCGAGCGAAGTTGGCGCCGGCGACGTCGGCGCCACCGAGCTGAGAGGTCGTGAGGCTGGCGCCGGTCAGGTTCGCGCCGGCCAGCTTGGCGCCACGCAAGTCGGCGCCGCTGAGCTTGCACGCGGCGAGGTTGGCGCCCGTGAGGTCAGCGCCCTTGAAGGAGGCGCCCACGAAGTCGGACCCGGCGAAGTCCCCTTCGCCCATCTTGGCCCCATCAAAGACCGCCTGAGTAAAGAAGCAACCGAAGGCCAGCGTCTTCTCTAGGGTCGCGCCGGTGAAGTTGGCACCGGGGAAGGTCGCTTGGGCCATGGCCACTTCGCTCAGGTTGGCCTCCGTGAGGTTCGCGTCGGACAGATCCGCGGTGTTGAGGATGGCCTTGCTGAGGTTCGCGCCGGTCAGATTGGCGCGCGCGAGGTTCACGCCGACGAGGATCTTCCCGGAGAGATCCTTCCCTTCGAGCACGCTCTCGGGGCCATACATCCCGGCATTGCGGTGGTCGAAGTCCTCGGGGAAGACGGTCTTGTCGTCGTAGAAGGCGCCGCTGAGGTCGATGGTCGTCAGATCGAGCCCCGTGGTATCGAGCGCCCGCCCCCGGAGGTCGGCGCAAGCGCACGGCCCATCGGTCTCGGCTAGCGCGCACCCCGAGCGGACCACGCCCACGGGACAGCCTCGTTCGATGGAGCAGAGGACGACGATGGTGCCGTCGTCGTCGAGGTCTTCTTGGCAGATCCCCCCGCTCGAACAGCTGGAGCCGACGTCGGTGCACGCCTCACGACAGACCCCGGAATCGGAGCCCGCCGAGGTGAAGCAGAGCACGGATTGACATTGTTCGTCCCTCGTACAGGCACCGCCGTTCTCGACGGTTCCGCGGGTCTCTCCCGGGGCACATCCCGGGAGCGCCATAAACGACGCGAGGACGACGATGGCGAGCAGCACGTGCCGTCCGAGTGTGTCGTCGTGGCGCGCGTCGGGAATGGCGCGGAGAAGTCGAGAGCGGGGGCACATGGCGTTCTCCTGAAGTGGGCCCGGACTGCATAGTCCGTGGCCCGGGGTCTCGCAAGAACTACCGAGTGTGGAAGAGAGGTGACGCCGCTACTCCGGCTTGTCCTCGTTCGCCTTCTCTTTACGGTCGCGGGGGAGCGGCGGCGGGATCACGGGAGAGAGCGGAGGCGGTGCCCGGCGAGTCGAGACGGGCGGCTGCATCTTCGGCGCCGCGGCGACGGGGAGGCCGGGCGGGAGCGGGGGCGGTACGGCTCGCGGGGCCGGGGGCGCACCGAGCGCGCCGCGCCTCGAGGCGTCGTCCGCATAGACGACGGGAGCGGAGGTGGTGTGTGCGGTCTCCGGGGTGTCACCCGGGGCAACCGTGACGTCAGGGGCGCCTACGTCGGCGTGCGCGACGCTCGCCCCGGGCGCCGGGGGCCCCGAGGGGACCGGCGAGACGGTCGACGTGGACGGGGCGCGTGGACCCGACGGCGACACGGGCGCCGAACTCGAATCCGAACGAGCGGCGTCCCAGATCGCGGCCACCGAGGGGTCGGCGTAGCGGGTAACCACGGCCGCCGCGATGGCGAGGGCGCCTGGGGCATCGCCGGCCGATGTCGTGGGGACGACGGGCATCGCCACCGGCGAGACGGGTGCGGCCGGCGCGACGGGCATCGCCACCGGCGAGAC
>JADMJS010000463.1:38157-40730 GCA_018780435.1 Myxococcales bacterium
GGCGAGACGGGTGCGGCCGGCGCGACGGGCATCGCCACCGGCGAGACCGGTGCCGCGGGTGCGACGGGCATCGCCACCGGAGAGACGGGTGCGACGGGCATCGCCACAGGCGAAACGGGTGCGGCCGGTGCGACGGGAGCGGCGGGTCGGGCAGGCGCGGCCGTCGCGCTCGTCGCCGTGGCTTGCGCCGAGGCGACGGTCGCCGTCACGGCGGCGACGACGCCCCAGAATCCAGCGCCCTGTTCGGACGGCGCGTCCATCGGGCCCGCCGAGGTCGCCCGGTCCGGGCTCGGAGAGAGACCGCCCGCGATCACGTCGGCGCTTGCTTTGACGTCCGCCTCGGGCGTCGACGCCGCTGTGGTTCGGTTCGACGCGCTCGTGGCGCTGGCGTCCCGGGGCGCTGTGGCGCCTGGCGACGAGGGGCTAGCACCGCTGCCACTCGACGAGGTGGATGCCGGTGTCGCGCCACCACGCGCGTCTCGAGTCGGCGGCGCGCTCGACGCCGTTGTACGCGCCGAGCCGCGCACGGCACCGGGGGCCAGGAGGGCCGCACCACCCTCGCTGAGGGCATCGCCATGGGTGGGGGCTTCGGGGGCCTCAGGGACCCCAAGTGTGACCCGCCCTTCGCCAGCACTGCCCGACTCGGGGACGGCCGGTATAGCACCGAGACCGTTTGCAGTGCTGGGGCCCGACGGCGCGGCGCCCGTGGTCCCGGCGGATCCGACCGCCGACGGTGCGGAGCCCGCAGAGGATGCGGGCGTCCCGCCGCCGGCCGACGCGGCGGTCGAAGCGCCGCCCGATGCGGCTGGTGTCGAGGCCGCCGAGCTCGTGCCGGAACCCGCCGCGGACGTGCCCGCAGCACCGCCCTGGACGTCGGAGGCGCCCCCGGGCGCGGACGTCGACGCGGGTCCCTGGGCGGACGATAGCTCGGCGGGCGAGGCGGTCGCACTCGCCGTCGACGGGGTGGCGGTAGCCCCAGACACGGTGGGTGATGAGGCAGCGGGTGATGAGGCAGCGGGTGATGAGGCGGTGGGACTGGAGCCGGTGGCGCCGACGCCGGTCGCGCTCGTCGCGCCGGGCGCCGACGGAGCGCCGCCCACCGAAGTGGACTCCGCAGTGATGGCGCCGCCGGGTACACCCTCGGCGCCGGGCGCGGCCGCGACGCCGCTGGGTGAGGATGCCCCTAGAGGCGCGCCGCCCGTGACATCCGCCGAGACCGCGCCGACGGCGCTGGACTGGGCGACGCCCCCTGGAGCGGTCCCTGCGGCCGATGCACTCGCGGCGCCCGCAGACCCGCCCGCCACGGACGAACCGGGGCCGACAGGGCTCGATACGACGCTGCCCGAGAGCGCGCCAACGCCGGTCGCGGTGTCGAGTTCGGAGAGCGCGGCGCTCGCCGCGCCTTCGCCCAGTGAACTCACCGTTTGGGGAGCTGCGAGGGCCTCGGCTTGCGCGCCTTCGGCCGCGCCCGTGGCGGCCCCGGCGGCGTCGCCCGCGGCGCCGGTAACCCCATCGGCGGCACCTTCGGCCGCGCCGGAGGCGTCGGCGGCAGCTCCTTCGGCGGCCCCGGTCGCGCCGGACGCCGCGTTCTCCGTAGCACCGGCAGCACCTTCGGCGGCGCCCGTCGCTTCCGCGCCGACTGCACCGGGGTTGGCGGCGACGCTCGCGGCGCTCTGGCCGACGGCACCCGCTCCCGAACCGGCCGCAAGTGATTCGGTCGACGGGACGGCCCCGGCAGCAAGCTCGCTCGCAGCGCCCGGCGCTGACCCAGATGCCACGACGTCCGCGGCGCCTTCGCCCGCTGAGATCGCGCTTCCGGCCCCCGAGACGGCGGAACCACCCACCACGTTCCCGGCGGCCTGCGCGCCGAGCTCGGCTGCGCTGGTGGACGGCAACGCGCCGCCCGGATCGGCGACGACGTCCGCCGCCGTCGATGCGGCGTTCGATGCGGTCGCACCTGCGTTCACACCGGCTTCGGTACCGGGAATGGCCGCGCCTGCGGAGACCGCGGCGTCCGTCGCTGCTGAGGCGGCGCCCGCTGCCCCCCCCGCGGCGACGGCGCTCGCGCCACTCACCGCCGCGGCGCCAGATTCACCTGCGGCGCCCGCCGCCAGGCCGGGTGCGGCGTCGAGAGCAGCGCTCGCGGCCCCCCCTGGGTCGGCGATAGCCGCCGGCGCGTGAGCCGCTGCGGGGCCGCCCGGACCGCCCGAGACACCCGCGAGGGCCTCGGCCGCGGCTTCCGGCGACGCCACTGCCGCCTGCGCCGCCTCGGCGACGGCCTCCGCTTGCGCGGCAGCCCCTTCGGCCTGACCCGCTACGGCGCCGGCTTCGGCCTTACCGGCCTCGACCGACTTGGCCGCCTGTTCTCCCGCTGACGTTGCTTCACCGCCCGCGGCGCGCGCCGCGTCGTTGGTCACGGCGTCGGCGCCCGCCGCAGCGGCGCCAGCACCCGCGCCATCGGCTGCACCCGCCGCGCCGGCCGCCGCAGCGCCCTCGCCCTTGGCTGCGTTCGCCGCCGCAGCGCCCTCGCCCTTGGCCGCGTTCGCCGCCGCAGCGCCCTCGCCCTTGGCCGC
>JADMJS010000463.1:40830-45915 GCA_018780435.1 Myxococcales bacterium
GCCGCGTTCGCCGCCGCAGCGCCCTCGCCCTTGGCCGCATCCGCCGCCGCAGCGCTGTCCTTCTGGGCCTGCGTCGCCGCGTCCGCCGCCGCGCCGTTGCCCGCCGCGTCGGCGGCTTCAGCGGCGGCTCCGCCGCTCTGAGCTGCGTCGGCCGCAGCGGTCGCCGCGCCACTACCCGTCGCTGCGGCGGCGGCACCACCGGACATCGCCGCGGCGGCGCCACCCGCCGCGACGGCGGCACCCGCGGCGATCGCCGCCGTCTCACCGTCGCTCAGGCCACTCTCGTCGTCCGCGCTCTCGGCGCCGCCAGCCGCGCCAGCGACGTCGTCGGCCGTCGGCGCTCCTCGCCCGTCGTCTGCTTTGCCAGCATCGCGTCCCGAGGCGACCTCGTCCGCACGGTCGCCACGACCACGCTCGTCACCGCCGGCCTCAGGGCCTGGACGCCCCGCGTCAGGGGCCTCACGGCCGTCCTCGCCACGGTCCGCACCACCCCGGTCCGCGTCGTCGCCCGAACCGGACTCGCGATCGGGGATTCCCTTGTCGCGTCCACCGCGCCCGGACGCTGCTTCGTCAGCGGACCCGGCTTCGTCACCCGAACCGGCTTCGTCGCCCGAACCCGCTTCGTCACCGGACCCCGACTTGTCGCCCGAGTCCGCGTCGTCACCGGAGCCCGACTCGTCGCCAGCCCCAGCGTCGTCACCGGAGCCCGACTTGTCGCCAGCCCCAGCGTCGTCACCGGAGCCAGACTTGTCCCCAGCCCCAGCGTCGTCACCGGAGCCCGACTTGTCGCCCGAACCCGCGTCGTCACCGGAGCCCGACTTGTCGCCAGCCCCAGCGTCGTCACCGGACCCCGCTTCGTCGCCCGAGCCCGCTTCGTCGCCAGCCCCAGCGTCGTCACCGGACCCCGCTTCGTCGCCGTCCCCAGCGTCGTCACCGGACCCCGCTTCGTCCTCGAGTCCAAGCCCCGCGGCGATCTCGTTCTTGTAGGCCTCGCTCTCCGCTTTGACCTCTTCGATCTTCTCGGTGAGCCCAGCATCTTCGATCTTCTCGGCTTCGGTCGCCGGATACGGCTTCTCGTCGTCCTCGGGCTCGCCGCCGACGGACTGAATCGCCGCGTTGGCCACCGCCAGCGCCGTCGTGAGCTCGGCACGTTGCGCTTCGGCGTCCGCCTCGGCGACCTCGACCTGCTCGTTCATTGACAGCGCTTCGGCTTCGGCCTGGGCGCAGAGCGAATCGACCTCGGATTGCACCTCCGAGACCTCGGTGTTCACCACCTGCTCGGCCTCGACGACGCTGTTCTGGAGCGCTTCCGTCGCTTGTTTCGCCTCTTCGGCGACCGCGTTGACCTCGCTCTCGACCGCCTTGGACTCCTCGTCCATCTCGGTCATCGACTGCTCGAGCTCAACCGTGACCTCGTCGAGCTCGGTGTTGATAGAGTCGGCCTCGACCAACATCTCTTCTTGAGACGCGGCGGCTTCCGCCTCGATCGCGACCGCCGTCGCGGTCATATCGGCGACCGCCGCCGTCGATTCCACGGAGCACGCGTCGACATCGGGGACGACCTCGGTCGCGAGCTCGGCCTCGGCCTTCTCGCACTCGGTCTGAACCTCCTCGATCGCCTTCTCAAGCTCCTGGGTCTGCTCCTGAGCCTTTTCGACCTCCGCCGTCGCTTCGGCGGTCTGCGCCGACATATCGTCGTGAGACGCCTGGACGTCGCTCGTCACCGACTGCGTCGTACCCTTGGCCTCGCCCTGTTTGGTCGTGACCTCGCCCGACTGCGTCCCGATCTGGCCCACAGCCGTGTTCGACGTCACGACGGCCGCTTCCATATCCGGGACCGCCGTCGTCATCGACGCCTTGGCACCATCGAGCTCGGCTTGCTGCGCCGCCGGGCCCTTCGCGCTGGCCGCGTCCGCCTTGCCGAGGTGACCCAGCACCAGCGTCAGCGTCTTACGGATTGAGACGAGGAGCGTCGTCAGCTCGTCGACGAGCCGCTTCGAGCTCGCGAAGAGCTGATCGATCGGGGCTTCGACCTGCGCAATCGCCGCATCGATCTTGGCCTGAACCTCGGCGATGATCTGCTTCAGCTCGACGATCGGCGACGACAGGAGCGTCTTGACTCGATCGAGGGTGAGCTTGATCTGGGTCGCGACCGCCTCGACCTTCAGCCAGGCCTCGTTGATGCGCGCCTTGACGAGCTCGCAGTTGCCCTCGACCTTCTGGTGAGAGGCATCGACGCGCGCCCTTAGCGCCAATACGACGGCGACCTTGGCGCTAATGGTCGCCTTCAAGACTTCCAGCTTCGGCCGCGGGTTCACCTTGGCCATGAACTGGATCTCGAGCGCCGCGATGCGGGCTTCGAGGGCGTTGATCTTCGTCTGAGCCGTGGTCGCGACGCCCGTCGCCTTGGTGCCCGTCCCTTCAATCCGCAGCTTGCCCTGATCGAGCGTGGTCTGCGCCTTCGTGACGATGCTCTTGAGCGCCACGATCTTCAGCTCGATGTCGCGGACGGTCCCATCGACCGTGAGCTTGACCTTGTTGATGAGCGTCAGCGCTTGCCCGAGGAAGCCGCCCATCGTCTTGGCCGAGCTCTCGACCGTCGGGAAGAGCCCCTGAAGGATCGCACGAATACGAGGGATCGAGGCCTTGACGCCCACGACGAGGGCCTTGGCGGTGGCCAGCATCGGGACTTTCGGGATGTACTTGTCGCAGGTCGCGATCGCCGAGTCGCACTTGCCGAGGCAGCTCTCGAGCAGCGAGTCCGCCGCCATCAGCTTCGCCTTGGCCTCGAGCACGTACGAGTCGAGCTTGGTGCGGACCTCGGTCACGCGAGCGATGATCTTCTCGATCTGCGCCTTGACCTTGTCGAAGAGGACGGTCAACTGATCGAGCTTCGCGGCGGCCTTCTGCAGCTCCGCTTTGATCTTGTCGATCTCCGTCCCGACCTGCGCGATGACCGCTTCGACTCGCGACTGGATCTTCTGGATCTCGGTCGCGACCGCCGTGAGCAGCGCTCGCCCCTTGTCGAGCTCCGCCTTGACCGTGCCGACCAGCTTGTCGACTTCGTTCCCGACCGAGTCGATGAAGGCCGTGACCTCGGCGGTCTTCAGCGAGAGCGCGTCGAACTGCTTGCCCGCCTCTTGGAAGGGCCGGTTGACCGCCGCACACAACGACGCGATCCGGCGCTGGGCGTCGTCGACGGGCTTCTTGGCCTCGGCGAGCGTCGCGTCGACGCGCCCCTTGACCTCGTTCGCCATCCCGTCGAGCTCGCCGAGCATGCGGTCGAGCCGACTCGTCACCTGCCCGACGTTGGCATGGACGCGGTCCTTGACGAGCTGGACCTGCGCCTTGAGCTCCGCCTGGACCTTGTCGACCGCGCCCTTCGCTTCGAGGATGCCCTGATCGGCGATGTCGAGCGCCCCGAAGACCTCGGTCGAGATGCCGAGGTTCAGCGTCGACGGCGTGTCGCCCATGCCGATCTTCGACTTGTGCTTGTCGAAGAGCTCCTTGAGCTTCTCGATCTTGACGTTGACGTCGTCGACCTTGAGCCGGATCTCGTGGGTCTTGTCGGCAGCCGTGTCGATCTGCGCGTCGACCGGCGACACGTCGATCTGCAGCCCCTTGAAGTCTAACTCGATGCGCTCTTTACGGACGTCGACCTGCGCGACTTCCGTCGTGAGCGACTGGGCTTGCGTCGCCATCGTCGCGACGTTGCCTTGCACCTCCCCCATTCCGTTGGCGAACTCGGCGACCTTGGTCGAGATGTCCGAGAACATCGTAGCGATGCCGGCGGCGGGGTTATCGAAGTGTCCGAGGCTCTTTCCGGCCTTGGTGACGAGCGCGACCGCTTCGGTGGCCTTCGGTGGCAATGAGAGGGCCGCCTTCTGTGCGCCTGCGACGCCTTCGGCGACCTTCGTCGTGAGAATGGTTCCCGCTTCGACGACGGTCTTCCCGACGGCAGCGGTCTGTTTGGCGAGGCTGCTCGCGGCCTCGGCAACGGCCTTCATCGTGAGCCTCCGCGGGCGCTGACGGGACAGGGCGCCGCAGCGCGCCTCGACGGAAACAGGGGCCCGGGGAGCGTCACAGGTCTGCCATCATCTGGGAGGCCTTCTGGGCCGCTTCGGTCATCGACGTGGCGATCGCCGACAGCGATGGTGGCACTTCGGAGAGCGCCACGACCACGAAGTCAAAGTTCACCTTGAAGGCTTGGATCTGAACGAGCGCGAGGTCGAGGTCGGGACGGACGTCCTCGAACTCGGCCTTGACCTTCTCGATCGCCTCGAGGAGGTCCTTCAGCTTGTCGAGCGGGTTCGGCGGAATCAGCCCAGCCAGCGACGGGATCGTGGGCAGGGTCGGGAGGCTCAGCGACGGCAGGGTCGGCAGCGTCGGCAGCTTCGGGAGCTCGAGTTTCGGGAGCTCGAGCTTCGGAAGCGTGGGCGGCTTGAGCGGCGAGATCTTGAGCCCATCGAAACCCGGCGGCGGCGGCGGTGGCGCCGGCGGCTTGGCTTCGGCGGCCACGGCGGTCGTCGACCATTGGAACGCGACAGTGCGTACCTTCAGATAGCCGTGCACCAGCGACGACGCGAAGGCCCTCACGACCTCGTGGTGGGTCAGCCCCGAAGGGCGCGTCCACGGGACGTAGTCTGCAAGCACGTCGCGGAGGTCGGACAGGCTGTTTCCGTTCGACAGGAGCGCGTTCGCGAGCTCCTCGCCGCGAAAAACGGTTGGCACGGGCAGATGCTCGACGCGCGACGGCGATGTCCCCGGAAGGAACTCGTATTGCGTGTCATGGACTCGTAGTCGTCTCGTCACCGCGGCCAGGATACCGCCGTGCCGGGTCGATGACCACACGATGAGCCAAAATCAAGGTTTGTTTGCCAACTGCCGTGAGCCCGGAGCGGCCCATCGCCGCAGGGTCCCACGGGGCTTGTGAGGCCCCCGTCGTCCCGTCTCGCCAGGGCCGACGGCGCAGGAACGAGACGGTCGGCTGGTCGACGAATCCCTCGCTTCCTTGACACCCTACTCCCCCCTCTGGAAACTGCCGACCGTGCAACGCCAACGCTTTCGATGTTCTCTCCGCGCCGA
>JADMJS010000671.1 GCA_018780435.1 Myxococcales bacterium
GCGAATCTACGGGTCCAAAGTCTAGGACGTCAAGGGTTACATGGACTTTCAATTCGTGGTGGGCATCTCTCGAGCAAAGTTGACCCGAGGTTCAGCGACGGCTCCCCAGGGTGTCGAGCTGGGAGCGAATAGCCACCGAGCGCGCGTCGATGGCGGCTCTGACGGCACCGCAGTCCTGATCGAAGTCGTTCAGCTCGAAGGTCCGGTTCGGGTCGTCCTCCAATTGAGGGCGCAACGTGGCGCAGAGCGAGGTCGCGAGCTCGGCGAGTGTGGTGCGGTAGAGGTCGGCTTCGATTCGGGCCACCTGTGCGAGGAACGCCGAACGCCACGCCGAGTCGGCTGTGATCGCGGCCATCAGGGGGTGGCGAACGTTGCCGACCTCCGGGAGACCGTTCCAGTCGAGCAGCGGCGCGTCCGGAGGAGCGACGTCGCCGAAGACGTCGTCGACGTCCCAGGGGATGATGGTCCAGAGGGCACCCTTGGGGTGGTAGAGGTAGTAGTTCCAGCCACCGCTCCAGAAATTGTCCCCGGTCGGCAGGACCGCTTCGGCGGCGGCTTCGAGGATGAATGCGTCCATGTCGATGAGCCCTGTCAGTGCCTCTCGATGCGCTGAGTCGAGGCCCCCACCCTCGGTGACCCCGTCAGTGAAGATGAGATCGTCGAAGGCAAGGAGATCCGAGGTGTCTCCGAGCGCTTCGTTGGTGCTGAGCTCTTCGCCGTTCTTGTAAAGGTTGCCGTCCGCATCGGCGTAGCGGTCCTCGAGGAGCTCCCGGTCGACGGCTTCGATGTGTTCGTAGACACCGTACAGCGCGCCGTTGATGTTCAAACGGGCGTGGTTCGACCGCGGCGTCACTACCCCGGCCGCCCGGAGCAGCGCCAGAGCCAGGTTGTTTCGGATGAGCGTCTCGTCCGATGGGTTGGCTTCGAGGACGACCCGGCGTAGCCCCCGAAAGCGGGCCGATGCGTCGAACTCGTTGAACTTGATGACGAACTGCGGCTTGTTACCTTCCCAGTCCTCGGGGTTCGACTTGAGACGAATCGCGGCGCTGGTAGCCGTCTCACCGTCGAACGTGAACGTGCACGGCACGTAGCCCTTCACCCCTGCCGCTTGGTCGGCCATGAGTGTCTGCCAGTCCGCGTCGGTGATGTCGACGTCGAACGTGACGACCGTGCCGTCCGCAAACATCGAGGCGTTGTCGGCATTCGGTCCGGGGCCGGGGCCGACTGGCATGAGGCTCGGGAGTTCGGAGGACGCGTCGGTGCGCGCGTCGTCGGGGCCGGTCGCGTCACCGGTCGCGTCGAGGTCGTCGGTCGCGTCCGTCGCGTCAGCGCCGATCGTGGCGTCCGGGATTGCTTTCAGGTCGGAGACACACGCCGCTAGCAGGCACGCGCTCAGTGTCGCGAGTGGCCACCACCGGAGGCCGCGCTCATAGTGCATCGATGGGCGGAACGAACGCCGGGTTCAAGTAGCCGGGCGTGATGACCTGACCGCCGTCCTTGGTCAAGAGCTGTGTCGTGCCGGTACCGGCGGCCCAGGGGATGGTCCCGACGTACCAGAAGTCGCGCTCCTGGAGTGGGATGTCCTTCACCTCGGCGTTGAGCTCGCCATAGATGTAGACGCGTACGGTCGCCAGGGTCTCGCCGAGCCCCCAGTCGTTCCAGTAGTGGACACCGATGTGGTAGGTGGCGCCGTCCTCGGGGACGTTCAGGTTCAGGTTCTCGGGCCCCCAGCCGTCGATGTCGTCGCGATCGAGGCTCGGATCGTCGTCCGCGTTCGGATCGAAGGCGCCCCAGTTGGGGTTCGGATTGAACCAGAACGAGTCGAAGGTCTTGTCGAACC
>JADMJS010000555.1 GCA_018780435.1 Myxococcales bacterium
TTACCGAAATCCCTGCGGGCGTGTTTGCCATGACGCAGCTGAAGGCGCTGAACGTGCGTTGCCGCCGCCGCCGATGCGCCCGTTTGCTCACGCATTGCTGCGCAGCTGATGGTCAATCGCTTGGTCGCGATTCCACCCGAGATCGGTCGCTTGACGGCTTTAACGGCGCTTTATGTGAGCCGCAGCCCGGTGCCTTGCCACATCTGACTTCTTTTTTCGTCAGCTCGGCAACAGCGCGCTCGTGTCCGTGCCGCGCGAGATCGGACGGCTCACAGCACTCGAGCTGTTGGCAGTGAGCAGCGTAGGCCTGCTGTCGCTGTCTCACCGCCCGCGCTCAGCTCAACAACAACGCGTTGACGGCAGTGCCGCCAGAGCTTGGTCGGCTGCCGTTGCTGCGCGGGCTGTGGGTACGTCAGCCCATTTGATTTCGTGTCTGACGCGCTCTTAGCTCAGACACAATCGGCTGACGTGGCTGCCGCTGGAGCTTGATCGATTGCCGCCGACAACCGAGCTCTGCGTAAGCTTCCGGTTCCGTTGCCAGCCTGCGCTCACACCCACTAACGACTATCCTTGTAGCTCGACGGCAACCCGCTCCCGATCGACGTCGGCCCCGCCAACGCCAACTCGTTCACCGACTCGCGCTCCAAACTGCCCGAGCTGTTTGCCGCCACCACCGCGCTCGCCATGATCCGCGACCAGGCCATCGTCATCCTCACCGAGCTTCAGCCGCTCTTCATCCCTGCCCTCCTCCTCGTCGAGATCCTCGACGAAGCGTTCCCCAACTCGATCCCGATGCACAAGAAGTGGGACTTGGTGGTGGCCATCAAGCACTTTCACCAGCGTCGCGGCTTTGAACGTTGACCAGCCCGCCGCCCCGCCGCCCTTGCGCGACCCAACCTCAGAAAAAACCGTTGACTTTTTTCCCAGACACCAAGCCACCGCTTTCCGATGACCTCTCCTGCTCCCTTTGTGCCCACCAAGACCCGCGAGCTCGAGAACCACCACATGCGCAGCCAGAACTGGAACGATTTCAAGTTTCGCGACAACGACGTGATCGTGGCCACCTACGGCAAGGCGGGCACGACCTGGACGCAGTGGATCGTGCACCAGCTGCTGCACGGCGGCGAGCTGCTCACTCCCGACGGCAAGCCGATGCACGACGCGTCGCCGTGGTTCGACATTCGCATCGTGCCGCTCGAGGTCATGACTGCGGCTCTCGAGGCGCAGACTCACCGTCGCGTGATCAAGACGCACCTGCCGCTCGACGCGCTGGTGTTCTCGCCCAAGGCCAAATATCTCTATGTTTTGCGAGACGGCCGCGACGTTGCCCAGTCGCTTTTCAACCACCATAGCAAGGCCAATCAGATGTGGTACGACGCGCTCAACAACACCCCGGGCCTCGTGGGCCCGCCGATCGGCCGCCCGAACCCGGATCCGGCCGCCTACGTCAAGGCGTTCCTTGAGACCGATGGAGCGCCGTTCTGGTCGTTCTTTGAGAACGTCAAGACGTGGTGGGCGGCCCGCAATCTGCCCAACGTGCGCCTCGTGCACTTTGCCGATCTGAAAAAGGATCTGGCGGGCGAGATGCGCAAGATCGCCGCGTTTCTCGAGGTGGAGATCGACGAGGCAAAGTTCCCCACGCAGGTCGAGCACTGCACGTTTGACTGGATGAAGGCCAACGCCGAGCTCGTGACGCCGCTCGCCGGCGCCATCTTCGAGGGCGGCGCCAAGTCGTTCATCAACAAGGGCGAGAACAAGAAATGGGTCGACCTGCTGTCGCCTGAGGACTCGGCGCGCTACGAGCAGCGCTGCATCGAGGAGCTCGGCGCCGAGTGCG
>JADMJS010000728.1 GCA_018780435.1 Myxococcales bacterium
TCGGAACCACGCAGCCGCAGCAGCCGAGTTGGACGCGCTCGTTCGGTGACGCGCGCGTCTCGTCAGCGATGCGCCCGTCGAACGCGTAGACTGAAGAGCAGCAGGCACCCGAGCACCCCGGCGACCCACCCGCAACGCGGTCGAGGCGCGGAGACCCCACATCCAGTGGATGCGGCCGGCTCGGGTGCCGCGACGTCCGTCCCCAGGCCGACATCGGCGCCCACGTCGTCGGCCGACGAAGGCGTCTGCCACTCCGCGGGGTGCATCAGCGAGTGGGGGAGGCCGCTGTCGATGGCGACGTCGGTCCAGGCCGTCTGGCAATGGACGCGATCGCTGTCGTCCATGCCGGCGATGGACGGGGGACGCAATTCGGTGACGCTGACGCGGACGTCACCGAGGCCGCCCGTAGGGTCGTAGCGGTGAAGCTCCGAGATGACGCAGACGAGGAGGCCCACGCCGGGCTCCTCGAAGAGGCACGAGAGGCGCGGGGTCTCGACCAGCGGCGTGGCGCCGGTGTCCTCCAAGCGGTTCATCTGCCCGTTCAGGACGACGTAACGCTGCCCCTCCGAGCGCACGGGCCCAAAGATGGGGTCGCCCGAGGTGAGGGCGGGCGTCAGCGTCGTCTGGAGCGCGGCCGCCTGCCCCTCTCGGGTCGCGGAGAGATCGAGGCGATCGAGGCGGAAGCCGTCGCTGGTCGCGCCGCGTAGCCACAGCTCCGCCGGCGCATCACCGCTGGCCGGAAGCAGGGCGAGGGTGGGGCTGCCTTTGTAGGGCGCCGTGAGGAGGGGTGACGTGGCCCACGCGGTCCCGGCTGCGTCCTTGGCGACACGATGGAGGGTCAGGATACCCTGGTCCTCCACCGCGACGAGGAACCGCCCGGGACCCTCAATGACGACGGCGTCACCGGGCGGCGTGAGCCGCGCGACCTCGGTGGGGTCGCCCGGCGCGACGACCACGATCGCACCGTCCGGTGTGAGACCCACGACCTGTTCACCATCCGACGCGATCGCGCGCCCCCGTGGTTGGCTGAAGGCGGTAGGCACGGACGAGAGCGTCACCTCACCCGCGCTCGACACCTGGGAGAGTCCGCGCAGCCCGGCGACCCAGACGGCATCGCCAGAGACCCCCATCAGGGGTGTGTCCGGGCCACCCCACGTGATGGGACAGACGAAGCGGTAGCCGTCACTCACCGAATACGCGAGGCCGCGCGTCGTTCGAACGAAGCCCGGCGCGCCATCGGCGGTCCAGGTGAGCACACCCGTGACGGCCATCGCCGCGCCGTGCGCGCCTGCGGACCTCGCGATGGCGACGGCAGCGACAGCGAAAAGGAGGGCTCGGGTGAGTGGTGCTGAGGTCAGGGGAGACATTCGACGTTGGCCGGATCTCCCTCGATCAGGGGCGCCACGTAGACGCCGACGCTGCCGCCGACCTCACCGCCGGGGACGTCGCGCGCCGCCGGGCAGGTGAAGGTCACCTGGAGGCTCGACCCATCAGCCGTCGCCGTGGTGAGCGCGTCACGATAGGTACAGGGGATGGCGCCGAGCTTGCTGCTGCCTTCGCAGATGCGAACGGCGACCGGCGCCGAGAGCGTGCCGCCGTCGCACTTGAGCGTCGTCTGCTCGCCGGGTGTACACACGACCGCTGCCTCGGGCGCCTTGAAGCCACAGTTGCGGGTCGGGCCGAGCTGTCCGCGCGCGCAGGGCTCGGTCACGAGGCCGCCCGTGCCCTTCGGGAGCGTGACGTCGGCGGTGGCGACGTTGTTGTCCGCGAAGTTCTCGCGCTCGTTGCACGCGATGCGGCTCTCGAACTCACCGGCTTCGTTCTTGAACT
>JADMJS010000698.1 GCA_018780435.1 Myxococcales bacterium
CGACCCACGCTCCACCGAGGAGGCCGGCCGTGGCCGCGCCTCCCTGATGGATGCGTTCGGATCCCCGTCGCCATGCTTGCCCAACCCCGCGACCGCTCCATGTGAACCGGTTCACACGAGTCCCCGCCCCCGGTCCCATGACCTGAAAATCAGGTGGTCCCATGAGGGTGCACACCGGCACCGGTCGCAACGAGAACCCACCGAGGCAACCTCGCCATGTGAACCGGTTCACATGAACCACCGGTGCGGTCGAGCGCAGGCGCCGTCAAGGCCCCTCGCGGAGCCGCCCGGAGGCGGGCAAGCGTAGCGCCCGGCGAGGACGGCGAGCGGGGGGCCTTGATGGCGACGAGCACGACCCACGCTCCACCGAGGAGGCCGGCCGTGGCCGCGCCTCCCTGATGGATGCGCCCGGATCCCCGTCCCACCCGAGCCCCCCACCCGAACGACCTCTCCATGTGAACGGGTTCACTCACAAGGTTCGCTCGATCTCGAATCCGAGACTGACAGCTGGCGGACTGACGGCGGCGGCATGCTCGACCATCGGCCCAAGATCGCCAGCCCCGCGCGCGACCTCAGCCGCGTCGTCGGCCTGCGTCTAGAGCCTCCGTACTCCAACTCGGCAGCACGTCCACGCCGAAATCGCCTCAGCGCGAAGGGGTTCTCTGATACAACAGCCAGTCGGATTCTAGACGTCAACCTGATCACCAGAGACCGCCCCATGAACTTCAATACCTCATACGCTCGCCTTCTCTCGATGGGCCTGGCCATCATGCTCGGCGTCGTCGGTTGCGAGAAGCAGGCTGCCGCGTCGTCCTCCGGTACGGATGGTTCGGGCGAGTACGACGCAGATGTCACCCCAGCGGGCGATGGAACCGACGGCGCGGCAGACACATCTACCGCGACCGATGTGCCTTCGCCTGGTGACGCAACCTCTACGGCCGACATCTCCGATGCCACGGGAGCGAGCGATCTTGTGGATGCCCCGGCTCCCGACGCAGCCGAGGTCGACCCGGACGACGCCCTGCTGAACGATGACACCGCGGACACGTGCGGAGGGCTTGTTCCCGTCGACGTGCCCATCTACGTTGCGCCAAACCAGGAACCGTCGACGGGCCGTGCGTGCCTTTGCTACCCGGATGGGACGTATTGCCGCTGGCCCAAGTGGGATGACGAGGAAGCGCCGAAGTCTCTCGAGGATCCGAGGGCCGCTTGTCCCGACGATGAAGCCTGTGACGGCTGGTACGATGGTCAGACGTGGCTGAGTGGCACGCCCGGCTGCCGGAAGCGGTGTTTCCACCCGGATGCCAGCTGGGACAATGGCGCCTATAGCAGCCTCGGCTGTGCCGCGGGAGAGTACTGCAAGCTGGTAGTGCTCGACGGCGGGGAC
This sequence comes from Myxococcales bacterium, assembly GCA_018780435.1. GTDB lineage: Bacteria > Myxococcota_A > UBA9042 > SXOO01. The sequence goes on from JADMJS010000698.1 coordinate 1,388, forward strand.
GGCCAGATCTCGGGCAAGCACGGGCTCTGCTTCCCGATCCCGCTGGCCGGCGACAGCACCGGGTGCGAGCCCCTATGCACCAAGGACGCTCCCTGCGAATAGGGCGGGTCCGGACCATAGGCGTCCACCGCAAAACGCGGACTGCGGGTAGCCTCAACGCGAAGGGCAATCTAGAGCAACGAAGTGTACACGACCGCAGAACTACGTCCTACACGCACCTTAGCGTGCGAGTCTGGTCGCTAGGCCGCCTCACCCAACCGCCGAAGCGCCCCCAAAACCCGGTCCCCCGTCGTCGTGATCTCGTCGTGAAGGAAGCGCCCGCGGGGCAGAGCGCGATCGAGGTGGCGCTCAAGCCAGACTCGGCGGTCCGAGTGTTTTCGGGCTTGGTCGAGGAGGAGCTCGGCGATGGCGACGTCGGCGAGGAGGCGGGTCAGGCGCTCGG
>JADMJS010000093.1 GCA_018780435.1 Myxococcales bacterium
TCCAGGCGTGAGGATGACACGGGCACGCCGATGCGCAAAGTGGGCTAGATGCCCTGAACGCCGTTTGGATTTGTCGCCGTGGCGACCGCCCCTCAAGGCCCGAGACACTCCAGTGTCGCGTTCACGACTTCGGCGTTCAGGCCGGGTTCGCCGTCGCCATCGGGGCTCGTCCCGTCGCCCGCGATGCCGCCGAGCCCCGCGGTCCCTTCGGGAGAGTAGGTGTTGGCGTCGCAGATCGGGGCGGACTCGCCCAGGATGAAGATGCCCACGGAGGGGCCGCCCGCGCCGCCGCCGCCGTGCCCACCGCGGCCGCCTTTGCCGCCGCCGGCGCCGGGGCCGCCCGCAGCGCTGTCGTCCCAGCCACCGCCGCCGTCCTTGCCGAGACCACCGGGGCCGCCCTCGCCGCCTATCCCGCCGCTGCCGCCGTTGCCGCCGTTTCGATAGATGAGCGTGTTCCCGACGAGGATGGGCGCAGCGCCGACGATGAGCACCGCGATGGAGCCGCCCCCACCGAGCCCGCCCGTGCCCGCGTCACCGCCACATCCGCCCGCGCCGCCGCCCCCGCCGCTACCGCCGTGTGAGCTGCCGTCGCCGATGGCGCCGTTGTCTGAGCCGCCGCCGCCGCCACCGCCGCCGCCGCCGCCGCCGTGGCCGCCCACTTTGCCGTCGCCCGCCCCGGTGGGATACCAAATGGCGTCGGCGTTCAGGTTGCCCGAACGGCTCCCCCGCGAGCCCGGCGCGCCCGCCGGACCCGGGTTGCCTGGGGTGCCGGGGTCGCCGACCTTCTCTGGCGCCCCAGCGGCGCCACCGGGCCCGCCGATGCCGTCGCCGCCCGCGCCGTCGCCGCCTTTGCCCGCGTCGCGGCGTCCGTTGCAACCCGAGAAGACGCACCCGATCGTGTCGCTCCAACTACACTTCGATGCGTCACCCCACCCCGATGAGCCGCCGTTGCCACCGTGCGCTACCCCGGTGGCGCAGGTGTTCTGGCCGCCGGCTCCGCCTTCGATGAGCTTGTCCGGCTTGCAGGAGTCGTCGATGCCTTCGGTCCCCGCGGCACCGTCGTTGCCACCCTGGCCCGGACCGCCGGTCTGGCCGTCGACACCGATCCCGCCGCTCCCGGCCGCGATTCGGCAGTTGGCGAGCGTGAAACCGATGGAACCATTGAGGATATGGACGGCGATCGACGAGCCGCTCGGGACGGGATTTGACGCCGACTCGATGACGAATCCGTCGAGCGTGGTCGCGACGTCGATGCCGTCAGCGATCACCGTGCGAACGACGCCTTTATCGACCGCTTCGAAGCGAAGCACCGTCTCATGGACGTCCGGGTTTCGAGCCCAGCTTGCGGCGCGGTCGTAGCCGCCATAGAGGTTGATGCCCGCCTCGACCACGAGCTGACCGAGGTAGGTGCCCTTCGACACCAGGATCATGAGCTTTCCGGGCTGGGACGTCGTGAACTCGATGGCCTTCTTGATGGTCTTGAAGGGCAGCTCGCGGGTGCCGAGCGTGTTGCCGAGGTCTGTGCCGTCGGGCGACACGAAGACCGCGAAGTCCGCGTCACCATCGATGCCGTCACAGTCGGCGTCTTTGCCGGCCACGTCGGGGTAATCGACCGCGACGAGCTCGGCCTTGCACTCGTACTCGCAGCCGTTGTCTGGTTCCGCGTCGAGGTCCACGTGCTCGTCGAAGCACGGGCCCATGGCGCACTCGCCAAGGGCGCACTCGGCCACAGCGAACTCGTAGTCGCACTGCTTGCCGCACACGCCGCAGTTGGACGGATCGTTCTGGAAGTCGACAGTCTTAGGGCAGTCGCATGAGCCGTGTGCCGGCAGGCATTGCAGGTTCGCTTGGTCCTCGGTGCCGACGTCCGCGCACAAGTAATCGTCGGGGCACGCTCGGGAGTCGCAGGCCCGGGCACAGCGGCCGCCTTCGAGGGCGATGCAGGTATTGCCGAGGCCGCAGTCGGTGTCGGTCACGCACGGCTGGCAAAGCCGATCGAGCTGTGGGAGGCAGAGCGCCGCGAGATCGGCCCCGGCGGATGTCGTCTTGCAGGCCCAGCCCTCAGGACAGTCGTCGACACACACCTTGGTGCACGCCGACGCGCCTGTCTGCAGGTTGATGGTGACGCAGTAGTCGCTGAGGCAATCGCTGTTGTTGTCGCACGGCCAGAGGAACTCCCCAGGCAGAGGACCGGTGGTGGTGTCGTCGGGCGTGGTCCAGACGTCGATGTCACAGAGACCGGCCGGACAGCTCGGGACATCGGTCGGCACGTCCGGGCGCACGTCGAAGGTCTGGACGTCGCCGGTCCCGGTGTCGGAGCCGACGCCTGGCCGCACGGGAGTGTCGTCGCCACACGCCGCGAGGACGAGGGCCCCAAACGACGTAGCGAGGGTCATCACGATACGGAACGCTGATTCGAAGGTGTGCCCTGTCACCAATGTCCGCTGACCTCCCCTTCCCGGAAGCCCGCGAGGTACTTCGCGAGCGCGATACGGCCCCCATGTAGAATCGGGGTTCCGCGGCCCGGAAGCAATCGTTCGAAGTCGAGTTCGAGCAGCTGCAGCTGCGCTTCGAGCGTCTTCGAGAAGCTCCCGTAGAGGCTGCGGTCTTCGAGCTGGATGAAGCCCGCCGGTTCACCGACCAAGTGGCCTGCGATGAGGACCTTCTGAGTCGGGTGGTACAGCACGCATTCGCCCGGCGTGCGCTGGTGCGGCAACGCGTGGACCCGGAACCCACCCGGGACGGTGTCACCGGGCTTGTAGTACGCGTCGATCGGGATGCGGATCAGCTTCTGATCCCCCTCCGGAGCCAGAATTCGGGCGCCGAACCAATCTCGGAACTGCTTGGCGCGACGTTCCTGGGCGCGGCCGGTCAGCAGCACCACCTTGGGCTTGCCGAGCGCTTCGAGCGCTGGGAGCACCGGTTCGGGCAAGCTCGGCGGATCGATGAGGATGAGGCCGACCTTCGTGCGGACCACGTACCCGTTCAAGTGGCGCTTCTGGGCCACGTCGAGCGCGTTCCAGTGGAAGTAATCGCTGAAGAGCTCGGCTAGCATGCCCTGAGGCTACCGGAACCGGGTTCGCTTGTCAGTCGGGCTCGCCGGGGTGCGACGTCACCGGCGTTGCAAGGCCTTCATGGCTGCTCGCGCGGCCCAATAGCCACTCATGCCGTGTACGCCACCGCCGGGCGGCGTCGATCCCGAACACAAGAACAACGACGGATTCGGCGTCGTGTACGGGTTCAGCCGAAGGGTAGGGCGCGCGAAGAGCTGCCAGAGCGTCGCCGCGCCCCCCGTGATGGCGCCGCCGATAAGGTTCGGGTTCATCGCTTCGAACGCCGCGGGGCTTGTACTGTGCTGCGCCAGGATCCGGTCGCGGAAGCCCGGCGCGTATCGCTCGATCTGCCGCGTGATCGCCGGTGCCATGTCGACCGTGGAGCCTGCGGGGACATGGCAGTAGGCATAACCCGTTTGTTTCCCTTCAGGCGCGCGGGTGCGGTCGACGCTGCTTTGTTGGCAGACGATGAGGAAGGGGCGCTCGTGCGGCGCGCCGTCCCACATCGCGCGTTCGCTCGCGGCGATCTCGGCGAAGGTGCCGCCGATGTGGATGGTCGACGCGCCTGCGAGCTCCGGAGCCCGCCACGGGATGGGGCCGTCGAGCGCGTAGTCGACCTTGAAGACCCCCGGCCCGTAATGGAAGTGGGCGAGGCGTCTGTGAAACCCGCTCGGCAAGGCGTCGCCCGCGATGGCCGACAGCGCTCTCGGGGTCGTGTCAAAGAGGGCGACACGGTGGGGCGGCAGGTCGGTGAGTGAGCGCACCCAACGCCCGGTCTCGATCGTGCCGCCGCTCGCCTTCAGGAGGGACGCCAGGGCGTTCCCGATCGCGGCCGAGCCTCCACGCGCGCACGGCCAATCTTCGAGGTGGGTGCTGATCATGAAGACCAGCGCCATCGCGCCCGTGCCCCAGAAGTCGAGCGGGAGTATCGAATGCGCCGCGCATCCCGCCACGAGGGCGCGTCCCGCGTCGGACTCGAAGCGTCGGGACAGCCAGGACGCCGGGAGCAGTCCCTTCAGACCGAAGCGAGCGAACAAGAACGGCCGGTGCGGGATGCGGGCGAAAGGAGCGAGGATGTCCTTGAAGAGATCGGGCCCGGCCTCCACGAAAGGGCGCACGAGGCGCCGATACGCGGGGCCGTCCACGCCGAGCTGTTCCACCATCGCGTCGAGCGATCGCTCGCTCACGATCGCGCGGCCATCGTCGAGCGGGTGGCCGAACGAGTGGGCGAAGCGGACCCAGTCGAGGCCGTGGTCGGCCAGCGGCAGCGTGCGCAAGTACGGCGAGAGGACGCCCGTCGGGTGAATGGCGGAGCACTCGTCGTGGATGAAGCCGGGCAGGGTGGACGCCACGGACCGCAGTCCGCCGCCCACCGACTGGGCCCCCTCGATCAGGTGGACCGAGTGACCCGCGCGCGCCAGCGCAACGGCGGCCGCCAGCCCGTTCGGCCCCGCTCCCACCACGACTGCATCTACTGCCTTCATGGCGGGAGCGTGGTCCGCGGAGGCTGCGAGGTCAAGCGACGTCTCCCCTTTGAACGCTGGCTCGGCCTGTCGGCCGTGTCGCACTCAGAAGGGAACGGCGTCCAGATCGAGCCGCGTCGGAGCCGGCGTCGACCCGCGCGGGAGCCACGGCGCCGGGCCTTCGCCGGGCCGCGACCCGAGACTGGGCGGCCCACCCGCGGGTCGAGAGCCGCTCATCGGCGCGGCGTGCGGGGACGGGTTCAGGGGATCCTCGGCCGTCTCCGACGCGCCCGGCCGGCGGGTGAGCAGCTCCACCTCGTGTGCCCGGACGGTCGTGTAGGTGGTCTTGGTCCCGGTCGCGTTGCTCACGACGTCGTGACGGATGGACCCCATGACCTGGACGAAGTCGCCCTTCTTCATCTGGTTCATGGCCCACTCCGCGGTCGGGCCGAAGACGTCGATTCGGTGCCAGTCCGTGCGTTCGCGGCGTTCTCCGGTTTGGGCCTTATAGACGTTCTTGGTGGCGAGACTCAGTTGAGTGACGCGTTCGCCCCCCGGGAGGAGGCGCCCGCTCGGCGCACCTCCGAGATGGCCCCTCAAGATCACGAGATTGTTGCTACGCATGATGGTGATTCTCCTGTGATGGTGTCGAGTCATGGCTCGAGCGTGTCCGGCCCGCCGGCGACGCCGCGGTCGGCGGCACCCCAGCGCCGGACGCGATCGACCCTTCTCTTCAGGCTCGAAGAGGACGATCAGGCTGCTTCGTCGAGGGCGTCATCGTCCTCGTCCTCGTCGTCATTGCCGCTGACCCCAATGGGGAGGGCGCCGCGTGCGCCATTGGCCCACGCGGCGCGGATGTTGTGCTCGAGGGCATCGGCGACCTTGGGGTTGGCCCGCATGTAGTCCGCGGCCTTGTTGCGGCCTTGACCGAGCCGGGTCTCGCCCATGCTGAACCACGCGCCGCTCTTCTGGACGATCCCGACGGAGAGGCCGTGATCGATGAGCTCGCCCGCACGATCGATGCCGTGGCCGAAGAGGATGTCGAACTCCGCGCTCCCATGCGGCGGCGCGACCTTGTTCTTGACCACCTTCACGCGGACGCGGTTTCCCGTGGCCTCGTCCTTCTCCTTCACGCCCCCGATGCGGCGGATGTCGAGCCGCACCGATGCGTAGAATCGAAGCGCTCGACCGCCCGTGGTCGTCTCCGGAGAGCCAAAGGTGACCCCGATCTTCGTACGAATTTGGTTGATGAAGACGACCGCGCATCCCTGTTTGTGCACGATCGGCGTGAGCTTTCGGAGCGCCTGGCTCATGAGGCGCGCCTGCAAGCCGACGTGCTGATCACCCATCTCGCCGTCGATCTCGGCGCGCGGCACGAGCGCGGCCACCGAGTCGATGACGATGAGCTCGACCTTCGCCTCCCGGACGAGGTGCTCGACGATCTCGAGCGCTTCCTCGCCCGAATCGGGCTGCGACAGGAGCAGTGTGTCGACGTCGACGCCGAGCTTCTCGGCGTAAGCGCGGTCGAGCGCGTGTTCGGCGTCGATGAAGGCCGTGAGCCCGCCCGAACGTTGGGCCTGCGCGATCAAGTTCAGAGTGAGCGTCGTCTTCCCCGACGACTCGGGTCCGTAGATCTCGATCACCCGACCCCGTGGGACCCCGCCCACGCCCAGCGCCCGGTCGAGGCCGAGCGAGCCGGTGGGGACGACGGAGATGGCGGACTTCGACTCGTCAGAGAGGATGACGGCCGACTCCCGTCCGAAGACCCGATGTAGTGCTTCGAGCGCCTTTCGGGCGCGTTTGCGATTGTCTTCCATGGTGGCAGGTCCTGATGGCTCGGTGTGGCCCAGCAGCGCGCTCGCGCCCCCGGGAGCGCCTCGTGGCGCCGGACCTACTCATTGCGGGAGCCATGCCAGTCATAAAAATGCGATGATGACGGTGTCCTGGGCGACGCCGTGTCCCATCCGAGTCCCAAAATCGGACGCCCCGCGTCCCATTCTGGGACTACGGTGGAAGTTGTTTGGGCGCAGGAAGGTGAGGCCCGTTGGTTTGTGCGGAAGCGGCGTCCGAGAGGCACGTCACCCCGCCGCGTACACCCGCAGGTCGGTGATGGCGGTCTTCATCATCTCCCAGACTTCGCTGAAGTCCGGGTGGCGGAAGGTCACGTGGCCGTCAGAGAGGAGGGTCTGCTTCCAATCGCGGCGGCGAGCGCCTACCGGCAACATCGCCTCCTCGACCAACCACCGGCCGGCGCGGGCCCGGACGCGTTCGAGGCCTTCGATGTGCGAGATGCGCCCGTTGCCGAGCGCGCGCTTGAAGACCATCCCGACGAAGTAGCGCCGCTCTGCCTTGGCCTCGAAGGACTTCCAGCACACTGCGCGCGCCCACTCTCGGTACACGTCGAAGTCGTTGGCGTAGTTCATCATGTCGACGAGCTTCCCGCCGCCCGAGCGTGCCGCGATCTCGCCGAGCACCACTTCGCCGCTCGGCTTTCGGTACCACTCCATGTGGGTGAATCCGGTGGTCATTCCGAGGGCGGCCATCGTGCGACGACCGAGGTCGATCCCCGCGGCCAGCTCCGGTATGTACGGGTTTCGGAAGACGTGTTGGGCCGGCGAGATCCACTCGTTGGTTCGGCCTTCGATCGGGCGAGGGTGATACTGCGCCACGTTCTCGAACGCCGGGCGACCGTCGATGCAGACGGTGTCGTAGGTGAACTCGTCCCCGTCGATGTACTCCTCGACGCTCGCCTCCGTCACGTGGCGCGTGCGCTGGACGGCGTCTTCGAGCTGTCGTTTCTCGAAGCAGCGGAAGGTGTCGGCGGTCCCGGCGCCGGCGATCGGCTTGATGATGAGCGGGAAGCCGACCTGTTCGGCGGCGGCCCAGACCTCTTTGGACGTGCGCACGCGGAACGCATGGGGGACCCGGACGCCGCCGGCGATGGCGGCCTCCTTCATGAGGCCCTTGTCGCGGAAGCGCAGCGCGACTTCCGGGCTCATGCCCGGGATGCCGATGGCCTTTCGGACCTTGGCGGCGAGCACCACGCAGGGTTCCCAGAGCGTCTCGACGCGGTCGACGTGCAGCTTGCCGAGACCGGCGAGGATCGCCTTCACGGCCGCGTCTTCGTCGAAGATGGGGGCCTGGACGTACGCCGACATGTGTCGGCGTACTGCTTCGGGGATCGCGGCCAGCGGTTGGTCGCTCACGGCGATGACGTTGGCGCCCACCTCAGCCAGACCGCGGGTGAAGTCCACCATCTCGGCGGGGTAGTGAGGAGAGATAAAGACGACGTTCACGGTGCCTCCTCGGCGTGCTGGGATGGTGGGCGGGTGGGCTCGGCTTCTCAGGTCAACGCGCGTAGACCTTCAGCGTACGGCCGACCTCTTCGAGCATCGCCCGAAGGGTGTCGTAGTCCGGGTGGCGCATGCGGATCCAGGCGTTGGCGTGGTAGCCGGCCTCCACGGGCTGGGTCGGTGTGCCGGGGTTCGGGAGATGCGCGTCGATGATCCACTGCCCGAAGCGCCGCTGGATGGCCTCGGCCCCGTCGTAGTGCGTGATGCGTCCGTCCCGGTCCGGCCGGAGCGCGACCAGCCCCGCCGAGAACTCGCGGCTCAGTGGCGCCGACACTCGGCCGTGAACGATGGCGTTCGCCCACTCGCGATAGAGATCGATGCCGTTGGCGGCGCAGTAGAGATCCCAGGTCCGGACGCCGGGGGGCCGCGCACCAATCTCCGAGAACTTCAGGCCTTTTGCTCCGAAGAACCACTCCATGTGGGTCGCGGTCGTCCCGAGCTTCATGGCCGAGATGACCTGGTGGCCCATGGAGCGGAGCTCGCGATAGCCCGGCGCGTGATCGATTCGGTTCGTGACGGCGATGATGGGCGCGATCCAGCGGGTCCGCATGGCTTCGAGCACGTTCGGGTAGTAGTGGCTGGCGAAGTCGTAGACCACTTCGCCGCCGACGGTCAGCGTATCGTAGAAGCCCTCGTGACCCTCGATGTACTCCTCGAGAGCGACGCTCCGGCCGTCCGCGAGGCCGAACGCGCGCAGGCCCGCGTCGAGCTCCTCGAACGAGCCGACTTTGCGAGTCCCTTCGGCGCCCGCGGCGGCCCGCGGCTTCAAAATGAGCGGAAAACCGACCTCCTTCGCGAAGGCGCGCGCCTCGTCGAAGGTGTCGGCGCCGGTCGAAGCTGCCGTCGAGATGCCCGCTTTGCGCAGAAAGGCCTTCATGAGCGGCTTGTCGCGGCAGAGAGTCGCCTGTTCGAGGGACAGGCCTGGGATCTTAGTCGCCTCCCGAACCTCGGCGGCGGCGAGGACGTGGGCCTCCACGGTCGATTCGAGTCGGTCGACCCACCCTCGCTTTTGAATGCGCCGCACCGTCTCGAACAGCGCCTGCACGTCGCACACGGAGCGCACCTGTTCGTAGCCGACCATCGAGGAGCGCAGATCCGAGTCGAGGTGCTCCGGCGCGGGCTCGCCGATCCCGGTCACGCGAGCGCCCGCCGCCGCGAGGGCCTTCACGAACTGACGTTGGTTTGCTGGAAAGTGGGGGGCAACGAACAGGACGTGCATCGAGTAGCTCCTCGGCGATGTGATCCGGGACGTCTCGAGGGCCGCTGGTAGGGAGCACGACTCCGACTACCGCCCCGCGGGCGAGGTCCTTCGGACGCTCCCGGTCCGATAGCACATCGGACACCCCTTGGACAGAACCGGCATCGACTCAGGCGGGCGGGCGGCGGGAGCTCGAAGTGTCGCGATCGACCTCGAAGAAGTTTGACGCCGCCGCAGGGTGATGGGGACAGGCGAGCGAGGGCTGGGGCGACGCGTGGACGTGGCCTGCGAACCTGGAGTGGCGTCGAGAGTGGCGCCGCCGTTCCATGCGCGCGCGTCACCGCGCGACGATCCCCCTGGGAACGGGGGGAAACAGGTCATTATCCCCAAGCGGTGATCGCCGATACGGGATCTTGGCGAGTCCACGGCGATGTGCCATAACGGGCCCGGACGAGTAAGCGGCGGCAGGAATCCATGAACCGGGCTCCAAATCTTGACGGAACACGCCACTCCGTCGAAATACCCCGTGGTTCATTGGGCGCCGAGCGTCCTGAGGGGACATGACCGTGGTGAGACCCCGCATAGGCCGATTGGTCATGGCGATGGCCGGACTGGCGTTGGCGTCGGCCTGTGCTGCGCCGCTTCAAGCGGCCAAGCCCACGCAGGCTCTGAATATGGCCGTTCGCGTCGAACCCGACGCCAATAGCGGCTACCCCGTCGGCGTCTCGGTCGTCCTCGTGTATGGCCAGATGGCGCTTACCAAGGTCAAGGCCATGCCGGCCCGCCAGTGGTTCGACGAACGCAAGCAGCTGAAGCGCGACTTTCCAGAGTGCTTCGGCTTCGTCGCCTATGACTGGGAGTGGGTCCCCGGCAGCTACGTCAGCCCCATCACAATCATGGTCCCGCCTGAAGTTCTCGAAGTATTCGTATTCTCGAACTTTCTGGCCAAGGGTGACCACCGGGTCAGCGTGAACGTCCCGAAAGGCGTGAACCTCAAGCTGACCAAAGAAGAAGCCGAAGCGGCGCCGCTCGTCGACCAGCTTCTCCGGCAGCACACCACGGACCCAACGAGGCGCGTCTACGCACGAAAGTGCGACGAGCCGGAAGACGCCGACCCCACCAAGCCCATTGGACAGACCACGGAAGGCACGAGCAAGTGACTCAGTTTCAGCATCCACGGCTCAACTTCCCCCTCGACGCCATCGAATGGAAGGAGGGGATGCTGCTCGCTCCTCAGCACTTCCAACAGGAATCGCTCCGCACGTCCATGCTCGCGGCGTGGCATGCGCAGGTCGCGTCGCCGTTCCATTTCGGCGTCACGGCCATCGACATCGACGAGCACCGGCTCGGGTCGGGCATCTTCCGAGTCGCGAGCGCCGAAGGCGTCATGCCCGACGGCCTCCCATTCCGTCACGACCCCTCGCAAGGCGAGCTCGTCTTCGACCTCAAGCCCCACGCCAACAAGCTGACCAACTCGCCCGCATTCGTCTTCCTGTCGGTGCTTCGATTCGTCGATGGCAGACCGATCTCCGGAACGGCGGGCACTCGCTACGCTCTGTACGAAGCCGCCAATGTTCGAGACTTGTCTTCGGCCGGCGTCGATCTCTCGCTCGGACGCCTGCGGCCAGCGCTCGCGCTCCATCTCGGTGAGGCTCCGGAGAGCTACGTCTCCATCCCCATCGCCCGGGTCGAGGTCCGTAACGAGGCCTACACGCTCACGGAGTACCTCCCGCCGATGCTGCGGGTCCCGGACACCTCCCCGGTGCTCCGACTGACCAAGGAGCTCTGCGCGACTCTCCGTCGTAAAGCGCAAGTCCTCGACGACCGCCAACAGCAGCTTCAGCTTACGGATGATCCCGAAGGCGCCGCCAAGCTCTGCCGGCAAATCGAAGTGCTGGTGACTCCGTTGCCCCCGATCGAGGCGGTCGCGAGCGCGAAGGCCGTGCAGCCGTTCACGCTGTACGTCGCGCTCACGGGCCTCGTGGGCCCCCTCGCCGCTCTCGTCCCGGGGCAGGTCCCGCCCGAGCTTCCGGCCTACAACCACTGGGATCCTCGGGGGAGCTTCGGCGAGGTCTTCGACGCGCTCCGTCGCCTCCTCGAGAAGGGCACCAAGGAGAACTTCTCCGGGTTCCGGTTCAAGCCGGAGCCGAACGCCTTCTCCCTCGCGTTCCGCCAAGAGTGGTTCGACAGCCCGCTCGTGCTATCCGTCCAGCGCCGCCGCGGCGTGACCGACGAGGCTCTCGCCGAGTGGATGAAGTCCTCCGTCATCGCGTCACGCAGCCGCGTCGAGGAGCTCCGGACACGCCGCATCCCAGGCCTGGGTCGCGAGTGGGTCGATCGTTTCGAGGAGCTCATCCCGACGCGCGACACGCTCCTCTTCCAAGTAACGCCGGACCGGAACTTCCTGCGTGACGGCGAAGACCTCGTCATCTTCAACCGCGAAGATGGCGATGGCAGCCCGCGTCCGTCTGAGATTCTCCTGTACGTGAGGCGCGCTCAGCAATGACCGCATCGCCCACGAGTCTGCCCGAGGAGCTGGGGTTCATCCGGGTCTTCGACGCCTATTGGCAAGAGGTCCACGCGCTCCGCGAGCGGATTCAGACGCGCCGCGGCGAAGATCCGACGCTGAGTCCTGAAGCGGTCCGGCTCCGAATTCAGCGCTTCCTCGAGGAGAAGTCGTCCGAGTTCGGGAGGCACACCGAGTCCTTCGAATACCAGCAGTTCCGCCAAGTGCTCTATCTGATGGCCGCCCTCGCCGACGAGACCTTCCTGGCCTTTGATTGGCCGGGACGCCTCGACTGGTCCGAGAGCCTCATCGAAAAGGCGCTCTTCGATTCGCACGACGCGGGCGTGCGCTTCTTCGACCTCCTCGAAGATCTCCTCGAAGCGCGCGATTCGTCTCAGCGCAGCGTCGCCGTGATCTACCTGCTCGCCCTCGCCCTCGGCTTCAAGGGCAAGTTCTACGGCACAGACCGTTGCGACGAGAACCTCGCCGCGTACCGCGCTCGACTCTACAACTTCATCTACGGATCACGGCCGGGTCGGCGCCTTGAGGGCGTCCCGCTGTGCCCGCAGACCGCGTGGTACAACGCCTCGGGGCAGGCCGAGAAGTTCCCGTCGATCGCACGTTGGTTCTTCATCGGTTCCCTCATCATCGTCGCCGTGATGCTCGCGAGCCACGGGGCTTGGCTGCTCGGGACCAGTGACATCCATTCGGCTCTCACCGAGCCCGGAAGCGCTCCCTGATGGTCGTCCTACCCATCGCCATGGCCTGGTACACCTACGTCGCCGGCGGCGTCAGCCTCGCCACCCTCATCCTCCTCGGGGTGCTCGGCTACAAGTACTGGGAGAAGACCCGCAAGGAGAAGAACACCAAGTCGGCAACCGCGCCCGCCGAGGACCGTCCCGAGGCGCCGAGTGTACCCGCCCCGATCCGCACGCTGGAGCCCGCGCAACTGAAGCCGGTCTTCCGCCGCGGCGTCCGCAACCTGAAGCGCAAGAGCACGACGCGCGACCCGATCTACGACATTCCGTGGCTCCTGATGGTCGGGCCGCCGGCCTCCGGAAAGAGCAGCATCCTCGCCGCTATCGAGAGCGAGGGCATGAAGGCAGACCCCGCCTTCAAGAAGCTCAGCGGTCGTGCTGGCTGTGACTGGGCTTTCCTGAGTGGCGGCGTGGTCATCGAAGTCGCAGGCGACTATCTGTACGAGGATGGCGATCCCACGTCGTCCCGTACCGGGTGGGGCAAGCTCCTCGGGCTCCTCCGCAGCTTCCGAAAGGCACGTCCCATCGACGGGATCGTGCTCACGTTCTCGGCCGCCGAGCTGATGAAGCGTGGTGCGCAGGCCGAGGTGGAGCGTGAGCTCGTCGCTCGCCGTCTGCTCGATGCCCTTCAGGCGCTACAGCGTCGCCTCGGCGTTCGCTGCCCCGTCTACGTCGTGGTCTCGCGCTGCGATCAGATGGACGGCTTCGGGTCCTTCGTGAAGCAGCTGCCAGACACCGCTGGGCCGGAGGTCCTCGGCTGGTCGAACCCGTACAGCCTCGAAGCGACGTTCCGCGACGAGTGGCTTACCGAGGCCTACGCCTCGGTCGAATCCTCCGTCGCTGAGGTTCAGCTCGCGCTCCTGTCGGCTCCCGGGCCGGCACTGCCGGACGCTGGCGAGCTCTTCCTGTTCCGTCAGCAGCTCACGAGCACGCGAGACAGCCTGACCAAGGTCGTCTCGAGCCTCTTCAAGAGCACGGTCTATCTTGAGCCGTTCATGCTCCGCGGCGTCTACTTCTGCGGCGACCCAGAGATGTCGGCGTCCGATGAAGGTCCGGACGGGACGGCCATCCTCACGCCGCCTTCGACGGACCGCGCGCAACCGCTCTTCGTGAACAAGCTGTTCGGGACCAAGATCCTCGCCGAGACCGGGCTCACCAAGCTCGGCTCACGCGCATTTGCGGCGCGGCTGCGTGGCGTTCGGACCGTCCAGTTCCTCTATGGTGCCATCGTGATCACACTGGTGACCGGCATCGCGCTAGCGACTCAGCGGCTCATGAAGGCCTCGTCGGTCCTGAAGCCCGTGCTCAACAGCATGCGCGGCGGTGACGCGACCGAGGTCGCCGACGCGGGCGGCTCGAAACCGGCGGACGGCGCCGCTAAATACTCGCGATCCTTCACGGTTCGGTTGCTCGGTGACATGGGCGAGCTCGCGTACGGCCGGCTGCGGTCCTTGTTCCTGCCGAGCTCCTACTTCTCCGACCTCGACAAGCAGATCCAGGCCGCGGTGACGCACGGCTACGAGACGGTGATCTTCCCGTCGTTCGTCGCCGAGCTGAAGCTGCGGGCGGAAGAACAATTCACGCCCGTCGCGCAGTCGGAGACTCGCCAGGTACCGGGTGCGGCACTCGAGCAGACCCCGGCCTTCGGTGAACTCCGGCAGCGTGTCGACGCCCTCCAGGCGATCGAAGTGACGGCCGGTCAGTACCGAGACTTCGTGACGGCTGGAAAGGCGGTCGAGACCGACTCCAAGGCCGCCTCTCCGACCGCCGGCGCCAAGGACGCGGCCGACGTCGCACAGCCTCCCGCCGATGCCGCGACCCAGTCGGCCCCAGCGGGGCCGTCCAAGTCCGTGGCCGAGCTCGGTGCACTCATCGAGAAGCTCCTCGACACCGCGCTCCCGGCAGGGTTCTACGCGAACTTCGAATACCACGAGACCGCGCTGCGCGAGGCGGTCGGGCCGGACTTCGACCCGACGACGTTCCAGGAGATCGCCGCCGAACGTGCGCGGCACCTCGTCGGCGCCATCTACGACTCCATTTTCAATACCGCTGAGCTCACCGACGCTCTGCGCAAGGTGGAGGACGAGCTGGATCGTTTCTCGCGCCTCCAGCTCACGCCACAGCCGTCGGCCGTCACGGTCCAGGTGATGCGGAACCTCGCCGAGGCGATCTCGGATGCCGAGAGCCAAGCGCGGCGCAGCCGTCTGCCGATGCTCCTCGGCAGTCAATGGGAGCCCGGCGAACAGTTCAAGGACCTCATGGGCGACATCGAAGCGTCGCCGTTCTTCCCGCGCACGCTCGCCCAAGAGCTCCGGGATCTCGGCCAGAGCCGCTTCACGGAGGCCTTCGATCGCCTCTACAAGACACGCGTCAAGCAGTTCGATTCGCTCCTCGAACAGCGCCTTTGGAGCTCGAGCTTCGGGATCAACGCGCGGGTCCTCATGCTCCGCGACGCACTCGAAGCGCTCGTCAACGCCGACTACCTCGACGTCCTCCCGACGGCCAAGCTGAACGAGGTCGACGACGAGAGCCTCACGCTCATTTGGGACGTCGACCTGCTTGAGAACGCGCGTCGCATCGCACAGAACTACGACGCCGTTCGCGCCAGCGGTTTCAACAGCGTCGGTCCCGAGTTCTCCGAGAAGCTGTCGCAGATCGCCGAGATCCACGCGCTCGACTTCCTGACGGCCACGGTCGCGCGTTCGCAGCGCGTCGAAGAGGTCAAGGAGGACGAATCCGAAGAGCAGGCCGAAGGTCTCGCTGAATGGCAGGAGCGTGAGCTCGCGAACTTCAAGCGCGCGGAGCCCGTCCTCACCGGGCTGATCGACCAGCTCGCCAAGAGCGGCTTCATCGACCTCTCGCGCGACCTCCGCCGCGTCGTCTTCCGGCAAGCGGGGACGCTGCTCGGCTTCGCGGACGTCGCGCTCTCGAACTCGCGCCCGTACAAGACCGCTCAGGCCACCTTCGTCTGGTGGGACGGCCGCACACCGCCCGTCGCCGAAGCCTATGGGCTCTCTGACGTGCTCGAGCTCAAGTCCTTCGTGTCGGCTCAGCGCCAGGTCGTGAAGCGTCTCGCCCGCGACCGCGCTCAGCCCCTGGTCAGCCTTCTGAACGACAAAGATCTGACCGATATCCTCGGCAATCCCGACGAAGCCGGTCAGATCGACCAGTCGCTCCAGCAGTGGAAGCGAATCATCGAGTCTCTAAAGCAGCAGGAAGCGAAGCAGCCGGGCAATCCGATCGACGCGCTCGAGTCCTTCATCCTGAACGACATGTCGAAGGTCACGCTGGAGAACTGTAGCGATCCAGCACTCCTGCGTGACGTTCCGCGCGACGCTGGTGAGTACTTCGGCGACCAACGTGCGTGGCTGCGCTACTCGATCCTCGAACGTTGCGGCGATCTCGCCGCAGGCCAAGCGAGCCTCCTCTGGGACGAGGTGCGCCTCGAGTTCGAGCCGCTCATGGACAAGTTCCCGTTCAAGGGAGACAGCCCCTTCGATGCGGACCCGGTGAAGGTCAAGCGCGCCCTCGATCTCGCCATGGACTTCATCAAGAAGCACGAGGGGACGATCGCGAACAACAACACCTTCCTCGGTACGCGACGCGAGCTGCAAGCCTTCATTCGCTACATCAAGTCGGTGTCGGACTTCTTCGCCACCACGCTGACCGTCGATGGTCAGGTCCCTGGACTGTCGTTCGATGTCGGCATCAAGTTCCGCATCAACCAGAAGCTCGAGGTGGGGGCCTCTCAGATCATCGACTGGCGCATGCGTCTCGCTCGCTTCGAGGCCGACCTGCGCGTGAAGGAAGAAGACCGATTCCGATGGGGCCTGTCCGATCGCGTCGAGCTCTCTTTCCGATGGGCGACCCAGGCGCCGGACCAGCCGACCAAAGAGAAGCTCCCCGAGTCGGCGCGTCTCGAACTCGGGACCGTCTCCTACGTCTACGCCGGTCCGTGGTCGTTGCTTCGCCTCCTCTCGGCGCACGGCGCGCCCGACGACATGATGGAGAACCGACAGGAGCCGCGGCACCCGCTCGTGTTCCAAGTCGAGACCGCGCGCAGCAACGTCCCGAAGGACGATCCTGACTACGGTCAGGTCCGCATGGCTCGGCTCTTCGTCCGAATCGAGCTCTTCTCACCCGTGTCGAAGGCGCGTCTCAACCTCCCGATGTTCCCGAGCTGCACCCCGGACCTCTCGCGTCCCCAGATGTGCGAGGGTCGACTTTGATCGTCCTCGGATATGGCGCCGTTCAGCCGGGCACTCGGGTGGCACCGGTTCATGAGGGGCCCTGTTGAGCGCCGCCGCCACCTACCCGCCATCACCCGTGCCGGTCGACCTCGCGTCGCTCCTCCTCCCGATCTCCGACGACCGACCCTGCGGCGAATCACTTCGTTATGCAGGGACCTATGACCTGATTCAGACGGCACGACGCTCCGAGCGAGCCGACCTCCCCCAAGGGGTCTGGAAGACCGACGTCAAGACCGCGGATTGGGACGAGGTCGAATCGCTCTGCGTCGACGCGCTCATCGGGTCGACCAAGGACATCCAGATCGCGCTCTGGCTGACCGAGGCATGGCTCTCACGTTATGGTCTAGGCGGCTTTCGGCACGGCCTCGAGCTCATCCGTGGGCTCTGCGAGAGCTTCTGGGCGGACGTCCACCCCGAGATCAGGGATGGCGACGTCGAGTACCGCGTCGCACCTTTCGTCTGGCTCGCCGAGAACCTCTCGGGCTCGATCATCCACGTCCCGCTCGCTGCGCCGCGGCGTCGCGATGAATTCCCGCCCTGCAGCCTCGTCGACTGGCAAACCGCCATGCGCCTGGAGACCATGCAGGTCCAGGCGCCCGACACCTACGAGCGCGAAGTGGAGGACGGCAAAGTCACGCGGGAACGCTTCGAGGCCGCCGCCGCAGACTCGCCCCAGCCGCTCATCATCGACCGCTTCTGGCAGGCGCGAGCCGCCTCCGATGCCCTGAACGCGATCGACGACATCCTCGACCGGGAATGCAGCAAGGAGGCACCCAGTCTGAGGCGTCTGAAGAACCTGATGCGGGACATCCTGTCGCTCTTCGAGATGGTGCTGCTCCCCGCCGTGGGGACGTCGACCAAGGCACTACTCAAGAAGCCAACACCGGCGCCAGCGCCGAGACCCGTTCCAGAGTACGAGCCGGAGCCCTCGATGAGCCATACAGGAGCCCTGCCTTTCCCGGACGACGACGTGGAACCGGGACTGTCCGCGCCCATCTCCGGCGCTGTGTCGGGTCGAGCCCAAGCCTACCGCCTGCTCGCCGAGGTGGCCGACTACCTCGAGCGGACGGAGCCGCACAGCCCCACGCCCTACGTCTTGAGGCGGCTGGTTGGTTGGGAGAACAAGCCGATCTTCGAGCTCATGCGCGAGCTCGTACAGAGCCCCGAAGCGCTGGTGGGATTGCATCAGGTGCTCGGAATTCCCTTCAACCCCTATGGCGAATGACCGATGACGCATCGCCACGTAGGACGACTTGGGCCATGGACCGGAGGCTTGCCGGCGCGGCAGGCGCGGGGTCGATAGGACCGATTCGGGGGCCAGAACGCGGGTGCGGTGAACCGACGAACACGCGCACCTAAAAATTCTTTGGGGTCAGTTGCAACCCCAAACACGATGCACTAGGCTCCCGTCCGACAAGCGGGGCCTGTGTCAGCAAGACCGCAGGGGGGGCGTACCCCCCAGCGTGGATTGACCGAGAAGACCCAAGCCGGAGTCCGGTTGGGTGAAGCGAGAGGGAAGAGCGCATGTCGAACAGCACGCAGCACAAGCTAGATCGAATCCGCCCGCCGCGGGTTCAGATCACGTACGATGTCGAGACTGGCGGAGCCATCGAGAAGAAAGAACTCCCGATGGTCGTCGGCATTCTGGCCGACCTCTCGGGCCACCGTGAGGAGGCGCTCCCGAAGATCAAGGAGCGCAAGTTCACCCAGATCGATCGCGACAACTTCAACGACGTGATGAAGTCGACCACCCCGCGCCTCAAGGTGACGGTGGACAACAAGATCGCGAAGGACGGCGGCCGTCTCGCCGCTGAGCTGAAGTTCCAGAACATCGATGACTTCCATCCGGTCAACGTCGCCAAGCAGGTGGAGCCGCTCAACAAGCTGCTCTCCGCTCGTCAGCGCCTGGTCGACCTCGTCGCCAAGCTCGACGGCAACGACGCGCTTGCCGATGAGCTGCGCGCCGCTGCGTCCCCTGACATGATCGCCAAGCTTCGCGAAGAAGCCCTCAAGAACTAAGGTCGAGGAGTTACACTACCATGTCTGCTACCGAGACCGCAGCTGAGGGTGGCGCCACCGTAACGGGTGGAGGCCTTCTCGACCAAATCATCGCCAAGGGCAAGATGGTGCGTGAAGCGTCCCAGAATGCTCACGCCAAGGACCTGATCTCTGAGTTCGCTTCGCAGGTCATCGACCAGGGCCTCGCGCTCGGGAATGACCTCGTCGCGACGCTGAGCCAGCGGATCGCCGAGATCGATTCGCTCCTGTCGGCCCAGCTCAACGAGATCCTTCACAACCCCGAGTTCCAGAAGCTCGAGGCCACTTGGCGCGGTATGCACTACCTCGTCATGAACTCGGAGACCGGCAGCCGCCTGAAGCTCCGCGTTCTGAACGCCTCGAAGAAGGAGCTGCTCGAGGACGCCGAGAAGGCGACCGAGTTCGACCAGAGCGCGCTCTTCAAGAAGGTCTACGAAGAAGAGTACGGCACCTTCGGTGGTCACCCGTACGGCCTCATCGTGGGCGACTACGAGTTCGGTCGTCACCCGCAGGACATCGGGCTTCTCGAGAAGCTCTCCGGCGTCGCCGCGGCCGCCCACGCGCCCTTCATCTCGGCTGCGTCGTCGAACATGTTCGACCTCGCCAGCTACACCGACCTCGGCATCCCGCGCGATCTCGCGAAGGTCTTCGAGAGCTCGGAGCTCATCAAGTGGCGGTCCTTCCGCCAGCAGGATGACTCCCGCTACGTCGGTCTCTGCCTCCCGCACGTCCTGCTGCGTCTGCCCTACGGTCCGAAGACCGTGCCGGTCGAGCAGTTCAACTACGTCGAAGACGTGGACGGCACCGACCACAGCAAGTACCTGTGGGGCAACGCCGCCTGGACGCTCGGCGCCCGCATCACCAGCGCCTTCTCCAGCTTCGGCTGGTGCGCCGCCATCCGTGGCGTCGAGGGCGGTGGTCTCGTGCAGGGCCTGCCGGTTCACACCATCGAGACGCCGGAAGGCGACATCGGCGTGAAGCCCCCCACCGAGGTGGCCATCACCGATCGTCGCGAGAAGGAGCTGTCGGACCTCGGCTTCATCCCGCTCTGCTACTCGAAGGACACGGATTTCGCCGCGTTCTTTGCCACGCAGACGGCGAACGAGCCCAAGAAGTACGACACGCCGCAGGCCACGGCGAACGCCAACCTGTCGTCGCAGCTTCAGTACATCCTCGCCGCTTCGCGGTTCGCGCATTACCTCAAGGTCATCATGCGCGACAAGATCGGCTCGTTCATGAGCCGCGAAGACGTCGAAGTCTACCTCAATCGCTGGATCGCTCAGTACGTGCTGCTGAGCGACACTGCGTCGCAGACCGTCAAGGCCTCGTACCCGCTGCGTGAAGCGCGCGTGGACGTGACCGAGATCCCGGGCAAGCCGGGCGCCTACTCGGCGGTGGTCTTCCTGCGTCCGCACTTCCAGCTCAACGAACTCACGGCCTCGATCCGGATGGTGGCGGAACTCCCGCCGCCGGCGGGTTGATGTCGTGACTTAACGACCGGCTAACTCGGCGTTGGGGCCCTCCCTGGCGTCGAGCGTAGTCGGTAAACCAGTGAAGGAAGAGTGACATGGAAAACGTAGTCATCGAAATCGACGCCATTCCCGGCGAGTCGACCCTCGCGATGTCCAAGACGGGCATCGAGCTGTTCTCGTTCTCGCACGGCGTGGCCATGGGCATCTCGTCGAGCAACTCTGGCGTGGGCCGCACCTTCGGGCGCTGCGTGCACCAGGACATGAGCATCTCGAAGCGCCTCGACAAGACGTCGCCGACGCTCAATTTCTACTGCTCCGCCGGCAAGACCATCAAGTCGGCCGTCATTCGCGTCTTCGCTGCCGCGGACGATGGCAAGCCGGTCGAGTACTACAACATCAAGATGACCGACCTGATCCTCACCAGCGTCTCCGTCGGTGGTGGCGGTTCGGACCGTCCGACCGAGTCGGTCTCGTTCAACTACAACGAGATCACCTGGACGTACGTCGCGCACGACCACGACAAGGGCGCTGCCGCTGGCAACGTGGCCACGTCGTGGAACCTGCAGAAGAACACGTCCAAGTAAGGTAGGCCTGGGCGCGGTTTACGCCGCGCCACAGTCCGCCCCGGGGAGCAATCCCCGGGGTCCTTCCCGAGCAGGGTGTCGGCGTCGCTGGCGCCCTGTTTGCATTTCTGGGGTACCGCATCCGGGTGGACGCGGACGGTCTGGAGGACTGAGTGCAAAGGCCCGTGCGCGTCGCGCCGACCCCCTTATTCGATCGGCTCGTGTCGGTCGAGGACCTCACCGTCCCGGCCAGTCAGTTGGCCGCGCTCGACGAAGACGGCCTGAAGGCGTCGGTAGCCGTTGAGCTCGAGCGAGTACTCGTCTCGCGCTGTCGCCGTGCGCGCGAAACCCTCGATCTCGACCTTCGCACCACCATCGATTACGGCGTCGAGGACCACTTCATCCTCGATCCGCGCAGCGTCGATGATAGAAAGCAGCTCGCGGCTGAAATCACCGCGACCATCAGCAACTACGAACCTCGGCTCTCACGAGTATCGGTGACCGTCGAAGAACCCAATGACATCGACACACGGCTTCGCATCCGCATCGATGCACTCCTCTCCGTTGGCCACGTCAAAGAGCCGCTCACCTTCCTCGTCATTCGCCGCGGGGCGTTCCTCGAGGTGCGAAAGTGAAGCATGATCCGCGCGCCGAGGTCCTGAGGCACTATGAGCAGGAGCTGAACTACCTTCGGGCGTCGGGAGCCGAGTTCGCTCAGCAGTATCCGAAGGTGGCGCAACGCCTTGGAATCTCCGAAACGGGCGCGTCCGATCCACACACCGAGCGTCTACTTGAGTCGTTCGCGTTCTTGACCGCTCGTCTCCAGCGCCGGATCGACTCGGACTTTCCGGAGATCTCGGCGAGCTTGCTCGGGATCCTCTACCCACACTTCACAGCCCCGATCCCGTCGATGACCATGGCCAGCTTCGAGTCTGATCCGAGCGCGGGCGCCACCGCGGAGACGGAAGCGAAGGCGGGAACGGTCCTCTTCGCGACCTCGGAGTCCGGAGAGTCGTGCACGTATCGCACGTGCCACGCCACGACTATCTGGCCCCTCGAAGTCATTGACGCGAGCCTGGATCGCCATCCGGAGCTACTCAATCTTCCGCTCGAAGCGCGCGGCGCCGCGTCTGCGATTCGAATTCGGCTCCGCTCCTATTCGGTGAGCTTCGACCGCATGGGCGTGAAGAAGCTGCGCTTCTTCATCAACGGCAGCGCCATCACCGCAAACCGGGTCTTCGAGCTCGTCTTCTGCAACACGGTGAAGGTCGTCCTGCGCTCGGACAGCCAGCCCGACCGGGTCCTTGGCAAGGAGGTCCTCGGCGAGGTCGGTTTTGACGACGGTGAGGCCATCTTGCCGGCGCCGCCTGGTTCACTCGCTGGCTATCGGCTGCTGCAGGAGTATTTCGCGTTTCCGGAGGCGTTCCGCTCCGTCGACGTCTCCGGGCTTGAGCGGCTCGGAAACGATGTAGACGCCGAGCTGATTCTGCTCCTCGACGTCGACCCGCCCGGTCAGATCCCGGTCACCAAGGACACCTTTCGACTCGGTTGCGCTCCCGCCATCAACCTGTTCGAGAAGACGACCGAGCCGATCCGCTTCGACCATCGCTCGACCGAATACGCGCTCGTCGGTGACTACCGCAACGATGCGACGACCGAGATCCATTCGGTCCTCGAAGTCCTCGGGATCGCTCCCGGTGAGACGGACCCGCGTCCCTTCGCACCGTATTACGCGTTCCGGTATAGCCCTCGTGGCGACGAACCGCATGGTTTCTGGCACGCACGGCGCGATGTCGCCAGTCGCAAGGGCCTCAGCGGTACCGACGTCTGGGTGTCGTTCCTGGACCGCGACTACTCGCCGGTGAGGCCAGCCGACCTGACTGTCTACGCCCGAGCGTTGTGTACCAACCGTGACGTGGGCGAACGAGTCCCGGCCGGTACGCGGCTGGAGCTCGACGAGTCGCTTGCCGCCATCTACCAGGTCTCGTGTCTCACTAAGCCGACGCTCGAGCTCGATCCACCCCTCGGCGGGAAGACGCTCTGGATGCTGGTGTCCCACTTGGCGCTCAATCACATGTCGCTGTCGAGCGGCCCAGAGAGCGTGCAGGCACTTCGCACGTTGCTCAAGCTCTACCAGATGTCGAACGGCGCCCGGTCCGAAGCAGAGATCAACGGCATCAAGGAGATGTCGACCCGGCAGGTGATGCGGCGCATGACCACCGATGCTGGGCGCGGCTTTGTCCGAGGTACGGAGATCACGATCACGTTCGATGAGCGCCTTTATGCGGGCTCGACCCCCTTCGCGTTGGCGATGGTCCTCAACCGGTACTTCGCTATGTACGCGTCGGTCAATTCCTTCACACAACTCGTCATCCGCAGCGCACAGCGGCAGGGGGACTGGTACACATGGGATCCCATGAGTGGCCAGAAACGCGTCCTCTAATCGACGCGCTCGAAAGCGAGCCGCATCGATTCGAGTTCGATCAGGCCATACGCCTCGTCGAGATGTTGGTTCAGCCCGAGGTGGGCCTCGCTGACTCGGGTGACCCGGCTGCCGAAGCCGTGAAGCTGCGTGCGGAGATGGACTTCGCGTTCCCCGCGAGCGTCATCCGCGACATCACGCTCATTCGGAACCGCTACGGCGTCATGAAGAAGGCCGAGCTCAAGACGGCGCTCCTCAGCCTCGCCGGGGTTCTCGGGCCGCTCCCGCTCGCCTTCTCCGACATGCTCATGGATCGCCGAGCGCGCCGTGACACGGCGATGCGCGACTTCCTAGACATCTTCAATCACCGGCTCATGTCGATCCTCAACCGAATTCGGGTGAAATCCCGCATTCGGAACCAGTGGCGGCATCCGGTCGAGCAGACGATGGCGCGCTACCTGTTCTCTGTCGCCGGCATGGGCACCGACGGGACCCGCGGCCGCCTCGGGGTCCCCGATGCGTGCGCGCTGTTCTACTCCGCGCACTTCGGGCGACGACCCGACTCGGTCTCGGGGCTCGAAGCGATGTTGTCGGATTTCTTCGGCGTCGAGTCGCGTGTCCTCTCGATGAAGGGCAAGTGGTTCGACCTCGACCCGGCCGAGCGCACCGCACTCGGTGTGGGCGGCGGCGGCGGCGGCGGCTTCGGCGGTGGATCCGGCGGCTTCGGCGGCGGATCCGGCGGCGGCTTCGGCGGTGGATCCGGCGGTCAAGGTGGCCTCGGAAGCGGCGGCTTCGGCGGCGGCGGCGGCAGCTTCGGCGGCGGCGGCGGCGGCTTCGGCGGTGGACCGGGCGGGCCCGGTGGCCTCGGCGGTGGCGGCTTCGGCGGTGGTGGTGGCGGCTTCGGCGGCGGGCCGGGTGGTCCCGGTGGCCCCAGCGGTGGCGGCTTCGGCGGTGGCGGTGCCGGCTTCGGCAGCGGCTCCGGCGGGCCCGGCGGCGGAGGGGGTGCCGGCTTCGGGGGCGGCGGTGGCGGCGTCGGTGCCGGCGGGCTCGGTTCAGGAGCGGGGCTCGGTGGTCGGAACAATGCCCTCGGCGTCTCGGCGGCGCTCGGTGGCCGCGCGTTCGACGCGGCAGGTGGCTTCGACATCGAAGTGCGGCCGAAGGCGGTCGACCTCTTCGAGCAGTTCATGCCCGGGGGAAGCGCCTTCGACGCGCTTTGTAAGTTGACCCGGCTCTACGTTGGCCCAGGGCCTGAGTTCGGCGTCGTCGTCAGGGCGACCCTCCCTGGCCGGCAGCCAAAGGGGCTCTCGCTCTCAAACACGCTCCGACTAGGTTGGACGACGTACGCCGCGGACCGAGTGGACCTGTCCCCCGACGCTGCGAACACGCCGACCGAGACCGTGGTGAAGATCCCGACTACACACGCGTGACGCGCGATCTGACTCGGCTGGTCGGGCGGCTCGGACTCTCCTCGCGAGACGCACTCGAACGAGCCTCCGAGTTCGCGCTCGCGTCGGGAACCCTGGGTGTCGCCGAGCTCCTGGCGGGGCTTGTTGCCGACCCCGAAGTCCATGAAGTCTTGCGCCGTGCGGGCCTCGATCCGCGCGAATTCTACCTCGATCGTAGGCCTTCGGGGTCAACCACCGTCCCCGTGCCGACGCTCGGTTTCATTCAATCCCTCGAGGCCGCGGTGGGCCACACCGGGATGCTCGGCATCGTGTCTCCGAGCGCGGGGGAGCTGCTGGCGTCGCTCCTCGACGATTCGGCTGCACGCGCGGTCGTCACGTCGACCTTGCCGTCCCTCGGGCTTATCCCAAAAGGGATGAGCAGCCGCATTCTCGACCGGGTGCGCAGCGTGGGGCCTACGCCCGGCCCCTCGGCCGATGTCCCGAGGGCCGACGCGTCCCCAGGGCGAGTGGCTACGTCGGGTATCGCCGTTCTAAACCGCTACGCGGTCAATTTGACGGCGCAGGCGAGAGAGCGTGCGCTCGACGCGGCCGTTGGACGTGAAGGAGAAATACGGCAACTGATCGATGTCCTGGTTCGTCGTCGGCAGAACAACCCGGTGCTGGTCGGTGACGCCGGCGTCGGCAAGACCGCCATCGTCGAGGGCCTCGCCCTTCGCATCGCGCTCGGGGCCGTCCCGCCCATGCTGAGCGGGGTCGAGCTCTATTCACTCGACCTCGGGCTCCTGCGCGCGGGGGCGTCGATGGCCGGGGAGTTCGAGGGCCGCCTTCGGGCCGTCGTCGACGCCGTAGAAGCCGAGGGTTCACGTGTCGTGCTCTTCATCGACGAGGTCCACACGCTCGTCGGAGCCGGCGGGAGGGCAGGGACCCAAGACGCCGCGAACCTATTGAAACCGGCGCTCGCCCGCGGAACACTCAGGGCCATCGGCGCGACGACGTGGGTCGAGTACAAGCGCCACATTGAATCCGACGCTGCGCTCGCGAGGCGCTTCCACGCGATCCCTGTGAACGAACCGGGACCCGAAGCGGCCCGCATGATGGTCCGCTCGCTGGTGCCACGCCTCGAGGCCCATCACGGCGTTCGTATCCTCGACGAAGCGGTGGAGCAGGCCGTCCGGCTTTCGGTGCGGTATTTGGCCGAGCGCCGGTTGCCCGACAAGGCCGTCGGTCTCCTCGACACCGCGGCGGCGAGGATCGCGGTCGGTCTCACGACGATCCCGGAGCCGATCGAGTCGGTCCGCGCTCGTATCCTCGCCATCGACCTCGAGATCGATCAGCTCACGCGCGAGCTCGGCCTCGGTCGGGATCATTCCAAGCGAATCTCCGCCCTCTACGCGGCACTCGACCGCCTCGAGGGGGAGCACGCGGAGCTCTGTGAACAATGGGAGGCCGAACGTCACAGCCCAGCGCCGAGCGGTGAAGCGGAAAGACCACGACTTCTCCCGAGAGTCGTCGACGGTCGCGTTGTGGCCTCGATCGTCTCCGAGATGACGCGGGTCCCCCTCGAGCGGCTCACCGAAGCGGATGCCCGTGCGGCGCACGCGTTGCCGGCCCGCCTCGCGACTCGCGTCTTTGGGCAGGAGCGCGCCGTCGCCCAACTCGCGCGAGTGGGGGCGGCGATAACCGCCGGCCTCGGCTCGACCGGGGGACCGGCCGCGTGCCTCGTCTTCACCGGCCCCCACGGCGTCGGCAAGACCACGGCCGCGCGCGCGCTCGCGGAGCTCGTCACGGGGGGCGCGCTCCTGACCTTCGCCGGGTCCGATTTCTCCGAAGCCCACTCCGTCGCGACCTTGCGAGGCGCGCCGCCGGGTTACGTCGGCTACGGCGGCGGTGGTCTGCTCACGGAAGGCGTCCGGCGCAGGCCGCACTCGATCGTTCTCTTTGAAGATGCCAGTGACGCGCACCCGACGGTGCTCGCTCTCATTCGGACCATCGCCGTCACGGGCCGCCTCGATGACGCCGAGGGGCTCGGGGTCGACTTTTCGAACGCCATCCTCGTTCTCTCCGTCGCGGTGGACGAAACCGACGGCAACACCGACACCGACGGCGACACCGACACCGACGGTGACCTCGACGGCGACACGGACGGCTGGACTCACCTCGGGCCCACCGCGCGGCTGCCGAGAGAGCTCCTTCAGACCGCCACCCTCGTCTCCTTCGGTGAGCTGTCGATGCCGGCGCTCACCGCCATCGCGTCCGCCGGGCTGCTTCAGGTCGGCGACGCCCTCAAATCGCGATACGACGTCACTGTCGTGATCGGCGAAGGCGTCGCGGGCGTGGTGGCGCGCCGCATCGATTCGGCGCAGCAGGGAGCGCGCCCCATCAACGCTTGGCTCAAGGATGTCTTCTCGACGGAGCTCGCGTCACTCCTCCTCGAACAGGAGTCGCTCCCCGCGGCGATCGCAGTCGTCGACGACGGCCCTGCCATCCTGCTCGTGATCAGCGCGTCCGAGCAGGACGCCGAGTCCATCACGGAAGATGGCTTCGTGTCGTCGTCGGGCGCTAGCGTGCGGCGGGTTCGCTTCTGACGCTTCCGGCCGACAGGTTTCCATCCTCCGCGTCCACGGGCGATCGTCGTCTGTTCCGGACGGAAGCCCCGTCCTAGTTGACCCTCGATGGCCGCCCCAGGATAATCGCCGAGTGCCCGAAGCCGCCCCTCTCTCATCCGCGCCGGCTTCTCGAGGCCTCCCCGCTCCAACACGTGCCGCGTCGTGGCGAGCGCTCGTCCTGTGCATCATCGTCGCCTCAAGCCGCTGTGCCTCGGATGTCGGCTCCGCAGCGGGCACCGACTCCGATGCCATCGAACCGGAGACCATTAGCGTCACGGATGTGATCGCCTCGGCCGACGTCGACGCCGGGGGGCCACTCCACCCACCCTGTACGGCGAACGTCGATTGCGCCAACGTCTTCGCGGGCCTCGGTGCGTGTGAAGTCGCCATGTGCCGGCCGGTGGGCCCAGGGGGCGCCTTGGGGTGTCTGCGAGAACTGCGCCCCGCGGAGTCCCTCTGCACCGACCCGTCGGATCGTTGTGCCACCGAAGCCCGCTGTTCGGAGGCCGGCCGCTGCGAACGCGTCGCGACCCGGACTTGCGACACGCCACAGTGCCACGTCGGCCTTGGCTGCAACCCAACCACCGGGGAATGCGAACTCGAGCCGTCTGCGGATGGCCTCACATGTGACGACGGCGATCCGTGCACCGCCGACGACCGTTGCCAGGACGGCACGTGTACGGCGGGGGCACCCGTCGCCCAATGCGCCTGCGTTCGCGACGCGGACTGCGCTGGGGGGAGCGACGTGTGCGCGGGCGTCCCGGCGTGCCAGCTCGGTCGCTGTGTGGTCCTCCCTCCCGGGGGGCTCGTTTGCAGCCAAGCCGCGACGGGCTCATGCGAGGCCGTCGTCTGCGCGGAAGGCGCGTGTGCGGTGGCGCCGCTCGAGGACGGGGCTCCCTGCGATGACGGCAACGGGTGCACCAACGGGGACGCGTGCAAGTCTGGCGTCTGTGGCGGTGAGTCGTCGGAGTCCTGTGGCTGCAAGTCGGATATGGACTGCGCCATGTTCGACGACCTCGATGCCTGCAACGGCGCGGTTCGTTGCGACACAGCGACCGGGACCTGTCGAGTCGATCCCGCGACCCGCGTGGTCTGCCCGGCGACGGCCGAGTGTCGGGTCTCGGCCTGCCAGAAGGCGACCGGGCTTTGTGTGGAGAGCAGCGAAGCGGACGGGGTTTCATGCAGCGACGGAGACGCCTGTACACTCGCAGATCGTTGTGAGGGTGGAAGCTGTACGCCAGGTCCGGCGGCGACGTGCGGTCCCCCGTCAAGCTGCGACGGCCAACCCTGCTCACCCGCATGCCTGCGACAGCTCACGTGCGACCCCGCCGTTGGCTGCCCGGTCGACGCGTCCTATCTGGAGACCGGGACCTCCTGCATCGATGGAGACGCCTGTATCCTGGACGATGTCTGCATCGCTGGCGTCTGCACACCGGGGACGATCTCGGTGAGCTGCGCCGATGCCAACGTGTGTACCCTCGACGCGTGCGTGGACGGGACGTGCGTCACGACCCCCTCCAGCGATACCTGCGATGATGGCGACCCGTGTTCTCTCGGTGACCAATGCGCCCTCGGCGAGTGCGTAGCGGGAACCAGCCTCGACTGCGACGACGGCGACCCCTGCACCACGGACTTCTGTCTTCCGGGCGACGGTTGCGCCTCCATCTTGAACACCGCGGCCTGTGACGACGGTGACCCATGCTCGGTCGGAGACCGCTGTCAGTCGGGCCAATGCAAGCCGGGCTCGAAGCTGTGCCCCTGCAGTGAAGATGCCGACTGCGCGCCGCCGGGGTTCGGGAGCTGTACGGGCGTCTGGCACTGCATCGCATCGCAGTGTGTCCTCGAGACGAGCGCCGCAGTGCCCTGCACGTCGCCGGCCGACTCCTGCTCGGCGAGCGTTTGCAGCTTCATCACTGGGCAATGTTCGATCGCGATGCTCCCAGATGGCTCCGCGTGCTCGGATGGGAACGTCTGCACCTCGGACGACCGCTGCGTGGCGGGAACCTGTCAGCTTGGCGCCATGACGACTTGCGATGACGGCGAGGAGTGCACCGCCGACGTGTGCGCCCCGGAGGTCGGGTGCACCTTCGCCCCCCTGGCTATCCCGTGTGACGACGGCGACGCCTGTACGGAGGCCGATGCGTGCATCACGGGGACTTGCACCGGGGTCCCCATCTGCACGTGTGCGGCTGACAGTGACTGTCCGGCGCCCGCCAACCTCTGCAATGGGATCTCGCGGTGCGTTGACGGCGCGTGTGTTCCCGACCCCACCACGACCGTGATTTGCCCGCCTTCTGGACCGTGCCGAACATCGTCCTGTGACCCGAAATCAGGGCAATGTAACACAATTGCCATCTCAAACGACGCTCCTTGTAACGATCTCGACGCGTGCACGGAGACCGACCGATGCCGCCTCGGAAACTGTCGAGGAGTGCCTCGTTCCTGCGACGACGGCAATTACTGTACCACCGATCTTTGTTCTCCCACGGTGGGATGCGCTTACGTCTCGAGCGTCGGCCCGTGTAACGATGGCGACCCATGCACTGCCAATGAACGTTGTGTTCTCGGCGACTGCGTCGGGTCTTCGTCGGCGTGCGCGGAGGATTGCGTCAACACGGTTGATGACGACGCCGACGGTTCGGTGGACTGCGCCGACGCCGACTGTGGAGGGAGCGCCTCGTGTTCTCCGTGCCACGTCGCGCCACCACTCGTCTGTGGCGTATCGACTCCTGGAGCGCTGGCGGATGACGCCCCAAGCCAGGTCGGGACGACGTCGTGCGGCAACGGGCCACTTGCCGACCGACTGTATCGATTCACGACGACACAATCGGGCCCGGTGGCGGTGACACTCCTCTCCGGCGCCGATCGCTTCAGTCTGCGGGTTCTGGCGTCGGGACCTGGCGGCGCATGTGACGCCACGGCGTGCAAGGCGGCGGGGCCGGAAGCCAGCTTCCAGGCCGTCGCCGGAGTCGAGTACCACGTCGTCGTCGAGAAGCTCTTCAGTGGTGGCGCACCCGGTTTTGTCGTCTCCGTCACCTGTGCGAACGCCTGCGTCCCGACTTGTCTCAGTGGGTGTGGTCCCGATGGATGCGGTGGCGTCTGCGGAGTCTGCGGCGATGGTGACCCCTGCACGAGTGATGTCTGCACCGCCCTAGGCTGCGTGAGCACCCCGATCCCGGGCTGCTGTCAGGTC
This sequence comes from Myxococcales bacterium, assembly GCA_018780435.1. Classification (GTDB taxonomy): domain Bacteria; phylum Myxococcota_A; class UBA9042; genus SXOO01. The sequence continues at coordinate 30,281 of JADMJS010000093.1, forward strand.
AACGATGACTGCCCCGGGACCGCGGGGTGTGACGTCGCCTTCTGCGACGGAGGGACGTGCCGCACCGTCCAGATTGCGGGATGTTGTGCCGTGGACGCCGACTGTCCGCCCGGGGGCCCGTGCGACGTAGTCTCGTGCGTCGCGGGCGAGTGCGCCCTCCCAGTGCCGCTGCCGGGCTGCTGTGCCATGGACTCCGATTGCGAAGACGATCGCGCCTGCACCGAAGACCGGTGCATCGCGGGCCGCTGCGAACATGCTTTCGTTGCGCCCTGTTGCGCGACGGTCGCGGACTGTCCGAGCGTGGGGCCTTGTGAGATCGGGACGTGCGTCGCCGGCACGTGTGGCAGCGTCGGTGTGCCCTTCTGCTGCTCCGGCGCTGACGCGTGTGACGACGGCAAGCCCTGCACGGTCGACCTCTGTGGTTCGGCGGGAAGTTGCTATCACGACGTCATCCCGGATTGCTGTGACACCGATGGGGACTGTGGAGGCGCGTCGTCGCCGTGCAAGGCCTCGCGGTGCCTCGGTGGGGTCTGCGTGACCAACGTCGACCCGGGCGCATGTTGCCTCCTTGACTCCGATTGTTCGACGGGTGACCCCTGCCTTCAGCCGAGCTGTGTGCTCGGCGTCTGCAACGCCACGCCGGTCCCGGGTTGCTGCATCGACGCGCTCGATTGTCCTGCCGCCGGACCTTGTGAAGATGTCGCGTGCATCAGCGGAAGCTGCGTGAGCCGCACGCGAACCGAGTGTTGTGTCACGTCGGCCGGATGTGACGATGGCTCGCCGTGTACGGTCGATGGGTGCTTCTCCGGTCAGTGTCGGCACGACCTCATCACCGGTTGTTGCGCATGGGACGAAGATTGCGACGACGGTGATCCCTGTACAGAGGACCAATGTTCCGCCGGGGCATGCAAACACGCCGAAGTTCCCGAGTGCTGCAAAGTCGCTGCGGACTGCGGCGCCGGCCCTTGTCTCACGGCCAGTTGCATCGACGGTGCGTGCGTCTACGACAGCGTCGCCGGATGCTGTGGGACGAGCGCTGACTGTCAGACCGCGGCGCCTTGCTTGAACTCGGCCTGTATCGCCGGGACGTGTGTGCTGAGCCAGAAGCCCGGGTGTTGCACTCGCCGCTCCGACTGCCCTGAACCCGGGATCCCGTGCGCCAAAGCGGCCTGCATTCAGTCGCAGTGCAAGACCGTGACGGTCACTGGCTGTTGTGCTGACGCCACCACGTGCTCGCCGGCCGGTGGCTGCTCTGAAGCGACCTGCGTGGGCTCGACCTGTACCAACGTCACCGTCGACGGCTGCTGCACGTCCCTCGTTGATTGCGTCGGACCCGCTCTCTCGTGCGGCAACGGGGTGTGCGCCGATGCGTCCTGTACGGTCGCCGAGGGGCCCGACTGCTGCAATGTCGATGACGATTGTGGCGAGCCATCCGACGCGTGCACCAAGGCGGCTTGTGTCGGGAACGTGTGCGTGGCGGTGGCTGTCCCGGGATGTTGCCAGACCAGTGCCGACTGCGGCGGCGGCGGAGGGTGCACGCCTGATGTCTGCGTGTTTGGGCGCTGTCAGCCCTCCAAGCCGCTCCCAGGGTGTTGCGAGAACGCGTCCGATTGCCCCGCACCCGGTGCGCCTTGTTCGCTGCGCGACTGTGTCTCTGGACAGTGTATCGAGCGACCCATCGTCGGGTGTTGTGCCGCAGACATCGAGTGTGCCGGCCTCGTAGCCGGCCCCTGCGACCACGCCCGTTGTGAGGCGGGCTCGTGCGTCGTCGTTCGCGACCCCGGATGTTGTGCATCGCCCGTCGACTGCGCCTTCGAGTCGAGCTGCGCGCTCCCGACCTGCCAAGAGAGCGCCTGTGCCTTCCAGCTTTCGCCAGGGTGTTGCATCACGGACGACGACTGTCCGGGCGATGGGGCGTGCGGAATAGGTCGATGTGAAGGCGGGGCCTGTACGGTCGTGGAGGCCTCAGCTGGGTGTTGCGATTACGACGACGACTGCGCCTCCGAGGACCCTTGCTTCATCGCGACGTGTGAGGACAACCGATGTCTGGCACGGCCGATCCCGGGTTGTTGCGACGCGAGCACGGACTGCCTAGAGGACGAGGACCTGTGCGTCACGGCTGCCTGTTCGGAGGGGCAGTGCCAGTGGTCGAGCAACGCCGGGTGTTGTCAGGTCGACGAGGACTGCCCCGGAGCGGGAACTTGCACGATCGGCCGTTGCGAAGGCGGGCAATGCGTCACGACCTTCCAGCCCTCGTGCTCGAGTGGCAGTTGTCTCTTCCACAGCTTCGAACCCGGCCTGCAGGCGTCGACCAATATCGCCCTGTCTGGGGGCTTCGTGGCCGCCTCCGGCAACGCCCTGGCCGGCGACGGTGACGCGCGAGTGACGCTGTCCACTGGGCCTGCGACCACGGCGACGCTATCACTGTCGCCGCTCACCACCGCGGCGGGCGCCTCACTTCGGTTCTTCTATCGACTCGAAGTGCCCTTCGGCGACTGCGATGGCGGCTCGCTACGCGTCGAGACTCGAGCTGGCGACACCGGGCCCTGGATGGAGCGCTGGCGCCAATGCGCCGACACGGCGTCCTCCTCGGTCGCTATCGCCCTCCCAATGAGCGTCGTTCCGCTCTCCGTGCGGCTCCTCGTCGTCAGCAAGGGGGCTGGCGTTGTCTCCGCCGCGATCGACGACCTCGCCGTCGCCGGCTGCGTCCTCACCTGTGGCTCGATCTGCGATGATGGAAACCCCTGTACGGTCGATGTGTGCAGCGCGGGAAAGTGCTCCACGACACCCAAGCTGGGCTGCTGCAGCTCGGATGCAGACTGCTCGGACGGCGACCCTTGCACTCACGAGGCGTGCAGTGCGGTCGGCTGTGTGGTCACCGCCGCCAGCGATTGCCCCGTAACCGGCTGTTTCGAAGAGCGTTTCTCGGCGCCGGCGCTGCTCGGGACGTCAAGCTCAGGCGTCCCGACGCGCGCCTTCGCGTCGGGCCTCACGGCCACGTTGCCCTTCGATCGCCTCACTGCCGGCTCACTCTCGCCCGGGGGTCACCTCGGGCTCTTCAGCAATCCGGGAGACGTCGGCGAGACGCCCTCCGTGACTCTGCCGCCCTTTCAGAGCGCCTCGGGGACGCCCATCGTCTTGAGGTTCGCGTTGCGGCAAGGCCTCGGGTCCGCGTGCGAGCTCGGGCGCTTGCACGTCGAGCAGGGCAGTCAGAGTGTCGCCCTGCCTTGTGGTTTCCACGACTGGCGCGCTGTCTCGATCCCGCTGACGGGGCAGGGGAGGGTCCGTATTCGACTCGACGTCTACCAGTCCGGGGCCGCCGTCGAGTTCGACGACGTGCGCCTCTCGGGCCCCTGCCATGCCACCGAGTGTGAGACCGCGACCGACTGTGACGACGGCGACGCGTGCACTGCGGATGGCTGCGACGGGTCGTATCGTTGCGTCCACACCGCTATCGAGCAGTGTTGCGAGCAGGACGCTGACTGCGTCACCGGAGCGCCGTGCGAGCTGGTCCACTGTAGTGCGGGCCGGTGCGCGCGCGACCTGACGGCGGGTTGCGCCGCTGGGGCGTGCGCCTGGTTCGACGCGGACGAGCTTTCCCCCCTCGCCGACCCGACGGTGTGGACTCGCGTCGGCGATAACCTCGAGGGGCCGCCTCCCGGTTGGTCAGGGAGCGACGACCTGCACATTGGCTTCGCCCGGGTCCTCGCCGGGGGCGTGACCTTACGTGTGCGCCTCGACGCCGAGCTGCCAGGAGACTGCGCGATGGCTGGCGCTCTCCTGCTCGTGGACTCGGAGGTGGTCGCCGTTCTCTGTAACGCCACTGCCAGCACCGGCGACACCGCCGGTGGCCGCGTCCTCGAGGCCGATCTAACGCGCTTCGCGGGTAGGGCCGTCGCCCTCCGACTTCGCGTCCACCGCCGCAGCGACGCGCCCGAGGTGTCCTTGCGGCTCCGAGAGGTGCGCCTCGAGGGCGACTGCGTCGCGGCCGAGTGCCGCACGGGTACGGACTGCGATGATCAGGAGGTCTGTACGGACGATCTCTGTCTCGGCGACCGCTGCGTTCGGCGCACGCGGTCAGGGGCATGCTCCGATGGAGACGCCTGCACTGGGCCCGATCGGTGCGACGAGGGCTCGTGCGAGTCGCCGCTCACTGGGTGTGATGACGGGAACCCGTGCACGGACGATGCCTGCCACCCGCGCCTCGGCTGTCTGTACACTCCGAACGTGAGCATTTGCTCGGATGGCGAGGTTTGTACGGTGGGCGATCGTTGCAGCGCCGGCAGTTGCACCGGGACGCCCCTCGTCTGCTTCGACGGGAACGAGTGCACCCGGGACGGTTGCGAGGCCGGTCTCGGCTGCCTCTTCGAGCCGGAGCCTCAGTGGGTAACCTGCGCGTCCGGTGGCGGGCTCTGCTGGGACGGTTTCTGTGCGGAGTGGGAGGTCGGCCTCTCCAGTGAAGCCGAGTCGGCGCTGACGGCCATTCGATCTCGGACGCTCGCCGAACCACTGCTCGCGGTCGGCCAGCTCGGCGGGACCCCGACCGTCTTCACCCTCGACCAGTTCACGCTCGAAGCGACTCCGATCCCGGTGGTCGCGGCCGCCGATGGTGCGCTCGGCGACGGTCTAACCGCGATGACACACGACGTCGCCGTCGGCGGCCACGGTATCGTGGAGCTGTCGACCGGCGACGTCACGTCGCTCGAGACCGCGCCGGGCGCTGTCCTGCGAGCGGCGACGGCCGTCGGACAGACCTTGTTCGTGGCCGGAGACGGCGACGGAGTGGCTCGGACGCGTTCGACACTGTTCCGGTGCTCCCTTGGCACCGGGCTCGGAAAGTGCCAGCGGATGCCGATCGTCTTTGGCCAGACGGAGTGCGGCCGACAGATACCCTTTCAGGCCCGGGCGCTCTCGGCGCTCACGTCTCAGTCACTCTTCGTGGGCGGCTTCTCGCTCGACGATGGCAACGCGGTCGCGCGCGTCGCGACCTGGGACGGCAATGTCGACACCGAGTGTATGGCGCTCGACGTCCACAGCGGCCGCGTCAGCTATGCCGTCGGGACGCCAGCGCCGCTCCGGCTCGATCGGCTCCCGCCGGGGCGCGCGGAGGGGGTCCTCGCACTCGCGAGTGCGTTCGGTGGCGCGACCTCCGGCACGGTTGTCGCGGGTGGGCATGGCGGAATGCTGGCGTCTTGGGACGCGCTGACGGGATGGCGTGTCCTGGAGCCGCAGGGCTTTCCCGCCGCGTCACTCTGGTCCGACCGTCACGATGTCCAGGCGATGATCATGAGTGGCGGCGACCTCCACGTCGTCGGAGATGGCGCCGGGATCATACGTTCGGGATGTCGCCACGGCTTCTACTTGCACGCGCGTCGCGAAGGCGGCCATTGGATCTTTGACGCGCTGGCGCCACTCCCCGAGTCCCTTGCCGACTGCGGTCCGGCGCCGCACGACGGCATCGCGCTGCGAGGTATTGCCCTGGACGGGCTCACGCGCGACCTCATCGTGGTCGGGTCGCATCGCGAAGGCGGCGTGTTGCGGGCCCTCGCGGCCCGATTGCGACGACCATGACCGACCGCTGCCCGAAGTGTGGGGCCGACGTACGAGTCGGCGACGTGGAGTGCGGCCGCTGCGGGGTCATCCTGAAGAAGGCGCGCGCTGTCGCGACGCCACCGCAAGCGGTCACACCATCGACATTCGCACCGTCGGCTCCGGCGGGGCCGGTTCGAGAGCACGTGAGCCCAACCCGGTCCACGGCGACCGTGTCGGCCGACACCCCGCCGTTGAACTTGCCGGTGACGCGGCCGGGCCTACGTGCGCGTCGAGACGTGCTCGAGTCACTCGCTCGGCTGTTCGAAGCAGGCGTGCCGCCCTCGGAGGCGCTCAAGACGCTCGCGCCTATGGCCTCCGGTTCGCTACGGCGCAGCCTCCCGGCCGTGGCTGCCGCGCTCGACGGTGGAGCGACCCTCGCCGCCGCCTTCGAGGTCGCGCCCGACCTCATCGACCCGTCGGACCGCGGGCTCATCCGTGCCGCCGAGGCGATCGGCGAAGTCGATGGCGCGTTCCGCGCGTTGGCGCTCGCGCTGGAGCAGCGTATCGCGCTCCGAGCCCGACTGATCCGTGCCGTCGCGTATCCGGTCTTCCTGCTCGTCACGGGCGTCCTCCTCAGCCCACTCCCGAGCGTGTTCCTGTCCGGTCGTTCCTACCTCGCCGCCCTGGTCCCGTCTCTCGTGTGGGCGGCCGCCCTCATCGGGCTCGCGGGAGCGCTCGTCGCCGTCTCCGCGATGCCCGCCGTTCGCGTCCTCTTCTGGAAGCTCCCGTGGCCTGCGACGCTCTACGTTCGTCACGTTCGGAACCGCTTCGCGCGCGGCCTCTCGGCGGCGCTCGGGGCCGGACTCGGCGCGAGAGACGCGCTCGGACTCGCCGCCGGTACGACCACGGACCTCCACGCCGAGCGAGCCATCGCGCGCCTTTCGCTCGACGACGCCCTGTCTGCGAGTCTCTTCCGAGCGCAGCTCATCGCCCCCGAAGAACGAGTGGTGATCGTGGCCGCGGAGCGTTCGGGGCGGATGCCAGACGCACTCGCCGACCTGGCCACGCGAGGTGAGGAATCCCTGGCGCGCGGCATGACGACGGCGATGTGGCTCCTGAACATCACTGTGACCGGCATCGCCGTCTTCATGGCGGTGCAGTCGGTGCTCGAGGGCCATCGCGCCATCACCTCCGCCGTCGACGGGGCCATGAAAGAGCTGGAGCGAGAGCTCCCGCCAGGATTCACCCTCGATTGACCGTGTCGGGGCGCGCCATGGCGCGTCTCCAGTTTTCTTTATACAGGGCTGACCACAAATCCACGTGCCGAGAGCTCGTCTCGGGTCGATAACCTCCAGGGCGACGTGGTCGCCCGGGCTCGTGAGGTTCGAGCTCGCTCGCTGCGCAACATCGGGGAAACCCCTAGTCCAATGAATTCTACTGTACACTTACGGGGATGGATGATTAGGGTGCGCCGCAATAGTGAGGTCGGACGTGCCTGTTCATCCTGACGTTCTGCGCACGGCGCTGCGTCGAGTGCCGCTGTTCTCCAAGCTCGATGATCGGTCCCTCGACGCTATCGGCGCCGTGATGCGGCCGCGTCGTTACGAAGAAAACGCCGTCGTGTTTCGTGAGGGCGAGTCCGGCGATTCCTTGGTCCTCGTGGTCGCTGGGCGCCTGAACGTCTGCGTTGTCGCGGACGGCGTGCCGACCGACGTCGCGTCCGTTCTCGCGGGCGAGATCGTCGGCGAGATGGCGTGCATCGACCCGGGGCCTCGGGCCGCGACCGTCGTCGCAAGCGACGCCACACTCGTCCTCGAGCTCGACCGCGTGATGCTGCAGTCCCTCGTTCAACACGCCCCGGAGGTCGGTTCGGTGCTGCTGGGCAGCATCTTGCGCCTGATCTCTCGGCGCGTCCGCGACACCACAGCGCGCATCGACGCCGAGCTCGTTCGCCGACGCGTGGTCGTCCCCGAGATCACCATTCCTCCCCCGGGAGATTCAGGCTCGATCCCCGGACGCATCGACCTTCGTGCCGTGGCGTGCCTCAAAGGCTTCACCAACGACGAGCTTCGATCCCTCGTCGAGGTGGCACCACCGCGTCGCATCCCAGCGAGCACGGTCCTCTGCCGCGAAGGGGAGCATGGTGACGCGTGCTTTATCATCGCCGCCGGCGAAGTCGAAGTCCGACGCCGGGTCCTCGATAGCGAGCGGACCGTCGCGTTACTCACCGCAGGGACCCTCGTCGGGCAGCTCGCCTTGGTAGAGCCCACGCCGCGTTCCGCCACCCTCAAGCTCCGAACGGATGGCGTCATTCTTCGGCTCGAACGAAGCGCCTTCCACCAGCTCCTCTCGGCGACGAACCCCTTCGCCGTGAAGTTTCAGGAGCAGGTCGCGGTCGCGGGAGTTCGGCAACTCCGCAACGTCAATCGGCAATTCACTGCGCTCTTCGGCAGGCCGGTGAGCGAAGCACACGCGGGTCGTCCTGTCCGTGCCCATGGTCAACCGCTCCCCCCGGAGAGTGTGTTCGATGGGGCGCGTGTGCCCCGCCGTCCAAACGCGCCCATGCCCGCGCCCACCGCAGGCAGCGACGTCGCCCCCGAGGTCCGAGATCGATTCCGCGAAGCGGCCCCTCGGGTCTTTTCGACGACCGCACCCTTCGACGTGCCGGAAAATCGGGCGAAGCCGCCGCCCGCCGAAGCGCCGATGGGGCGCCCTAACTCGGCGCTCTTCTCGGTCACGGGGGCCACCCGCCCACCTCCGCCGTCAGTGCACGCCACGTCATCCCCCCGGGATCCCTTTCCACCCAGCGTGAACGCCACTACGGGCAATCCGGCGCGCCCCGCGATGCGTCCCCCGCCGGGTGGTCAGACTGGCTTCGATCCAGGACCACTCGCGTACTTGCCGCCTCGGCCAGCGGGAGCGGTGACGGGGCCCGTCGCCAGTCCCGCTGGCGCGGGTCGAGCGCCGACAGGCCCCGTGCATCCGACAGCTCCCCGGCCCGTGGCGACCGCACCGAGGGCGAGCTCCGCGCCGTACGTCCCGCCCCGCTCTCTGAATGCGCCGACGTCACCTCCGAGCGTCCCGGCCGGTGCTACGGCGGCGTCCGACGATCAAGCGATGGACGACATCATGAACTATCTGAAAGACGCCGTTGGAGACTGGAGCGCAGCCGCCGAGAACGCACGGGTCGTCGCTCCACCCAACCCGGGCGGCCCGAAGCGGCGCGACTGACCAACGGACTGTGTGAAGGGAGCGCGGCGTGCGGCGCCCCGATTGACTACTTGAGGCTGTCTTTCGCGACGGCGCGAGTGACGAACATCAGCTTGGTGTAGCCGACTTCGGCCGCGGCTTCGACCGCGCGGCGGACGGCCTTGAAGGGGACGCCTTCATGGGCCTGAATGATCGCCTTTCCGTCGAACTGCTCGTTCGGATGGGTGAGCTTGAACGTGGCCTTCTGCTCGGCCATCGCCTGCTCGAGCCCCTCAAGCTTGTACGTGGCGCCTGCCGAGATGACGCGCTGCGTCTTCTCAACTTCGGTCCCCTCGACGGTCATGGACTCGTTCGAGATACCGATGACCGGGGCCCGGACGATGGACGCTTCCAGCGTGCCCGGCGGGATCACGATGTCGGTCTGTACGAAGAGCACCTCGCCGGACGCGGAGAAGTTCATGAGCAAGAAGATGACGATGACGCTCATGAAGTCGACCATCGCCGTGAGGTTCAGCGACGCGTAAAGCGAACGCGACGCCTTCGCTTCGAGCTGGCGCTTGACTTGGCGGAGTGCCGCACCGGAGCCGGCGCGGCGGCCGAGAGTCTTGACGGGCATGGTCAGCCTCCTCCCGGCGTCAGGATCGGGGTCTCAGTCGGCGCCTCGGCGAGCGAGACGTCCTTGAGGCCGCCCGAGACGACCGTATCCATGGCGATCGCGACGTCTTTGTAAGAGACGAGGTCGACGGCCGCGACGATCGCGAGAGTCGAAGCGGGGTACTGCACCCGATACGCTTGAATACGCGACCGGAGCGCCGTGACGTCGTATTCGCCGTTCTTCTTGGGGACGCGGATGTCCGGGTCCTCGACCTTGTGCTTGATGGTGTATCCGGTCGGATCGAGCCGCAGCGCGAACTTCGGGGGTTGCTCCGATGGATTGCGGTTGGCGCCTTGCGACGTCGACTGGTTGGTGTCGACCTTGGACAATTGAGTCCACACGGCGGTGATCAGAAGGAACGAGATTAGGCAGGAGAGCAGGTCGATGAACGGGACGAGGTTGATCTCGAAGTCGAGACCTCGTTTGCCTCCGCCGCCGGGAAGACTGACGCCTCCCATCGGTTAGCCCTCCGCCGAGCCCTTGGGGGCTTCGACCGTCAGGCCCAACTTGTCCCGGTTCAGAATGACCAGGTTCACGATCATCACCGATGAGGCGTTGATCTCGTCGATGTAGCGCTGGGTACGACTCTGAAGGATCGCGTAGGCCAGGAGGCACGGGATGGCGACGATGAGTCCGAACGCCGTGCAGTTCATGGCTTCCGAGATACCGTCGGCGAGCAGGGTCGACTTGGTCGCTGCGTCCGCTTCGGAGACGGCGGAGAACGACGAGATGAGGCCGACGATGGTGCCGAGGAGGCCCGTCAGCGTCGCCACGTTCGAGAGCATGGGGAGGAAGCCCGTGCGGCGCTCGAGCTCCGGGATCTCGGCCATCGAGGCCTCGTCCATCGCGGACTGAACGACCTCGTCTTCACGACGAACGTTCAGCAGGCCGGCCCGGATGATGCGTCCGAGCGGCGTGGGGTCCGCACTGGCGACCTGCACCGCCTTCGTAATGTTGCGCGACAAAATCAGCTTCTTCAGGATCGTCGTCAGCGCAGAGCTGCGGTTGATGACCTTGAAGAACAGGGCGTATGTCCGCTCGAGCATCAGCACTAGAGCTGCGATGCCGAGGACAGCAATCGGCCACATGAAGTGGCCGCCCGCGTGGAAATGCTCCCTAAGGGTCTCTAGCACGAGCGCTCTCCTAACCCGATCAGCCTTCGGACTTGGTCTTGGCGTCGGTCCGGGGGACTTCGGCCTTGATGAGGAAATTGTAGAGTGCGATCGACGCTTGGTGGACGTCGTCCGCGAGATGGTGCGCCCGAGAGGACAACACGGCGTACATGATCAGCGCCGGGATGGCGACGAGCAGTCCAAAGGCCGTGCAGTTCATCGCCTCGGAGATACCGTCAGCGAGTTTGGCGGACTTGGTGGCCGCGTCGGCGCGAGCCACGGCGGCGAAGGAGTGGATGAGGCCAACGATGGTGCCGAGGAGGCCCGTCAACGTGGCCACGTTCGATAGCATGGCGAGGTAGCCGGTGCGGGCTTCGAGGCGAGGGAGCTCCGTCAGAGCGGCCTCATCCATGAGGAGCTGCGCGACCTTCGGGCTAGTCTCGTAACCTTCGAGGCCGGCACGAAGCACCTTCGAGACGGGGGAGCGGTTGCTGGCGAGCAGCTTCTGCGCGCGGTCGATCTGGCCAGCGCCAATCAGCTTCTGAAGGATCTTCAGTAGCTCTGCGCGGTCCGCGGCGGCCGTGAAGTACAGGGTGACCACGCGCTCGATCACGAGCCCGAGGACCATCACCGACACGACGACGATCGGCCACATGAAGACGCCGCCAGCGCGAAAGTGTTCTGCCCAACTCTGCATCGTTGTCCTCGGCCTCGGGAGGCGTTCGGTGTCTCAAGGTGGCCCCATGTCGAGCGGCTCACCACCGTCTACGGAGCGCGACGGGGGTAGACCGGCCCCGTCGCAGGATGGAGTGTCACCAAGTCTTGAAGAGCCGTCAACTGGGCACGGGCTTTCGAGTCAGGCAATCCGCTTAGCTCGGGGCGAGAGGGCCCCTTGAGTCGGCTGTTTTCCTCCCGTGGCAGGGGTTCCCACGGCCGCACGAGAGCGGCGTCAGGTGTCTGCGATACGTCCTCTCGACCGGGTGGGTGCCCTCCGGGCGCTTCTCGACCCCTTCCTGGCTCCCGTACGACCTCGCTGAGACCGGCTCGGTCCGAAAACAGCGCACGCTTCGGCGCCGTCGCCGCCGTCAGCGAAGCAGGAGCTCTCCGACGCGCACCATGGCCTCTGCCGTGCGCCGGGCTTCGTCCACGACCGCGTGGATCGTGACGAGGCGACGTCCGTCGAGGCCGGGCAGCGAGGCGCTGGTCATGACCGTGGCGCGAATCCCACCGTCTCCGAGGATGGACGCGGGGTCGATCGCGTCTTCGAGCTGCACGCCCGCATCTTCGAGGACGTCTTCGAGCTCGTCGTCGGGGATCGCCGTGTCGAGGGTCATGGCGATGGTCGTACCGCCGAACGCCGGCACGAGGAAGCTGGTCACGGTGACAGGGCACTTCGCCAGATCGGCGGCGCCCGACAGCGGGAGACGGCTCGGTAGGACGTTGAAGGCCAGTCGGCCGCCGAAGGTGACTTCGGGCAGGGACCGGTGGGCGAAGAGCGCCATCGTCTGTTCGTAAAGTTCGGTGAGCGCGTTCGGCCCGAGCTCCCCGGCCGGTTCGAGCACGGTCGCGGTGACGTGACGGCTTGCGAGCGCGCGAGCAAAGACACCGATGACCGACACGGGCGCGCGGGGGACCAACACGGTGCCGCGGTGGGCGTTGAGCCGGTGTTCGAAGCGAGTGGCGTCGGCGGGATCGACGAGCGGGTGAACCAGTCCGGAGTCGGGGACGAGCGCCGGTCGAACGACCGACGCGCCAAGCCGCAGGTCGGCGTCGGAGCCGAGGTACGCTACTCGGATTCCTCGGAGGCGCTCCGGTGTACGCGGGCCGATCGTGAGCTCCCGCCCAGCGAAGTGGACGAAGTTCGTGCTTACCGACGGCGCGTCCGTGACGATCCCGCGGCTCAGGAGCTCCTCACCGAAGAGCCGAAGCTCACCGTCGAAGCCCTGGTCGTCGAGCACCTGCACGACTTCACGTCCGAGCGCCGAGTTCGCGTTCATCACCGCGACGATACGAGCAGGCGGGGTGACCTCGGCGTTCGGGCCTCCCGGCGTCGAGAGGGGGAGGGGGGCGTCTTTGGAGTGTCCCATGGAGTACCTGTCGTTGTCCGTGCGCGAGCGAGCCGAGGCGCGCCTGCGCGCACCACGCCGTGCGCTCAGAGTGAGGGGGTGGGCGCGACCGTGAGGAGGGCCTTCAGGTCACCGTCCGTGAACCGGAGCCCGATGCCGAAGAACCAGTCGAAGTCGTCTGGTTCGAGAGTGTGGTCGACACCGGCCGTGACGGCGAAGTGTTCGAAGAAGGTGTAGCTCGCCAGAATGCGCATGCGGGGCGCCCCCTCGGCGTCGAAGTCGAAGAGGTCGACCGTGAACTTCAAGGCGTCGCTCAAGAACTCGAGATCGAGGCCGAGGCCGCCCGTGCTCTCCATGAGGCCGAAGCGTCCCGTGAGGAAGTACCAGCGCTTGGCGAACTGGAGGGAGATCTTGAGCTCGTCGGTCGTGGTCTCGACGACCTCGGTGGAGTCGGTGAGAGCACCTGAACCTTCCACTTGAGTACGCTTCACGACGGTGCTCGACTTCCCACCCGGGTCGTCGACGAGCTCGAGGAGGTAGTACTTGTCCTCTCGTGGCTGAAAGCGGAGGCGGACGTAGTTCTTGAAGGCGTCCGCTTCGACAAAGTAATTCGACTCAAGCTCGACCTTGGTCTCGAGCCGCGTCACCTTCTTCACGAGGTCGCCCGCGTCAGTCACGACCTCGTCCACCTTCTCGACGAGCGACGTGGTCTTGTCGACCAGCGTCGAATCGTTGACGAGCCGCCCGAGTGAACCTTCGCCGTCGTCGATCTTGCTGACGATCGAACTGACGGTAGCGATGGTGCCTTCGAGCGTTTCGAGCGTGCGGGTGAACGATGCGAGCGCGCCTCGGACGCTGCCCAGGCTGGTCTCCACCTGCCCGCGGCTCCCGCTGATGAGCTGTCGAACGTCCCGCGTGACGACCTCCACGTTGTCGAGGATTCGCCCAGCCGAGTCGCTGGCGTCCGCGGAGAGCTTGGCCGCGTTGTCGGAGAAGCGCTCGACGTTCTCGATGATTCGACCGACCTGATCACCTCGGCCGAGGACCGACTTCTCGAGGAACTGCCGGGTGTCCGCGGCGAAGGCTCGGATCTCCTTCACCGCAGCGGCGACGTCGCTCGAGGCCTGCTCGACGTTCTCCGCCACCCTCGAGAGGCGCTGCCCACCTTCTTTGGTCCCGACCACTTCACGCACTGACCCCGTCACGGCCTGCACGTCGCCTGCGATGGCGTCGAGCTTCACGAAGATGGTGTCGAGCCGGGCGATGAGGTTACCCGACTTCTCGAACTCCTTCATGATCGCTTGGAGCCCGGTGGCCGAGATCGCCGTGGGGATGGTGTCTCCTCCTCGGAGCGGCTCACCGCGCATGCCCACGGTGAGCTCCAGATATTGATCGCCGAGGAGCGAACTCGCCTTCTTTCGGATGACGGCGCCGTCGACCACGCTGCCGGCGGCGTCCTTCACCCCTCCGAAGAGCACGAGGTCATTGCTGACCGCGAGGTCCACCCGCGCAAGCTCCGGACGGCTCGGATCGATCTTGACCTCCGTCACTTCGCCCACCGGCACGCCAGCGATGGTGATGCGAGTTCCTGGACCCAGCCCGCTGCCGTCGTCGAGGTAGGCGTGGACCACGTAGGTGTCTTCGGTCGAGAAGCGCTTTCGGGACACCGAGTAGGTCGCCACGAACGCGATGGCGCCGAGGATGAGCACGATCCCGACGAGCAAGGCGGCGCGCGCGTTACGCACGGGGCGCCTCCACGGGCCGGTGGGGCCGGGCGGCGTCCGCGGAATGGCGCCGCTCGTCATCGCGCTCGCGTTGAGCACGAAGCTCCTCGAAGCGGACGCCCGACGCGGCGATGAACGCATCGACCTCCGGGACGCCGGCGGCCACCACCTCGGCCGGCGTACCGGTGACGATGACCTGGCCGCGAGCCAGCATCGCGATTTGATGAGCGAGGCGGAAGGTCGACGCCATGTCGTGGCTGATGATGATGGAGGTCACGCCAAGCCGATGTTGCGTATCTGCGATCATCTCGTCGACTTGTTTCGTCAGGACCGGATCGAGCCCGGTCGTCGGTTCATCATAGATTAGGAAGCTCGGGTTCATCGCCAGTGCGCGGGCCAGAGCGACGCGTTTCCTCATGCCACCCGAGAGGTCTGCCGGCCACTTCTTCTCCGTCCCGGCGAGTCCGAGTACGTCGAGCTTCTCTGCGACTTCCTTTTGGATCTCCTTGCGTGACAGCGTCGTGTGCTCGACGAGCGGGAAGGCGACGTTTTCGCCAACGCTCATCGAGTCGAAGAGCGCCGCGTGCTGAAAGAGCATCCCGAACTTGCGTCGAACTTGGGTGAGCTCACGGTCGCTCATCTTCGCGATGTCGATGCCGTCGATGCGAATCGCGCCCTGGTCGGGTTTCAGCAGCCCGATGATGTGCTTGACGAGGACGCTCTTCCCGGAGCCCGACCCCCCAATGATGGTGGTGATTTGGCCCCGTGGGATCGTGAAGGTCACGCCGCGCAGCACCGCGTTGTCGCCGAAGCGCTTGTGGATGTCTTCGACTTCGATGGCGACGT